>DAONLM010000079.1:0-12482 GCA_035406685.1 Spirochaetota bacterium
ATTTTTCCTCCTGAAATAAAAATTGTTTTCTAATTATTAATCACAAAATTTTTGAGAAAATCCTTTACAACTTTTAGAAAAAAAATAAAAAAATTTACCCTAAAATAAAATTGAATTTCTCAATGCTTTTAGCATATAAAAAAGTTTTACAAAAAAAAGAAAATATGCTATATATAATATAGTTAAAAATAAAAAGAAAAGGAGAAGTTTTATATATGTCAGACAATGTACAAGAAAAAAAACAAAAAAATAAAAAGATAAATAAAATGACTTTAGCAGAAATTGAAAAGGCAATTGAGGAAACAAAGAAAAATATGAACAGCCTTAATTCTCGATATGCAAGAGAATTACTAAAACAGAGAGATTATTTACTTTCATTAAAGAAGTAAGAGTTGAAAGAAAAAAATAATATTAATAAATATCTTTCTGTATCTGATTTTACTCATTTGTTAAAATATAATCTGGAGACCTCATATCCTAATGTATATTTAAGGGGTGAGATTTCTAATTTTAAGCCGAATTTATCAGGCCATTGGTTTTTTGTTTTAAAGGATAATGGCGCTTCTATTAGAGCCATAGTTTTTAGAAATATCCAACCATTGGTTCTTGCAGAATTTAATAATAATATATCAGAGATAAAGGATGGTAAAGAGGTTTTAGTAGATGGAAGAATTCAGTTATACGAAAAAAATGGAGAATATTCTGTAGTAATATCAAAAATGATCCCACTCGGTATTGGCGAATTAGCAATAAAATTCGAAATGCTTAAAAAAAAGTTAGAAGAGGAGGGATTATTTGATCCAGCTACTAAAAAAGATATCCCCAAATATCCAGAGACAATCGGTATCATAACATCCCCGAACGCTGCTGCATTACAGGATATTCTTAGAGTCTTATCAATGAGATATAAAGGATTGAATATTATTGTTTTTCCAGCATCAGTTCAGGGAGAGGAAGCAAAATATGAAATAGTTAAAGCAATAGAGTGCGCTAATTATCATTATAGAAAAAATACAGAATATAAAGTTGATCTTTTAATATTGGCAAGAGGTGGGGGCTCAATAGAAGATTTATGGGCTTTTAACGAAGAAATTGTTGCAAGAGCAATAAAAAATTCAGATATCCCAATAATTACTGGCATAGGGCATGAAATAGATTTTACAATTGCTGACTTTTGTGCTGATTTAAGAGCTCCTACACCTTCTGCCGCTGCTGAAATTGCAATAAGACAGAGAAATGAACTTTTAAATAACATACGAGCCTATAAATTAAGAATAAGTAGTTATTTTAATTATTTTCTTGATAATCTTTTTAGTAGATATAGTAATAGTAGTGTGGAGAGACTTATTTTTTATATGACTAAAATATATGAAAATAATCTTCAAAATTTTTCCTATTTAAAAGAGAATCTATTATCAGATTATGATAATCTATTACAAAAATATAGACATACTTTTGATTTACTTACTCAGAAACTGGATAACTTAAGTCCTTTAAAGAATCTCTCAAGAGGATATTCTATTGTTTTAAATAATGAAAATAAAGTTATCACTGATAGTAATGATGTCAAGAAAGAAGAAATTCTAAAAATAATTCTTAATAAGGGTGAGATTTTGACAGAAGTTAAGGAAATAATAAAATAGAGAAAATTTTAGATCAGAATCAGAGAAAGGGATAAAGTGTTTTATATGGTATCTCTAAAAACCTATAATAAATTTAAAAGAATTATAAAGATATGATATAAAAAACAAATAAAAAGGAATAAAAAAGAAGAAAATAGGAAAAAATTAAAAGTAAGAGCGAGAGTTGAACATGTATTTGGCTTTATAGAGAATAGTATGAATGGGTCTTTTATTAGAAGTATAGGGATAAAAAGAGCAAAATTTAATATAGGTTTGATGAATCTAACTTATAATATTTGTAGATTTTTGTTTCTTACAAGGGATTAGTTTGCCTGAAGGGCAAAATTATGTATTTTTGGAGGTATATTAATAAGTATGAGGGTATTTTTAGTGCATTTTATTAGCGGTTTTTTATAAAGATAAGGTATTTTTTATAATAATTTTTTAAAAAATTGATAGAGAAGAAAATGCCCCTAAAAAAACGGGTTTTTAGAGGTGCCCTGAAAAGATATTTTGCCTGAAAATAAAATTGCACCCATCCTTTTAACTTGTAAAATATTTTGACAAACTAAAAAAAATCAAGTATATTCAAAATATAATACTAAGATTTATTAAAGAGGGCAAAATGAGAAAAGGATTTTTTATTCTTATTATTTTTTTACTTTTAATAGGATGTAAAAAAGAAACAATTAAAAAGGATTGTGTTATAACTTATGTACAGGGAGATGTTAAGATTAGTGTTAAAGATTCTTCTACAAAAAATGCAGAAGTTGGCGATTTTTTAATGGAAGAGGATTCTATTATAACAGATAAAGACTCTATTGCAGAACTTAAAATAGGCGATAATGTTTTTGTAAAGATTAATCCTTTTAGTATTGTAAAAATTTCTGTTTTGTTAAAAAATAATGAGACTGAAAATTCAAGATTAAATATATCAAAGGGTGAAATTTTTACAAAGTGTAATAAATTAAATCCTGGTTCGAGTTTTGAGGTTCAGACAAAATCAATAACTGTTGGTGTTAGAGGGACAGAGTTTGGCGTCTCTAATCAAAATGATAAATCTTCTCTTATTGTTATTCAGGGAAATGTTGCTGTAAGAAAAAATGTTGATATTAAAAAACTTAATGAACTGGAAAATATAGATTCTTCTCTGGCTAATCATATTAAGGAAAATCTATTAAAAGAAGAAAGTATAAGTGAAGGAGATAAAATAGAAGTTGACGATAATAAAATAAAAGAGAGTGAAGATAAAATAAACGAAAAAATAGATGTTATTGTTGAGAAAAAGAAAAATAATGAAAATTATGAAGAAGCAAAAAGAGAGATTATAGAAAATGTAACAAAAATAAAAGAGACAAAAAAGGAAAAACTAAAAGAGATTGAATTTAATAATATTAAAAACAATTTAAAATTTCATTCAGAAGAAACAAAAGATGAAAAAGATAAAATCACCATTAAAATAAATTTTAATACTGATGCTAATACTGCCATTCTTGTTAGTTATAATGATTTATATTATGGTAAATTTTATCAAAATATGGAGATAAAAATAGATAAAAATGAAAAGGTAAAATTAAAATTTGCATCAAATGATTATGAGGTAGAAGAGTTATATATTGATGGTGAAAAGATAGATAAAAAAATTGAAGTCTATAATATTAAATTAAAGAGAGAAGATAAAAAGAAAAAATTAGAAGAGATAAAAAAGGATTTGAATAGAGAAAAAGAGGAGATAAAAAAAGAGATAAAGAGCAATGAAAAGATGAAAGATAAGATAAATGAAAAAGTAGAAGAAAAAATAAAGGAATCAGAAAAGACTGTTGATGAACTTGATAAAGAGTTAGAAAATAAAGATAAGAGTTTACTTGATGATTTAGAAGATATGGAAAAGGATGTTAAGAAAAAATAGAGTATGAAAGGTAGAGTATTTTTAAAGACATTTATTGTTTTAATAATATTAGTGTTCTCTATTTTTTCAATCGTTGTTTTCTGGTTAAATAGACCTACTGGTAATATTCCTGTCACTGGAATTGAATTTCAAGTTAAAAAGGGTTATACAACTCATACTGTTGCTGATCTTCTTTATAAAAATAGGTATATTCATTCAAAATTGCTATTTGTATCAATTGTAAGATTACTTAATCTTGATAAGGAGTTGAAGATTGGATATTTTTTTATAGAATCAGACAGTTCTACCTTTAAAATAATTAACTCTATATATAATGGCAAATTTGTCACTGTCTCCTTTATGATACCAGAAGGCTATTCTTTTAAACAGATAAAAGAGACCTTAATAAATTTAAATATTTTAACAGAAGAAGAGATTGAAGATTTTTTTAGTTTGCCAGATTATAAAGAGAGGCTGGGGATTTCTGGATTTCCCTCTATAGAAGGATTGCTCGGATGTGATACATATGTTTTTAATAAGGGGAGCAGTGCAGAAACTATTTTTAAAGGTATGGTTAATCTTTTTTTTAAGAAATTAGAGCAGATATATCCGGATTATAAGAATATGCCAAAAAAGGATCTCTATGAAAAGATAATTCTTGCATCAATAATTGAGAAAGAGGTTAAAAATCATAATGAATCAAAAATAGTGGCTGGCATATTTTATAATAGATTAAAAATAAAAATGAGGCTTCAAAGTTGTGCTACTGTTCAGTATATTTTGGGTAAGCCTAAAGAGCATCTTCTTGAATCAGATCTCTTAATAGATAATCCATATAATACATATCTCTATTATGGACTTCCACCAACTGCTATATGTAATCCAGGTGTTGAGGCTTTAAAAGCAAGTTTTTTCCCGGCAAAACACAATTATCTATTTTTTGTAGTAAAGGATCCAGTTGAAGGGACACACTATTTTTCAGAGACCTATGAAGAACATCTTCTTGCTCAAAAAAAGTATAAGGCTATAAAGGGGTTATATTAAAATATATGTCTAAATTAGAATTGCTTGCCCCAGCAGGTGATTTTGAAAAATTAAAAGTTGCCTTTAATTATGGAGCAGATGCTGTATATGTTGGCTTAAAAGATCTCTCTTTAAGAGCAAATGCAAAAAATTTTAATTATGAGGAATTAAAAGAGGCAATAGATTATACTCATAGAATAAATAAAAAAATTTATGTTGCCCTTAATATATATTTTACACCCGAGGAAGCCAATAAAATAATAGAGAGTCTAAATATTTTAAATGAATTAAAGCCAGATGGTATTATAATTTCAGATTTAGGGCTTCTATATTTAGTAAGAAAATATTCCATAAAAATACCTGTTCATATAAGCACTCAGGCAAATACAACAAATCAATATGCAACAATGCTTTATAAAGAATTAGGGGTATCAAGAATTATTTTAGCAAGAGAACTTTCTTTATCGCAGATAAAAGAGATTAAGAATAGTGTTGATATAGAACTTGAGGCTTTTGTCCATGGGGCAATGTGTATCTCTTATTCTGGAAGATGCATACTTTCTGCATATATGACCACAAAAAATCTTGGAGCAAGAGAGAATGATGATGGGATAACAAGAAGTGCAAATAAAGGGGATTGTTCGCATTCCTGTAGATGGGAATTTATTTTAAAAGAGAAGAATAGAAAAGATCAGGATTTTGAAATAGAGGAGGATGAAAGGGGGACATATGTCCTGTCTTCCAAGGATCTATGCATGATAAGATATATTAAGGAATTAGCTGAAGCAGGAGTAACATCATTGAAAATCGAAGGCAGAATGAAATCAATCCTTTATATATCAAGTATTGTTAGAGCATATAGAGTTGCGATTGATTGTTATATTAATAATAGAGAGCCAGACTTTGATTTTATTAATAAAGAGCTAAATATTGTCTCTCATAGAGAATTTTCTACTGGCTTTTTTTTTGAAAACCCAATAAAGAATGCAAATATTACTCATAATCTTACCTATATAAGAGAATATAGATTGGGCGCAATGGTTATAGGTAATAATAAAGATAAAGCGATTTTAAAGATTTATAATTCAATTTCAAAAGATGATATAATGGAATACATATCCCCTGTTGATAAGACTTATATCATAAAAAATATAGATCTTTTTGATAAGGATGGGAGTCCAGTAAACAGAGTAAATCATTCTCAATATGTTGAAGCAATTATCTATGATCAGAATGGCAAAAAGATAAAAACTAATGAGATGGATATTATTAGAATATTAAGTAATTTCTAAAATGGCTCAATGTGAACTGCTACATGAGTATTTTCTCCATACTTTTCTCTTATGTTAGTCTCTATTTTAGTAGCAATATTGTGTGATGACTCAACAGTCATATCTTTATCCACTTTTATATGAATTTCTATTGCATAGTTATTTCCAATTCTTCTTGTTTTAAGATTGTGAGAATTCTTAATTTCTGGATCAGTATTATTTATTATTTCTAAAATTTCATTTTCTATTTTTTCTGGTAGGGATATTTCTAAAAGATCATTTATGTTTGGCATTATCAATTTAAATGCCACTTTTAAAATAAAGATACTAACAATTATAGCAGAAATTGGATCAAGAATTCTCCATTTTTCACCTAAAAATATAGCACCACTTATACCAAGTAAAGTGCCGATTGATGAGAATGCATCTGATCTATGATGCCAGGCATTGCCTATTACTGCCATGCTATTAATCTTTTTACCTTTTAAATAAGTATACCAATATAAAGCCTCTTTTATTACTATTGAAACAATTGCTGCAATTAACGCAATAAGGCCTGGCTTTTCAAGAATGACTCCTTTAGTAAAAGAAATTATTAATTTTATGCCATTCCATATAAGACCCAAAGCAACCAAAACCAGAAAAACACCAATAATAATCGTTGCAAATATCTCAAATTTCCCATGACCATAATGGTGATTCTTATCTTTTGGTTTTGATGCTACTTTTATGAAGACAATTACTATTATATCAGTTAGAAAGTCAGAAAGAGAATGAACAGCATCGGCAACCATCGCATTACTCTTGCCAATTATTCCAGCTATAAATTTAGCAGCAGTAAGAATTAAATTTACTATAAATCCGACAATTGTTATTTGAGTTGCTTGTTTTTCTCTCTCTTTTTCTGTAAACTTTACTGTACTACTCATTTCTTCTTAAAAAATATTCTTAATATAAAATATGTAAGAAAGGCAACACCTATCAATCCTAAAATTAAAAGAGAATAGGATATTCTCCAATCAATCCCCTGTGTCATCATACTAAATTCTGACATACCACCAATCCCTGCAATTACATTAAGTGGCATAAATACAACACTTAATATAGTAAGGCTTTTTATTAGTATATTTAGATTGTTATTCACAATAGAAAATCTTGCATCCATAAGGCCTGCAAGAATATTTGAATAGATTTCAGCCTGTTTATGGCACTGAGTGTTTTCTATAATAACATCTTCGAGAGTTTCGATTTGTTGTTCTGTAAAATGAAATTTATTTATATTTGTCTTTATTTTTTCAAGTAAAACGCCGTTTGAAGTGATGCCATTCAGATAGTAAACAAGGCTCTTTTCAAGAGTAAACATATTTATTAAATATTTATTTTCCATTGAAGTATTAATTTTTTCCTCAATAGAGTCAGAGATCATATTAATAACTCTTAAGTGTCCCAGAAAGTGATAAATTGTCCCATAAAGTAATTTTAAAAGAATATCATTTAGATTATTGATTTTTAAATTCGGCTTCCCTTCGAATTTTCTTTCTAATATTTGAATATCTTCTGGCATAACAATTATCATCTTATTTTTAAATATAAAGAGACCAATTGATGTTACCTTAAACAGGAAATTATCTTTTGTGGAATAGTTTTTAGGCCTTTTTATTATCATTGCAATGTGATTTTCTTCGAATTCAAGTCTACTTATCTCATCTGGATCCAAGCTTGAGTTAAGAGTATGTTCATCTATATGATACTCCTCTATTAATCTTTGACACTCCTCTTTTGTCGGCGAGATAAATATTGTAACAATACTCTCTTCTTCATTATCGCAAGGTATTAATTTACCCTCTATAATTTTTAATTCTTTCTTCATCTTTTTCTCTTTTAGGAAATTATATAAAAATTTATAATTAAAATCAAGAATTTTTGATTTTTTCTTAATAAAAAGGGTGCGATTTTATTTTTAGGAAACAAAAAGAATAGAGTTATCCTTAGGTTAATCTTGTTTGAGAAAAATATAATAATAATTTTATTTATTTTTTGATAAAATTTTTAATAAATATTCCCTAATAATAGGTCTCAAAGCCTATTACCTGATAGCAACTGTTATATATAGCCTTGTAGAATGGGGTAGTATTACCGTGGAAGTGGGACAATTCTCTACTCTTCCACCACCTCTTTATCTTTGTCAGTTTCAACCATAATCTCAATGTTACAAGACTGCATTTCTTTTCAAATCCAATCATTCCCATTCTCTCATACTCTTCAATGAAAATTTCAAGGATGCTTCTCAATAATTTTGCCATGCTGAAAAAGTTTAGATCAGCATGCATCTTTTTCAAAAATCTATATTCCTCTTTTGGAATATAAAAATGTATAGATGCATCTGCCTCTATTCTTTCATAGAGATTCTCATCCTCATGTCCGAAACAGTATCTTTTTTTGATCCTGTCAGAGAATTTTTGTAAAACATATAAAATTAACTTTGATAGAGAAATATTTTCATTTTTAGCTATCTTTGCAAGTTTTTCTTTCATAGTAGAAGTAACTACAAAATGTAGTTCGTGACTATTTTGTGAATTTAATTTCTTTTTATTCATAAAAAAATCCTCCTATTGATAAAAATTATTTTCTATATATTAATCACAAAATTTTTGAGAAAATCCTTTACAAATTTTGTAAAAAAAATAAAATTTTTTAGTTTTAAAATAAAGAAATGCTGAAATATACTCAAATTCTTAAAGTCCTTGACATTTTTCTATAAAAATATTATAGATTTTTTATAGGTATAAAGATTTTATTAAAATTTTTAGGAGGATATTATGGCTGATTTTAGTCTGGAAGGGGTAAAAAATTTTTTTGATAAATCAAAGAGTAAGGTTATAAATGTCGTAAAAAAAATTGTGGCTGGAATTTTGGGATTAGGAGTAATTGGAAGTATAGTTCTTGCTCTGATTTTTCTTGCGCTTATTAAAATATTTCCAATAATGTCAATCTATTTTATTGTTCAGGCTGGGATTTTTTTATTACTTAGTTTTCTTGTTTTAAAAATTCCAGATTTTTCAAGAAAACATTATGTTGCAAAAGAGATTAAAGAGTGTGAAAATTTATTCAATGAGATTAAAAAATATATTAATGACAATGATAAGATAAAGGCAGAATTTAAGGGTATTATAAAAGATCTAAATGAAGGTATAAAACAGGCAAAGGATCTTGCAAATAGAATATATAGCATTGAGAATACATTAGCAAAAAAGGATTGGGATATCTCATATATTACTAATAAAATAAAGAAAGAGGAGAGTAAATCAGATAAAGATGAAATGATCTTAAAAAGACTCATGGAACAGAAAGATAATATAAATAAATTAACAAATTTACAAAATAATTTTATAAATCAATTATCCGGCATAAAGCATACTTTTAATTCTGTTTATACAAAGCTTACCTTAATAGATACATCTAATAGAGCTGATTTTGATTCTGTTGAAACCGAAATACAGAAGATTCTTGATTTTAAACTAAAAGTGGCAAAGTATGAAGAGGAGTTAGATAAGGAATTAAAAATTTAACTTTTCTTTGACAAATAGAGATTTTTAAGTTATAAAGGTATTCAAAAAATGGTTCTTTAAAATTAAGTAACTAAAAAATTCTTTATAAAAAGGGGTAACTTATGGCTAAAAAAAATAGTCTCTCAAAAGAAATGAACAGAGATATTGTAGAAAGAATAAAAAACTCTTTTTTAAATCACAGAAAATATTCTTTAGCAAAGGATGAATATTCTGCCACAGATCATGATAACTTTTATTCTCTTGCATTAACTGTTAGAGATTTCTTAATTGAAAGATGGATAAAGACTCAACAGACATATTATAATAATGATGCTAAAAGAGTTTATTATCTATCTCTCGAATTTTTAATGGGAAGATCTCTTGGTAATAGTCTTGTTAATCTTGAGATATATGATGAATGTGAAGTTGCGATGAAAGAACTTGGGCTTGATCTTAATAAAATAAGAGAAGAAGAGGTTGACGCTGGACTTGGTAATGGTGGGCTTGGAAGACTTGCTGCATGTTTTCTTGATTCTATGGCAACTCTTCAGTATCCTGCTTATGGTTATGGAATAAGATATGAATATGGTATTTTTAATCAAAAAATAGTAGATGGCTATCAGGTTGAAGAACCAGATAACTGGTTAAAATTAGGATCTCCATGGGAAATAGAAAGACCAGAATTTGAGATAAGAGTTAAATTTTATGGAAATGTTACTACTTATAAAAATAAAGAGGGAAGAACAGTTTATAAATGGGAAAATACTCAGGATGTTTTAGCAATGCCTTATGATGTTCCTATTCCTGGGTATAATAATAATACTGTTAATACTTTTAGATTGTGGAGTGCCAAGGCAACGAATGAATTTGACTTTCACGATTTTAATATGGGAAATTATGTAGAAGCTGTTGAAGAGAAAAATAAAACAGAGAATATTTCAAAAGTGCTTTATCCAAATGATATTACAGAGGCTGGTAAGTTTTTAAGATTACAACAACAGTATTTTTTTGTTTCTGCCTCTTTACAGGATATTATAAGAAGATATAGAAAGTATCATAGTGATTTTAAAAATTTTAGCAATAAGGTTGCTATTCAATTGAATGATACTCATCCAGCAATAGCAATCCCGGAATTAATGAGGCTTCTTGTCGACGAATATGGCGTTGACTGGCATGAGGCATGGGATGTTACAGTAAAGACGTTTGGATATACTAATCATACGCTGTTACCAGAGGCTCTTGAAAAATGGCCTGTATGGATGATGGAAAAACTCTTACCACGACATATGCAGATAATTTATCAGATAAATTACGAATTTCTCAGTCAGGTATCAATGAAATATGTTGGAGATATTAACAGATTAAGAAGAATGTCTCTTATAGACGAGAGTGGGGAGAGATATGTAAGAATGGCATATTTATTAATAGTTGGTAGTCATTCTGTTAATGGTGTTGCAGAATTACATTCTAATTTATTAAAGAATCAGTTATTAAAAGATTTTTATGAATTCTTCCCAGAAAAATTTAATAATAAGACAAATGGCATAACTCAAAGAAGATGGCTTTTAAAGTCTAATCCAGAACTTGCTAATCTTATTACAGAAAAGATAGGCGATAGTTGGATTACTGATCTTTATCAATTAAAAGGTCTTGAAAAATACATTAATGACAAAGATTTCTTAAAAAAATGGAAGGAGATAAAATTTAATAACAAAAAAATTCTTGTGGATATCATTAAAGAAACAACTGGAATTGATGTTGATATTAATTCAATCTTTGATATTCAAGTAAAGAGACTTCACGAATATAAGAGACAGCTTTTGAATGTTCTTAATATTATTGCCATGTATATAGATCTAAAATCAAATCCAGATATGGACTTTGTGCCTCGAACATTTATATTTGGTGCAAAGGCTGCTCCTGGCTATTATATGGCAAAATTGATAATTAAATTAATAAACAATGTTGGTAATATTATAAACAATGATCCAGATATAAAAGGTAAAATAAAAGTTGTATTTTTACCAAATTATAGAGTATCACTGGCTGAAAGGATTTTTCCAGCATCAGATCTTTCTGAACAAATCTCAACAGCTGGAAAAGAGGCAAGTGGAACAGGTAATATGAAATTTGCTCTAAATGGTGCTTTAACAATAGGGACATGGGATGGGGCAAATATAGAGATTGCAGAAGAGGTAGGCCTTGAAAATATTTTTATCTTTGGTTTAAGGGTAGAAGATATAGAGGAATTGAAGAGAAAGGGGTATAATCCGAGAGAGTATTATGAAAATAATCCGAGACTAAAAAAGGTTATCGATCTTATTTCTTGTGGATTCTTCTCTTCTGAAAATCCTATATTATTTAAGCCAATAATAGATAGTCTTTTAAATCATGATCAATACTTTCTTTTTGCTGATTTTCAGTTATATTATGATAAACAAAAAGAGGTTTCAGAAGTATATAAGGATTATGATAGATGGACAAAAATGGCTATTAAAAATGTTGCTAATATGGGTAAATTTTCTACTGATAGAACAATTAGAGAATATGCAGAGGAGATCTGGAAAATTAAGCCAGTGCCAGTAAAATTATAAAAATATCTTAATCTTAAAAATAAAACACCAGGGGGGATATCCTCCCTGGTTTATAGAAATTAATTTATGAATTTTTTGAGTCATTACTACTTACATAGAAAAAAAGATAATGATTATTATAATATTGGACTAACATTACCGGATGTCTTAGGCCTTCATTCAAGAAATGTAAGAGTCACGGAAAAATTTTTATCTTCTTTTTCAGAACTTTCATTAGAATTAACAGATTTAATTAATGGAATGTCTTCTCATTTGAAGTTAGATTCATTTTTTCATAATTCTTTATTTTTTAAGGAAAATACCAGTTTAGTAGAGAGACTTTATAAAGAGTGGACTGGTGATAATATGGCTTTTTACTATTCTCATATTTTATTAGAGATAATGATAGATAAATTTATTTTAGAGATTGAACCAGATATAGCAGATGATTTTTATAAACTTTATAAAAGATTTGATTTTATAAAAATAGTAAATATTTTTGAAAATCTTAAAAATTTTCATAAGGATAAATTTTTAGATTTTACAAAACTTCTTGC
>DAONLM010000080.1:0-12477 GCA_035406685.1 Spirochaetota bacterium
GACTATCGTTTTTTGAAGAAAATCCATGCTGATCTTAATTTTTTCAGCATGGGTGTTTTACTGAGGAGAATTATCCTACTATTTTTGGAAGAATACGAGAAATTAGGAATTACTGGGGTTGAGATGAAGTGTAGTATAATAACATTAAAGTTATTTTTAAGATTAACAAAGATGAAAAAGTGGAATAAGGGGAGAGAATTATCCCACTTTTCCGGTAACACCGCGCCCTTTTACAAGGCAATCTACAATGATTGCTATCAGGTGGTGGGTTTTGAGACATACTATTAAAAAAAATAAATTAGCCTATTACAATCATTTCTCAAACAAAATTAACCATGGGATAATTCTATATTTTTATCTCCCTAAAAATAAAATCATGCCAGGATCCAATATATTAAACTAAAAACTTTGACAAAATAAATAATTTTTGTATCTTATTCCTAGTTATTTTTTTTATTTCAACTATATAATATATAGAGAATTAAAACAACAATGGAATTCATAAAAATAAAAGATATTGAAATATTTACTCTCTCAAATAGTGAAAAAATTTTTGAATATAACATTATTGATTGGCATGACTATTTTAAAGAAAAAAATCCAATAATAGTAGAAATCGGATGTGGGAATGGTCATTTTCTTATTAATGAGGCACTAAATAATAAAAATTTTAACTATATAGGTATAGATATAAAAAAAGATAGAATTTTAAAATGTAATAAAAAACAAAAAGATAACAATCTAAAAAATATTCTATGGATAAATGGTGAAGCCTTTTTAGTATTATCACATCTTTTTGAGGATTCTTCTATTCATAAAATATACATGACATTCCCGGATCCATGGCCTAAAAGAAGAGCCCATAAAAAACGATTATTTAATGAAAATTTTCTAACTCTTGTTTTAAAAAAATTAGAAAATAATGGAGAATTTTTCTTTATTTCTGATTTTGAAGATTATTATAAGTGGTGTATTAGAATTTTAGAAAATAATAATATAAACTATTTTCACTATAATGAATCAAAAATAGAAAAATTCCAAAGATCTCTGTTTGCTGAAAAATGGAAAAAAGAAAACAGAATATTTTACCATTTTGCCTTCTTAAAATAAAAAAGCCCTCTTTTTTTAAAAGAGAGCCCTTTTATTTGTTAAAAAAATAAAAAAATCACTTATTTTCAATCTCCATTTGTGCTATAGCCAGTTTTGCAATAGGTATTGAATAACTGGAGCAGGAAACATAGTTAAGTCCCGCTTTTCTTAAAAATTCAAGATTTCTCGGATCAGCACCCTGTTCTCCGCACAAGCCAACCTTTAAATCCGGTCTTGTCAATCTACCTCTCTGAGTTGATATTAATATCATCTCCTTTACTGGTTCTGATAATATCTGAAATGGATTTGCTTCAATAATATCGTATTTACTATAATCTGGCAGAAATGTATTAAAATCATCCCTTGAAAGACCATGAGTTGTTTGTGTAAGATCATTTGTCCCAAAAGAGAAAAATTCAGCATACTGAGCAAGTTCACCAGAACTCAATACAGCAGCAGGTAATTCTATCATTGTGCCAACCTTATACTCAAGAGGTTTCTTCGCTTTTAATCTATCTCTAACTTCCTGTTCTACCTGTATAATACCTTTTATAAATCCGCCTTCTATTTTCTTGCCATTTTTAATTGCCTTCATCTCCTGAATATTCATAACAATTGGTATCATAATTTCTGGCTCAACATCTATTCCTTCTTCCTGCAATTGATATGCTGCTTCAAAAATAGAAATAAGTTGCATTTCATAGATTTCTGGATAGGAAATGGCTATTCTACAACCTCTGTGTCCCAACATTGGGTTTACCTCTTCTATTGCTTCACACTTATATTCTATATCTGCTCTTGTTAATTCTGGGTTAACCTTTCCCATATATTCTATAAAATCTTCCATCTCCTCTTTTGTATGTGGCAAAAATTCATGAAGAGGTGCATCAAGAAGTCTTATTGTTACTGGATATGGTGCCATATTCTTAAATATTCCATAAAAATCTTCTGTCTGCATCTTTTGAAGTTTTTTAAGTGACTTAACTCTTTCTTCTTTATTAGAAGCCATTATCATTTCTCTGAATACATTAATTCTTTCTGGCTGAAAAAACATATGCTCTGTTCTACAGAGTCCAATTCCTTCCCCGCCAAATTTTTTAACTAATGCAGCATCCTTTGGAGTATCCGCATTTCCATAAACCCTAAAATTTTTTAAGAATTTATTTGTAATTTCAATAAAATCTAATAAACCGGAATCCTTTGGATCTGGCTCAATTAGTTCTGCCTTACCTAAAATAATTCTTGGCCTTCCATAATAAGGAACATCAAGAGTTATATATTCTCCCTCTTTTACAATAATATCGCCAATAGAAAACTGTTTCTTCTTAACATCTATCTTTAATTCTGGATTAACTAACGAGACCTTACCGTACTGTCTTGCAACAACTGAGGCATGTGCAGAATATCCACCTTCACAGGATAAAACACCCTTGGATACCTCTATTGCTTTAACATCTTCAGCATAAGTTGCTGGTAAAACAAGAATAACACTTTTATCTTTCTCTTCTGCTATAGCCTTTCTATATGCTTCTAATAATGCTTCTGTACTAAAATATACTCTTCCTCTTGCTGCACCTGGTGCTCCATTAATACCACCGTCTATACTTTTCATTTTCTTAACAGACTCTGGATTTATTACCGGATGAAGTATATCAGACATCTCAGAAGGATTTATATGTTTTACAACATATTCTTCATTCACTATCTTTTTACTCAATAGATAAAGTAGACTCTTCAAAGAAGCCTGTGTTGATTTACTCATTACCTGAGTCTGTTCAATAATCCATAATTTCCCTTTTTCTATTGTGAATTTTATTTGCCTTATCTCTTTAAAATAACACTCTAACTCATCGGCGATTCTTTCAAGTTCCTTTTTAAATTTTGGATCGATTTTGTTAATATCAATCGCATCTGTTCCTGATGTATCATCAAACTTATCTTGATAAAAGGACCCCTGTAAAGTCTTTTCGCCAGTTACAATATTTCTTGTATAAAATTTTCCAGAATAAGAATCTTTACCGTAATTCCCATAAACCATTGGTTGGATAATTATAGCAGTATCATCATCATCCATTTCTTCTAATTGAAGAAATTCAGAAACCTTTTTAATCAAAAATTCAAGTTGAAAATATGCGTCTGTGAAAAATTCTTTTGGTAAGAAGTCTCTTGCTTCGTTTATAATTTGTTTGTAATCTTCAACGTTTGTAGGTTGAAAATTAATAGAATTAAGTATTCTATTTGTATGCTTTCTTATAAACTTATCATATTCATCTTCTCCTATCTCTCTATGTTCAAGATAGGATAAAGTATCAAGCATCTTCTTTTTAGACTTTAATCCAGCCTTAAAATCAAGAAGATAGCTCTTTGTTTTTGCATCTTTTATATAAATTGATTGAATCACAAATTTTTCTTCTGTTAAGCTTATCTTAGCTATAACGTTTTTTTCAAAAGAATCTTCATCAATTTTTACTGGAATATCTATTTTTTCCAATAGCGAAATCATTTTGTCTAAATTACTATTTTTTGAATCAGATTTTTTACTTTCTATCTTAATTAAGAGATCTATTGCTCCTCTTATTAAAAATCTAGCATATTCATGATATGCAAAATGTTCACCTACCATTTTTTCAAAACCTTTTATTGTATTATCTGTAAGACCTATTGTATGAATTGATGGATAGGTAACAATCTCCATAGAAGGACTTATTACAATTTTTAAAATTGAAGGATTATCAAAATCCGCAAATTTTTTACCGATCTCTTTCTCTGCTTTTTCACAAAACTTATGCAAAACATCGCTTAAATTTTTATCTGCTAATTTTGATGCAATATCTGAATCTATGATTAAACCTGGAAGAATAGGCATTTTTAATTGAGCCAACTCTTTTGCTCTTACCCCTCTTATTCCAATTTTTGAAATAACATCATCTGCGGGACATTCATCTTTTGAAAAATAATGAAAATTTTTTGCCATTTTTAAAACCTCCTGACTATTTTAAATAAACTATCAAACATTAAAAAAGCTGTAACATTTTTGTTGGATCACCTCTTAAAAAATCCTCAAATCTTGGACTTGCTCCTTGCGATAAATATCTTCTTAATTTGGAGACATCCCTAAACTCTGGGCCTAATAAAGATATATAAATATTTGTACCATGCTTTACCTTCCCCCATTTAAAAAGGGTATTAATATCATGTATCTGCTCCCCTTCATAAAAGACTAAAACCTTTGTATCCGGGTATTTATTTTCATATGAAGTAATAATTCTTTTCCATGCTTCTACATTTCCATTGTGAAAAAGCTCGTTTGAAACAAGAATTCCGTATTGAGGAGAAAGCTTCTTCTTTACCGGGGTAGTAGTTGTTGTAACTGGTTTGTTAACAACAGTAGTTTGGATTTGCTCTTTTTTTACAACGGGCTGTTCCTCTTTCTTCTTCTGAACAGAAGTAACTTTTTCTTCTACCTTCTGAGGAATCTGAATATTTGTTTCTGGCTCTTCTTTGAATATTTTAGTATTTGGGGCTTTTTCGCCATTTATAATTGATTTTATAGCCGTAAAGGCTTTTTTTGCAAGTTCAATATCAAACACATTATTAAAATAACCAATATATACAACTAAAAGTTCATTCTCTTTTAACATATCAAAACTTTCCCAGCTTGATTCTTTTTTTGGATTTATCAATATCTCTCCTAACTGTGGATGCTTATAACAAAATACAATGTCAAATTTATTCCACTCTGAAAATTCCTTTGCCAATTTTTTCAATTCTCCCTGATATGTCTTTTTTATATTAAAAGATTTAGCAAAGTATTTATATTTGTCCACAAGCAAGGCATTTAAAATTGAAGCAAATTGAAATTGTTCTAATTGTTTATTCTCTAAAGCATTATTGATAAGATCAGCAAGATTTTCTTTCTTTTCAAAACTCTTTATTAGACTATTTACTAATTTAAAATGTCTTAAAGCAATGTTAAAACCATTTCTTGTGCTTAAAAAATTAAGACTATTTCTCATAAAAATTCTCCTTAACTATATAATAATCCTTCCTTATTGGATTATTATTAAAAAAATAAGATTATAAAATAGTAAAAAAAGCGGGTTTAACCGCTTTTTTTACTATAAGATTTAATTAAATTTCCGACATTCCGTCATCATCCTTGCTAACATCAACTATTCCTTCTGGTGCTCCAGTAGTTGTAGTTGTTGTCTCTTCAAGGAAATTCATTTGATAATTGCTCTCCTCTGTCTCTATTGTTGAGAAAGATTGATTAATATCTTCTCTAACAGTAGATCTTCTTCTTGAGAACGAAGCAAAAGCAGCATCCTGGAATCCTTTACTTACACCATGTAAGAACTCATTAAGAACATTTGCCATTGCATTAAGAGTATATTTCTTTCTCTTAATAGAAGTAATATCAATATCAAGAATTAAACCTGGCTGAATATGATATGGATTAATCTGATATTCAAATGATAAGAATTCCTTTTCTAAGAAATTTAATCTCTCTTCTGTTGCAACTCTCTCTATTGGATTCTGATTTCCGAATGTTCTTTGAAGTTTTTCTCTCATTACAATAAATCTCTTTTTGATCTCTTCTTTTTCAATAATATAAGATCTATTCATCTTTTGAACATCTGTATCAGCTGGTTTTACAAAAGTAATTTCATTCCATTCTCTCTCTACCGGATTGTATTCTTCTACTTCTGCTCCCATCTTTATCTTCTTTCTATTAATCTGTCTTGCCAATTTCGCAGCTAAATCATTAAAATCAATTTTAGTCTTTTTCATCTGATATAACTCTTCAACAACATCCCAAACTCTCATTATCTCTTTATAAAATTCTACGAACTGTTTATCATAAGCTACTCTTTCAACCAGTAATTGTTGTTGATCATAATAAGTTAATCTAACCTTATATCTTTCATCTGGAAGATTTAATTCATCTGTATCTTCGTATTCTCTAATTATACAATCTCTTGCATTCTTTAAGTTCTCTATATATTGATAACCCATCTTTGAAGTATCAAGAATACTTGTAATTGAATTTACAGCGGTATTAAAACCTCTATTTCTAATATTTTCATTATCAAGAATCTTTTTTAAATTCTCTCTAATATTCAAAGCATCAAATTCATTTTCTGGAATTTCAGCTCTTAAACCTTCTACTCTATCCATTATTGCCTTTGATAAGAATTTGTATCTTAATGAATCCGGATTATCAATATCATCAGAGGTATACTCTTCCACTTTTGACATCTTTTCAAATATTATCTCTGTATCTGTCAAATCCTCTTTTCCTTCATCTGCTCTTGCGTCTTTTAATGCCTCTATCTCTTTATCGAGAAGATCCATAATATGTTTTGAAATAAGATCTTTAATCAAATAAGTAACTGTTGTCTGATAATGGAAAATAGGGGATATCAACTCTGAATCAAGAATATTAACAGAAAGTTTTACATTTGTAACTGTCTTTGGTTTGTAAATATTGTCCTTAAAAGCACATTTTACAATCGAGTAAGCATTTTCTCCTCTAACAAATGCACCAACATCAACCTTTTGTCTTAATAAAGCATTTGTGTCGTTTTCAAGGTCATTTAAACCCCTCTGAATATGCCCCTGTAAGTGCCCATACATATTAATGATAGATTTCTCAATTTCACCAGTATTGAATTTATCCATACCTCCAATCTGGTCAAGAAGTTGAGCAATCTCTCTTGGGGTATACCTTGCAAGAGTTTTCATTTCCTCTTTGTCAATAAAATTTCTAACCTTTTTAACCATCTCATCTTCAGCAGTTGTGATATACCTGTTGAACATATTTTGATAATTCTGGTTATAGTAGTTATACAACTTTTCCTTAATACCACCCATGATATCAAGTCTTTCCAGTGCTGCTTTCGGAATCTTTGTAATGATATGATTCATTACTTTGTCTACTTCTTCTCTAATTACAGTATCTGCCTCATTTTGTTGATCTCTGAATTCCTGAGCCAGAGAGTTTCTTGACCCTACTGCACTCGGCTTTTCAGGATGAAAAATATTTGGACTTTTTGGTAAATCTAAATGTGCCATATTTTACTCCTTATAAAATAATAATCATTTTTATAATTTATTTCAGGATAAAACCTGAATATATTCCATTAAATTACATAATGTAGTTTTTTATAAAATTTGTCAAGTAAATATAACATATTTATTAAATATTTTATTAAATTTATTTTTATTAATCAATAAATTTTTAATAAATTTTTTCTTTTTTAAAAAAGTGTAATTTTATTACTAAAATATATCACAAAAAAACATAATAACAATATTTCTTTTTAATTTTTTTTGAATTTCGGTATTAATATTCAAAAACTAATCTCTTTTTTAGACAAAAATACAAAGAAAAATAAATTTTTCTTGACAATAAATATACTAGTTATATAATAGCATATATTATTAAAAAGATTGGGAGGGAGGGAATGTCATCTAAAATAAATGAAAATTTATTAGAGGTAAATACCCTTTTAAAAGAAGCAATAATTCAATATAATAGGAAAAATATTGAAGAGGCAAAACTTTTATTTTCACAGGTACTTGATTCTGATCCAGTAAACCCAGAAGCAAATTATTATTTAGGTTTAATCTACTCAAAAGAAGAAAATTATAAAAAGGCTGTAATATATTTAAAATCTGTTGTTGATACTGGTATAAATTTTTTATTTACCCAGCAATGTAGAATGATATTGGGATATATATACTTTAAGAATACAGAATATAAAAGAGCAGAATACGAATTTAAAGAAGTAATGAAATCAAATTTAGAGATAATTCAGGTCTATGCTGCTCTTGCCGCTATTTATCATAAATTACAGGAAAAAGAGAATGCATTAAAATTTGCAGAAAAAGCATATAATCTTGATCCATATAATTTAAATGCAAAAAATACATTTGCCTATCTATTATGTGACTATAATATTGATATTCAAAAAGCGCTTGAACTATTAAGAGAAGTGATAAGAATAAAACCAGATAACCCAGCATATCTTGATTCTTTAGGCTGGGCATACTATAAAAAAGGTGATATAAAGGCATCACTTGCCTCATTAAAAAAGGCTTTAGAAATTTCTGACAATAATCCAGAAATAAAAGAGCATTATGATATTGTGGTAAAAAAAATGAAAGGATTTTAATTATGAATTCTAAAAGAATAATTATAATCACTTTAATCTGTTTACTAAAAATTGCAATTTATTCACAGGAAAGTATAAATTTAGACTATGAATATTCAATGGACGAATTTCAAAGAGGGATAAGGGCTTTTCATAATACACAATATGAACAAGCAATAATTCATTTTTTAAAATCACTATCCTTTTATGATGACAATAAAGAGAGTAGATATTTTTTAGGAGAAGCTTATAGAAAGGCTGGCTATGAACAGAATGCTTTATTTGTATGGAATTATCTTTTGAGTACTGGTTATGAAAGTAGATATTTAAAAAGTAAAATCGCATATCTTTATGGCAAAAAAGGACTATTAAATCAGATATTTATTGATAAAGGATATCTTTTAAGAGAAGATATAAAAGGATTTTATAGTCATAAAGAGATACCATTATTTATAAAACCAGCACAAATATTCGTTGATGAAAAGAATCATTATTTTATAACATCTTTTCTTACTCAAACAATAGTGGAATTGGATTCAAATCTGAAATTTGTTAGAAACTATATATCAACAATTCCAAAAATAGAGGCTCCATTTGGAATTGTGGTTGATAAAAATGGCAATCTTTATGTTTCTGATTTTAAAAGAGATGTTATTTTAAAAATAAATAACAAAAATATAGTAGAAAAAGAGATTGGATTTAAAGGTATTGGTGAAGGGGGGCTTCTTGGCCCAAAACATCTTTTAATAGATGATGATTCAAATTTATATGTGTCTGATTCTGGCAACAAAAGAATTAATAAATATACACTGGATGGCAAAATATTATTCTCTTTTGGCACAGAAAAAAATGGGGATGGTAAACTAACGAGTCCAAATGGCCTTTTTTATTACAATGAGAATATCTATGTATGTGATAGAGATACAAATAGAATAGTTATTTTTGATAAAAATGGCAATTATATTAGATCTTTTGGAGAAGACTATCTTGTTAAGCCTTATGATATAACAAGAGATGCACTCGGTAGATTTTTGATTTTATGTGAAAAGGATATATGGGTATATGAAGAGAATAATTCATTATGGTATAAAATAGATACAGTTGGTAGTAGACTCGAAAGGGGGATATCCATAGCAAGTGATAAGGACAAGAATATTTTAATCACAGATTTTAATAGATCAAGATTACTTGTTTTATCCCTCGAAAGAGAAAGATACACCAATCTTAATATAAATATAGATAGGATTCTCTCTCAAAAATTTCCAAGTGTCCATGTTATATTAACAGTAGAAAAAGATGACTTTTCATCGCCTACTGGTATTGATAGCAGCAATATCACAATATATGAAAATGGGAGAATGGTTCCAATGATAGGGACACTCTATACAAAAAATAAAAATGAAATAAATGATATAGTTGTTATATATGACAGAAATAGTAATATGAAAAAATATAAAGATGATTTTAAAAAGATTATGGATAGCTGGATAAAAGATTCAGAAGGGAAAGTAAATCTAAGTCTTGTTTCTATAATGGAGGATAGAGTTATTATAGAGAATGATTTTGGATCTTCAAGATTGTCAATACTGGACTCCATTGATGATCCTATTTCTGGTTATTATACAGACAAAGGCATTGCAATAAAGACCGGAATTTATCACATGTTAAATAGATTTTCAAAAAAGGCAATAATAATTGTAACAGATTCAACAGAAACTGGAATGGATTTTGAAAAATTTAAGATAGAAGATGCTATTTCTCTTGCTAAAAATAATGATATTCCTATATATGTGGTATCATTTTCGGATGGAAATTTGACAGAATTATATAAATACATTGCTAAGAAAACTAATGGTGATTATTATAGAGCATACAAAAGATCGGATTTAAAAGATCTATTTAAAAAAATAATTGAAAGTAAAGGTAGAGAAATTGTTGTATCTTATAGATCTTCTTCAAGATCAAGATTTGGTGAAGAACCAATTAATGTTGAAGTAGAAATTGAATATAATGGGATAAAAGGCTGGGCAAAATCAGTATATTATCCCCCTATTTATAGATAGATTAATGTTCAACACCAAATATAACATCAGATTTAATTGAAGAAGCATGAATTTCAAAACCTTTAATTAAATTAGTAAGAATTTGAGCTTGACCAGCAAGATTTGATATTGCAGCCTTCATATTTTGAGTATCATTGTTAATATTTTTAGTTAATACTCCAATATTTGTAAGACTCTCTTTTAAAGAATTGGTAGTTTCTGATTGTTTATTTATTGCCTCATTAATTTCTGACATTAAATCCTCTGTCTCTTTTATAGAGGCCACGATCCTGGATAATGCCTTTTTTGCTCTTTCACTTACTGTTACACCTTTTGAAATAGACTCAACGGTCTCCTCTATTGTTTGATAAATAGTTTTTGCTGCTTTAGAACTTGATTCTGCAAGATTTCTTATTTCAGTTGCAACTACTCCAAATCCTTTACCCTCTTCACCTGCATGGGCTGCCTGAATTGCTGCATTCAATGCTAATAAATTTGTCTCATCTGCTATATCGCTTATAAAATTCATTGTGGAAATTATTTTCTCTGACATATCACTTATTCTATGCATCTCTTCTATAAGAGAAAGTATCTCAGCTGAACTATTGTCAGCCTCTTTTATCGAATTTTTACTATTTTCATATGCTGTTTCAACATAATGCCTTATACTCTGCATTGCTTCATTTAAAATTTTTGCAGAATTGTCAATTTGTAGAATAGAATCTTCCTGTTGATCTGTCTTATTTGCCATAGAACTTGCAAAATAAGATAAGGCATCTGAATTTCCTACAATATCCAATGCAGATAGTTCTACTTTGGTGATTATATCAGAAATTTCTTTTATTACTTTTTCAATAGGCTCTGCTAATGGCCCTAAATTACTTTTTAAATAATAATCTTTTTCAATATCAAATGAAAGTTTCCCTTCAGATATTTTTATAAGAATATCTTCTGCCACTTTGCTACTTTTTTTTACTTTATGTCTATATAATATATAGAAAAAAAATCCAAGTGAAAGGCTAACCAATGTAAAAAATGCCCCTTTTACTATCATATTTTCAAATTTTAAATTAATATAAAATAGACCGACTAACATTAGAATAGGGAAAAGAAAGAATTCAAAAATAGTTAAAATAAAAGAAATTCCTTTTATCTCTTTATGTATTTTTTTCTTTTCTTTTACTTTCTTTACTTTTTTTGTATTTTCTAGTGGTTTTTTATCTTCTTCTTTGATATTGAGAGGATTTACATTATCAAAATCTTCTTCATTATTACTTTCTCCAGCAAGTTGTTCCTGAAGTTGTCTTATAAATTCCTCTTCATCACCTGGATTTAAAGATAGCCCCTCTTGATTTTCTATTGCCATTTTTTATATTATCTCCAGAATAAAGTTTTTTTATTTTATCGGTTAAATTAACTATATTTTTTATAGATAAACGACTACTTTACAAAAAATAAAAAATATTTCCTACTGAATTGAATTTTATTTAAAAAAGTAAGTCATTAATGAACAAATTTATCCTATGCGGGGCCGATTTTATTTTTAGAGAGATAAAAAGATAGAATTAGCCTAAGGTAAGTTTTGAGTAATAAAGATAGAATGGTTGAATTTTAGAAAGATTACTAATTTCATAGGAATTTTATCTCTTTCAGGCAAAATTTGACGTTGAATTTGAGTAAAAAATAGTCGTTATGTTCATCTGGGACTGGGATATCTGGGGAACCAATCTTCACCACCACAGCCTTAGATTCCCTTAAACTTTCTATTTCCTTTTCCCATTCTTCTATTCTTTTTGTAAACTCCTCTTCTCCCTCTACTTCAATGCCAGCAAAATATAATTCCAGAAGTTCACGTATAAGAATCGCAATACTGAATGAGTTAATATGGTCATGAACCAATTTTAACTCATTATATACCTCTTCTGGAATATAAATTCTAATCCTTTGAGTTGCACCTATAAATCTATAATCTTTATCCCTCCTTTTCTCAAAAAGATGCTTTCTCTTTAATACTGGAAGCATAAAGATTATAATTTCCCTTATTAAAGTAGAAAGATCTTTATCTTTTTTATCTTTTAAATTGTTAATTTTTTCAAAAAGATTTTGATTTAATACAAAATCGAACTCTTTCATACTTACATCTCCTTTTTATAAAAAATATTTCTATATATTAATCACAAAATTTTTAA
>DAONLM010000081.1:0-12393 GCA_035406685.1 Spirochaetota bacterium
ATAAAAATTGTTTTCTAATTATTAATCACAAAATTTTTGAGAAAATCCTTTACAATTTTAAAAGAGAAATTTAAGAAATTTTTGCCCTCTATCACATTTTTATCAATTGCTATTGACAAATTATAAAATTTTAAATAAAATAATGTAAAATTTTATAAATAAAGTAGGTCTTTTTATGCCAGATATCGAAAAAATTAAAAAAGATTATGAAAAATTAAAAAGTATTAGTTATTCTAAGTTAATACCTTTAAATAAGGTTATAGAACTTGAAACAGAAAAAGAGATAATTATTAATAAATTTTTATCAAAAATAACAAGAATTACCGATGATTTTGAAATAGTATCCACGGAAAATTTTACATTAGATGATATTATTGAATTGACAAAGAAAAAATTTGGTGATCTGAATTTTTTTGATAAAAATAAAGAAGAAAATCAAATTAATATAGATATGGCTTTCAACTTTTGTATTATAAGCATCTCTTATTATAAAGAAAAGATAAAATATAGAATGACTGTATTCTGGGATGTATAATCAAGAAAATGTATTACTTTTCCGATAAAAATAACAATGAAAAAAATTTTTTTATTTTTTATTTTATTAAATTTTTCTCTTTATTCTCAAGAATTTGTTGTTAATTTTTATCATCAAAATATTTATTATTCTTATAAATTATATGAAAATAAAATATTTTTCTTAGAAGAGCCTTTTTATTCTTTATACCTTATTGATGAAAAACAGACACATAAAGTAATTTTAAATCCACTTGAAAAATCCAAGGCTTTATCACTCGGATTTGTTGGAGATAAATATGAATTTAATGATATAGAAATTTCATGCATTCAGTATTATCCAGAATTACCAGCATCAATATCAGAATATTTTTTTACCAATATTATTTTACAAAATATTACGGATGAAGTCAAAAAAGAGATAGTAAAAAATTTCTTTTTCTATGATAATAAAAATAAAACTTATATTCTTAAAAATATTGATAAAGAAGAAAAAATAAAGCTTTATTCTATTTTAGATCATTATACGACAATTGTCCCATTGAAAATAAACAAATATACTTTAATCAATCTTGTTCTTAAAGAACTATATGAAGATGATAAAAATTTTATTCTCTCAAAATATTATTATAATAAAAATAAAAATGTATACGTTTTAAAAGATGATATTAATTATATTGATGTTAAAAGAATATACGAGTTACTTAAACCATTCGATTATATAAATAAAAAATATCTAATAGTGGATAAAAAATTAAACATATCAATTGCCTTTGGAATTGCAGATTATGATTCAATAGTTCTTTTCTCTACCTTAAATTTTAATGTAAAAGAGATTAATCTTTTTGATAAAATAGCAACAGCATTTACGGTGAAATTTTTATTAAAAAAACTAACTGGTAAAATTGAGATTGAAGAAAATTTGCCAAGAAGTTTTACAAAAGATTACTTTCTTGAGAATATAATATTCCAACTGGATAGAACTTCTGACATAGAATTTATGAAAAGCATGTATAAACTAAATAGAGCCGAGACCGAATATGTTTTAAGAGGTGATCTTTCACTGGATAATGAAAAAAGAATACAATTTATTTTAAATGAAATAAAAAATAAAAAGGAATTTGGACTCGAAGAGAAAAATAGAGAAAAAGAATTAACTTTATTTATCAATCAGATCGATAAAATGTCACAAAAAGATATATTTGATTATCTTAAAAAATTTGTTGAATATAATTTTTACATAGATATATCTCGCTATAATCTATTGGGTGATTGGGTTAAACCATGGGATCTTTATTATTATAAAAAAGGGGATTATAAATCAATTACCTATTTCTATTATTATATCTTTAAAAATCTCAAAAAAAATAATTTTAATACAAAATTATTTGTTGTTTGTGAATTAAATCCATTAAAAAAAGAGGATTATTTTAACTATAAAAAATTGAATCCAGCAGAAAAGAGAGAAAAGGATCTATTATTTAGATATGTTGATCCAAAATACAATAGAGAGGAATTATTTAAATACTATGCACCAGATATAAAAAAATCTATTTTAATCATGGCTATAAAAATCGATGATAGATGGTTCTACACAACAGGAAAAGAATGGATTGATGCTAATATAACTATTCCAGAAAGGGTATGTTACGATTTTTATAAAAAAGGCTGCTACTATTCTGAAATAACAAATAGTGATACCATTTTGATGGAAGGGACAATTTATGAAAACCAGCTTAACTGGAATATCTATTTCAATATAAAGTAAGCCTATGACAGAAATTTTAAGATTTGAGAATGTTAATCTTTTTCTCGAAAATAATCATATTTTAAAAGATATAAATTTTCAAATGAAAAAAGGTGAAAACTGGGCCATAATTGGTAGAAATGGTTCAGGTAAATCCTTTCTTTTAAGAATAATATCCACATATCAATATCCTTCAAATGGAAAAGTCTTTATAATGGGTAATAAACTTGGGGAAACAAATGTCTGGAATTTGAGAAAAAAAATAGGAATTGTATCAGATGATCTACAAAAAGAATATAAAGAGACCACAACAGTTTCAAATGTCATATTATCTGGCTTTTTTTCAAGTATTGGAATTTATGAAGAACCTGATTTAGAAATGATTAAGAAAAAAGATCAAATTTTGGATTTTTTGGACTTAAATCATATAAAGGACAAACCATTTGGAAAAATTTCTTATGGAGAACAAAAAAGAACACTCATAGGAAGAGCCCTTGTATTTGATCCAGATTTACTCATATTAGATGAACCTGCGACTGGACTCGATATAGCAAGTAAAGAAGAATTTTTATTGTATATTCAGAAACTAATAGAAAACGACCATTCAATAATATATGTAACACATCATATAGATGAAATCGTTTCGGGCATAAATAAAGTTTTAATTCTTAAAAATGGGAAAATATTTGCAACAGGCGATAAAGATAAAATACTACAAGACAAAATCTTAACACAAGCCTTTGATATAAAGATAAAATGTAAAAAAAAGAGAGAGAGATATTTTTATTCAGTATAAATTATATTTTTTCAATAAATCGATATAATCATTAAACTGCTTTAAAATTAAAAATTCTTCCTGAGAGTTTAGGTATGATGTATCATTAAAGCCATTTTTTAAGGCATTTTCAATGGCTAATACAGTATTTTTTTTGTCTTTATAAGCCTTTGCATAAATTTTAGCAAGAATAAGATAAAATTTTGGTTCTTTATCATTAAGTTTAATTGCATTATCAATATTTAATTTTGCATCTTCAAATTCCTCTTTTTCAAATTGAATAAGAGATATTCTGTAATAAATCTCTGCATTATCTTTTTCAACCTCTATTAATTCTTTATAATATTTCAATGCATTATTAAAATCTTTCTTATTAAAGTAATAGTTTGCAATATTAAAAAGTGCTGGCACAAATTTATTATTAAGATTATAACATTCAAAAAGAGTCTTTACAAATTCATCTTCTTTATTATTTTTTAAATAACTTAGTGCTAAATTAAAAAAAACATTTATATCATCAGAATACAAATCAGTATATGCTTTATAAACTTTTATAGCAATATCATATTTACCCTGTAAATAATAATTATTGCCTAATAAAAGCAATAATTTTTTATTAAAATCATCCACTCTTTCAGTATATTCTTTTTTTATTAAATTTTCTGCCTTTTCAAAATCTTTATTATTCTGATAACTTAAAATAAGATTTAGTTTTGCCTCTTTTATATTTTTATTGTAACTCAAAGATTTTTCATAAAATTCAATTGCCTTTGGATAATTTTTAAGATTAAAATATTCATTTGCAAGATTAAAATAATCTATCCCAATACTCTCCACTGTTTTAAAAGAGGCACAGGAGAAAATTAAAAAAAAATATAAACTAACTATTTTTCTCATACAATTGGACTTATCTTTCTTAAAAATTCCACAACTTCTTTTACAGTATCAATTGTCCTATCTATCTCATCTTCTGTATTCTCTCTACCTAAAGAAAATCTTACAGAACTATGAGCAATTTCTGGAATATCACATATAGCACTTATTACATGACTTGGCTCAAGTGAGCCAGTAGAACATGCACTACCAGTTGAAACAGCGATTCCATATAAATCCAGTCTTAATAATATTGATTCACCTTCAATATTTTTAAAAGATACATTAAGAGTTCCGGGAAGTCTATGAACTGGATGACCATTTATTTTTATATTTTCTATTTTGGATTTTAGCCCATTTTCAAGTTTGTCCCTCAAATATTTTATTCTTGCAACCTCTTCATCCATTTCTATCTTTAACTGTCTGAATGCCTCTCCCAATGCGACAATTCCTATTGTATTTTCAGTTCCAGCCCTTAAAGAAAACTCCTGATGTCCCCCATTTATTAATGGACATATAGGTTTTGTCCCATTTCTCTTATAAAGAGCACCAATTCCTTTTGGAGCATAAATTTTATGTCCTGATAGCGTAAGATAATCTATAAAATCCATTTTTGATAGATCAATCTTTACTTTTCCAACAGCCTGAACAGCATCTGTATGAAATGGGATATTATACTCTTTTGCAATTTTTCCGATCTCTTCTATTGGTTGAATCGTGCCAATTTCATTATTTGCAAACATTATCGATATAAGAGAAGTATTTTTCTTTATAGCTTTTCTAACATCATCTGGATTAACCATTCCATACTGATCTACTGGGAGATAGGTAACTTCAACATGTTGATGTTCAATACACTTTAAAGTATTTAATACAGATGGATGTTCTATTGAAGAGGATATTATATGAACACTCTCTGTAGAACATGAATTAGAACAACATTTAACCATACTTTTTAGAATTGTATTATTTGCTTCAGAACCACTTGCAGTAAATATAATCTCCTCCGGCAAACAATTAAAAAAACTTGCAACCTCTTTTCTTGCCTCTTCAATATAGAATCTAACCTCTCTTCCGATACTATGAGCAGAACTCGGATTTCCATATTTATCTAAAAAAGAGATTATTTTTTTCTTAACCTCTGGATGTAAAGGGGTTGTGGCGTTATTATCAAGATATATCATTTTTTCTCCTCGCCAGTATATACATCACAACTATAATATTGACTAACGAATTCATTTAATAACTTTATCACATTCTCTTTACATTTCCCACATCCAGTTGCGACCTTTGTCCTTTTTTGTAATGTCTCAAAATCTTTTACCCCTTCAAGAACCTCCATTCTTATATCTTCATCTGTTACATTGAGACATTCACATACAACTTTTGCCTCTTTTGATGGAATTTTATCAATCTGTCCCGTCTTTCTATAATAATCATTTATAGCCTCTCTTAAAGCCTTATCACCAAGAACAGAGCAATGAATTTTATTTGAAGGAAGTCCTCCTAACTCTTTTATGATATCCTCTGGAGTAATCTTATAAGCATCTTCGAGTGTAAGTCCACCATTTCTTGTCACCATCTCACTTAACATTGAAGTTGAACCAATGGCACTTGCACAACCAAAAGTCTTCCACTTTAAATCTACTATTCTATTATCTTTTACTTTTATATAGATCTTCATCATATCCCCGCATGCTGGTGATCCTACATAACCAATACCATCAGCCTTATACTCTTCTTCTGGAATGGTTAATATATTTTTAGGATTAAAAAAATGTTCCTTAACTTTTTCAGAATAATTCCATCCTATCCCATCCATAAAATTTTATCCTTTTAAAAATAATTTTTTTTAAAAAATATACTTAAAAATAGTAAAATAGTCAAATAAATTCAAACTAAATTAAATTAAAATTTTATTCTTAGTATGTTAAAAATTAAGATATAAATACCAGCAATTATTATAATAACACCAATGATTTTTTTTACGACAATTGTCGCATTTGATTTTTCATCCCAGTTTAAAAATTTTTGTGCGAGTTCACTAAAAGTCCCAAAAATTATAAATACAAGACAATGACCTATTGCATAAAAAGTAATTAAGAAGAAAGAAAGAATAAAATTCTTTGTAGCATTTGTAAATACTATTGATAGTATTGGTGCCATAAAAGCAAAGGTGCAAGGTCCTAATGCCAGTCCGAACATCAATCCAAGTAAAAAACCACCTAATAGCCCTTTGCTTTCTTTTGGCTGATTAAATTTTATTATATCCGGAATATTTATCACACCTAAAAAATTTAATCCTACTATAATGAATATAACAAAAACTATAATATAACCTATTAAACCTATATTGCCTATAACTCTCCCGGTTATTGCCGTAATAAATCCAATAAAGGTTATTGAAATTAAAATACCAAGGCTAAAAACTAAAGATATTAAGAACGCTTTATATAATTTTATCTTTCCCTGTCTACCGATAAATGCCATTATTAAAGGGATGCTTGCTATATGACAGGGGCTTAAAATAACACTTAAAATACCCCATACAAATGCAGAAACAAGTCCAAATACCCAATTTTTATAAAGTAACTCAGTAAGAAATATAAAAAGGTTTTCCATATTATTTAACACCTTTTATTCTTAATATCTTTTCTAACTCTTCAAAAGGAAAATATCCTTCATGTCTAAAATACTCTTTGCCACTACTATCAAGAAAAACTTGAGTTGGTATTACCCTTATACCATATTCATAAGCCTTTTGAGCATCTTTTTGTGTCCATACATCATAAAAAACTACTTTAACCTGATTACCATATTTTTCTTCAATTTTTTTCATGACTGGTTGCATCATTCTGCATGGCACACAATTTACAGAGCCTAATTCTATAAATGTCACTTTTATATTAGAATTATCTTTAACTTCAACAATTGTCGTAGTTGTTGTAGTTGTATCTATCGTTGTTTGATTTACACTCTCTTTTTTACAACCAGTTATAATAGATAAAATTATGAGTAAAATTCCTATTTTTTTCATTTTAAGTCCTTTTTATGTATATTTATTTTTTAATAAAGAATAAAAAGATATATTGTTAAAAATATTTAAATCTTTTCACTAATTTTTTTAAATATATCATCTATTAAATCTTCTGTAATCTCTGTTTTACCCTTTTGAACTCCAAAATCAGTAGTCACAAAATGTGTATAAGGTAATCCAAGTCGTTCAAAAATCTTTTTTCCACATGCAACAGGGCAACCATCAATTACAATATTCTTCTCAGCAGATTTAGCACTTTCTATAAATCCCGATAATTCAGCTCCCATTGCCGCAAGACATGTCATTGACCCCTTTTTTTCCTTCATTAATTTTCTTGAAACCCTATCCGCCAAATATCCAGTGTTAGCAGCACCAGAACATGCATAGACTAATTTTATTCCACCTTCACAGCAACATTTATCTGACATAATATTCCCCCTTTTAAATAATTAAACTAAAAATTTTTTAATCTCATCAGGAGATAAGACTTTACCAACAGATTTAACAATCTCATCAATTACAAGGGCCGGTGTCATCATCACCCCATAGTCCATAATTTTATTAATCTCTGTCACCTTCTCAATTGTCGCATTAACACCAGCCATTTCAATTGCCTTTCTTGCATTCTCCTCCAATGTTTTGCACTTTGGACAACCTGTCCCTAAAATTTTAATAACCATAATTAAACCTCCATTAGTTTATTTTTAAAAAATAATTTTTCAGTTTTATTAGAAATATATACAAGTGATAACATCACCGGTACTTCAACCAGAACACCCACAACAGTTGTAAGTGTTGCTCCACTCGATAACCCAAATAAAGATATTGCAACAGCAACAGCAAGTTCAAAAAAATTACTTGCGCCAATTAAAGCAGATGGACTTGCTATGCTATGCTGTAATTTTAATATATAACCAGCAAAGTATGTTATAATAAATATAAAAAGAGTCTGTATTATTAAGGGTATTGCTATTAAAATAATCGCTAATGGATTTTTTAAAATAGTATCCCCTTGAAAAGAAAATATTATAATTAAGGTAAGTAATAATCCTACTATTGTTATACTTTTAAATTTAGTTAAGAATTTTTTTTCAAAAAAATCAATACCTTTTGCTCTAATTATTAAAATTCTTGAAATAAATCCAGCAGCCAGTGGTATTACAACAAATAAAACCACTGATAATAACAGAGTATCATATGGAACTTTTATATTACCAATGCCTAGTAAGAATGCGACAATTGGGGTAAATGCAAAAAGAATAATTAGATCATTTATTGCAACCTGTACCAGTGTATATGCTGGATTCCCCTTAGTTAAATAACTCCATACAAACACCATAGCAGTACATGGTGCTGCTCCAAGTAAAACAGCACCAGCAATATATTGTTTTGCATTTTCTGGCGTTACGAAACTTTTAAATATAAAATTAAAAAAGATATATGCAAAGAAAAACATTGAAAATGGCTTTATAATCCAGTTTGCAACAATTGTCAGGATAAGTCCTTTTGGTTGTTTTATAGATTTTACAATACTTGTAAAATCAATTTTTAGCATCATTGGATAGATCATAAGCCATATAAGAATCGCAACTGGAATAGATACCCTTGCATACTCAAATTTTGAAAGAAACTCTGGTATAAATGATAAATATTTACCTATTAAAACCCCTAAAACAATACAGATTGCAACCCATAAAGTAAGATACTTTTCAAAAAAACTCAAACCCTTATTACTCATTTTTTTCTCCTTCTTTTTTTATTAAATCTTTATTACAACATTTATTTATCTCTGGTTGAATAGTAACATGCTCAATATTATAATCATTTTTCATAATATTCTCTATTTCACAGTAAATTTTTTCCACATCAGAAATTAACATGTTTTCAATATCAACATGTGCCTCAAAATGAATTGTATTTTCGTTTATCATCCAGCAATGAATATGATGAATATTCTTTACTCCATTAATAAGTTCAATTTTTTTCTTAATCTCTTCAAAATCAATATCAGGGGATGCTTGCATTAAAATATTTATTGTTTTTAAAATTATTTCAATGGCTTCTTTAAGAATGTATAGAGAAATCAATATTGTCAAAATAGGATCAATAAAATAGATATTAAAAAATTTTATTAAAACAGCACCAATTATAACACCTATTGATGAAACAGTATCGCCAACCAGATGTAAAAAACTTGATTTTATATTTAAATTATTTTTTGATTCTTTATTTAACATAATTATAGAAATCAGATTTCCAAAAAAACCAATTGTCGCAATTACAATCATTAAATTACTATCGATTATTTCTGGCTTATAGAATCTTTTAATTGCTTCGATTATAAGCCAAATTGCAATAACTACAAGAGTACTCGAATTCACAAATGCGACAATAATCTCAGATCTTTTGTATCCAAAAGTTCTTTTTATATCATTTGGCTTTTTTGAAATTTTTATTGCAAAATAACTTAATAATATCGAAAATGTGTCACTTAAATTATGAAGACTGTCTGACAGAAGCGAAAGACTTCTTGAAAGTATTCCACCGACTATTTCAGAAATAGTAATTATGAAATTTAAAATTACTACAATAAAAATTTTTTGAGAAGAAATATCTTTATGTTGATGTTTGTGATTATGACTCATTTATAATCACCATTTTTTACTTCAAAATTTTTATTTATTAAAATTTTTTCAATTATTATTGCAATAATAATAAAAACAGGTAATGTAATTAATGTCCTTAATAAAGAAAATTTTAAACCTAAATAATTTATTTCAAACATAAGCATTGGTATCTTCATTGTTGAAAAAGCCCCAATGTAGATAAAAATGTTTCTAATAGAAGAGCCTTTTTTCCATAACAAATATGCTACCGGGAAGGCGCCGTATAATGGCCCTGCCTGAAGCATTGCTAAAAGTATTACCCAAAACATACCTAAAATTCCTGAACCTTTACCAATATGTTTTTCAATCCTTTCTTTTGGTACCCAGACATCAAATAGACCAACAAGAATAAAAATTAATGGAATAAAACTTATCATTTCAATAAAAAAGCCCTTAAAATTTGAAATTATTTTTTTCCCTGCACTTATATTAAATACAAATGAAATAATTCCAAAAATTGCAAACAAAAAAATAATTATAATATCAAATTTATGTTTCTTTATATATTCTTTTAATAACTTCATTTAATTATCCCCCATAATATACCTATTAACAGGCCAACTATAATTGCACCAACAAAACTAAAACTATTTCTTATTATTGCAACTTTCAATCCAAAAAACTTTTTTTCAATTGGTAAAGTAATAATCCCAACCATCATTAAAGTAGTTATAAATATCGCAATTATTGAATAACTTACACCATTCTGTATTAATATTTTACCGAGGGGATAAGCTATAAAACCTGGGATTAAAGATATTGAACCAATTATTGCTGCAAAAAATGCTCCAATAAAACTCCATTCCTCTTTACCAAATAATTTTGTTAAAATCTCTTTTGGTGTAAAATATAATAAAACACTCACTAAAATAAGTATTGATAAAAAAGGGGGCAATAGATTTAAAAACATTTTTAAGCCTATTTTAAGTGCCCTGATAGTCTTTTCTTTGTTTAAAATAAATGAAACTATTAAACAAATTATTGTAAAAATCAAAAGTATTAAAATTGAAATCATTTATTATCCTCTTATTAATCCAAAAAGCATGCCGGTTATTGTTGCCATAATTACTACAAGTGATACATAAACAACTGTCTTTTTTGTTCCAATCATGCTTCTTATTGCAAGCATACTTGGTAAAGAAAGAGCCGGACCTGCAAGCAATAATGCTAAGGCTGGGCCTTTTCCCATGCCGCTACCAATGAGTGATTGTAATATTGGCACCTCTGTAAGTGTTGCAAAATACATAAATGCCCCAACTATTGAAGCAAAGAAATTTGCAAATAAACTATTTCCACCTACTAACATTGCAACATATTTTGATGGGATGATACCTTCATGCCCGGGCCTTCCCAGTAAAAATCCAGCCACAAGAACACCACCAAATAAAAGTGGCATTATTTGTATAGCAAAATCATAACTTGATTTTACCCAGGATTTAAGTTCATCTTTCTTAAACCATAAGACAATTGTCGTAATTAATAATATACCAAATATTCCAGTAATGATGTATTTATACTGAAAAATAAGGTTCCAGAAAAATAAATTTTCATCTTTACCCCAGTTTACAAAAATAAGAATTCCAACCATTGAGAAAATATATAGGGTTGTTTGCCACAATCTTCTTGTAGTCCCTTCATCAGGAGGAATCATTAACTCAAGATCCTTATTTCTCTTACTCTCCTCTTTTAAGAATATCAAATGCATCAAAAGTCCAATTATTATTGAAAAAATAATTGCACCAATTGCCCTTGCTATTCCTATCTCTATTCCAAGAATCCTTGCTGTCATAATAATTGCTAAAACATTTATGGCAGGACCAGAATATAAAAAGGCAATTGCAGGACCTAAACCAGCACCTCTTTTATAGATGCTTCCAAACAATGGTAAAACTGTGCAGGAACATACAGCAAGTATTGCACCAGATACTGATGCAACTCCATAAGCTAAAACCTTATTAGCCTTTGCTCCAAGATATTTTAAAACAGCACCCTGACTTACAAAGTTTCCAATAGCACCAGCAATAAAAAAGGCTGGTATAAGACAGAGTAAAACATGCTGTCTTGCATAATCCTGCATCATTAATAAAGCCTCTTTAACAGCATTCTGAACATAACCACTATCAACAGGTATAAAAAAGAATCCTAAAAAGAAAATTAAAATAAAAATAAATTTTTTTAAATTACTCATTATCTATCTCCTTTTTTGTTTAAACCAATTACACATTTACCATCTACTCTTAAAGAGAGTCTTTCTTTTAATAGGGCAATATCATTTTTAAACTCATCTTCTGGAATAGTTTTTACTAAATCAATTATTTTTTCTGTAAAACCATTTTTTTTATTCAAAATAGAATACATTACAAAAGTTCCTTCTTTTTCTTCACATATTAAATTAGCATTTAAAAGTTCTTTTAAATGCCTTGATACATTATAATAAGGAATTTGTAAAGAATCGGTTATCTCACATACACATAATTTAGTATTGGCTTCCAATAATACTCTTAATATTCTTAATCTTGTCTTATCTGATAAAGCCTTAAAAATTTTTATATATTCATTCATCCTTATTATTCTCTCTATAAAAATTTTTTATATTTAATTATTTGCGTATATACGCAAATATACAAAAAATACTAACAAAAGTCAAGAAAAATTTTTTAGGTTTGTGATTTTATTTTTAGACAAATTTTATTTATTTTTTTTCTAAAACTTGTAAAGGATTTTCTTAAAAATTTTGTGATTAATATATAGAAATATTTTTTATGGAGGGTTTTTATGAATA
>DAONLM010000082.1:0-12338 GCA_035406685.1 Spirochaetota bacterium
TAAGATAGAGAAAGAGATAGATAATCTGGTTTACAGGTTGTATGATTTGACTGACAGAGAGATAGGGATAATTGAAGGTGAGAAATAGATTTAATAATCAAAAAAAGAGCCACCAATAAATTCTCTTAATATAGAGGTAGAAGGAACATTTTTTGATGGAACAGATAAAAAATAATTTAAAAATTTTAATAGTCTTATAGCATCAGCATACTCTTCATCATAAGGTTTTATCTGCATTAAAATAGGCTCTGCATAAGGTTTTAGGACAGCAAGTTCATAATCAAGACTCGAATTAAAATAGCCATCTGCCTCATTCTGGAAAGGGAATATATATTTTTCTTCTCCATTTCTTACCAATGGCCACATCTGAAATGTCTTTTTAGCACTATGGCCACGATATTTATAATCTCTTACCATTCTTCTTAAAATTCTATTGTCTGTTGTAGGAATTCTATTATTGTCATCAATATTCATCTGTGTTAAGGCAGATACATATATTTTGAATTTCTCCTCTCGCGGTATAAAAGGAGTTAATTCATCATTCAAACAGTGAATACCTTCTATTATAATCATCTGATTTCTTTTTAAAGAGGTCTCTTCGTTACTCAGGGTAGATTTTCCAGTAAAAAAATCATATCTTGGCAATCTTACCTTTTCACCTTTCATTAATTTAACAAGATTTTCATTTAACAATTCTATATTAAGTGCATAAATTGATTCATAGTCTGGTTTACCATTTTCATCTTTTGGTGTTTTTTCCCTATCTACAAAATAGTTATCAATGGATAGGGTAAAAGGTTTTATCCCATTCGTTTCAAGCATTAAGGATAATTTTTTAGAAAAGGTGGTCTTTCCAGAAGAAGATGGCCCTGCTATTGTAATTAATTTTATTCTATCTTTTTGAGATGCTATGGTATCAGAAATTTTTATTATCTCCCTTGTTTGTAATTCCTCTGCAATTTGAATAAAATTGTCTATCTCATTATTTCTTATTATTTCATTTAAAGCCCCTACGTTATCCACTTTAAGGATCTTGCCTCTGTATTTTGACTCTCTATAAACCTCAAAAATTTTTCGTTGCTCTGTAAAGGGAGATACTTTATCTGGCTCTGATTTTTTAGGAAATTGTAATATAAATCCCGGTGCATAGTAAATGATATCAAAAACCTTTAATATTCCAGTTCTTAATGCTAATGGGCCATCAAAGACCTCAAAGAAATCATCACATTTATATATAGAAAGTTTACTCATATTAAGAGATTCGAGTAATTTTACTTTGTCTTCTCTATTATTTTTTCTAAAATATTCAAGAGCCTCTTCATATCCAATTTTCTCCCTTATAATGGGTTTATCAGCCTCTATCTCTTTTAACATCTCTTCTTTTATTTTTGCAGTCTCTTCTTTTGTTAATTCTTTTTCGTTTATTAGATCAAAATAGTATCCGGGGCCCAATGAATGCCCAATTATTAATCTTCTGTTAGGAAATAATTTTTTTACTACTTTTGTAAGTAAAAAAGAGAGGCTCCTTCTGTAAATCTCCATACCAAAGGTATTTGTTATTGTAATAAATTCTACTTTACTATTGATTTTTAAAGTATAAGATAATGAAGTTGCTTCATTATTTACAAATGCAGCTATATATTCTTCTTGATTTTCTAAATATTTAAGTAATTCGTATACTTTAAGACCATAATTAACCTCAAATTCTTTATTTATATTCTTTAAAAATATTTTTATCTTTTTATCAATCATTTGTCACCTCTTTACTATTCATTGTGATTTTTACATCTTCTATTCTTATACTTTCCCAGAATTTGTCATTTTTACTATGTAGCATATAATTTTTATTTTTAGAACTCAAAGATATAATATAAAAAGTATCTTCAAATTTTATATAAATTGATCTCTGATAAATATTTTTCTTATCATAATAGTAGTAAAATTCATAAGAAAAATATTCTATATTTTTTTCTTTTATCGGTGGTGTCCATTTATCATCAAAATATATGATTTTAAGGGAAGATTTTAATAACTTTAGATCCTGATCTACAAATTCTTTCAGACTTATATTTCTTTTATTTTCTACATGTCTTATAGCAATTAGAATAGTTGAATCAAAAACATTTGTATCTTTTTCCAGTAATAAATTATCATATTTATAATATTTTGCTTCCATAGGAGATTCTCTCATCTCCTCTGGAACATCATATTTAAAAACTTTTTTAAATATTACAATAGTAGTAGTAGTAGTTGTTGTTGTTGTAGTTGTTGTTTCTTCAATTGTACTTTTTGTAACACAAGATTGAATCATAAATAATATTATTAAAAGAAAAAAATTTTTTTTCATATTTAATCCTTTATTTTTAAAATGTAATAAAAATTTCGGAAAAAAGGAAGAGTTTTTTAATTAAATATTGATTTTTAAATAAATAATTGATATAGTTATTTAGTTAGTTAATTGAGAAAAAGAGGCGGTAATATGAATATTACTTTTTTTATAATATGGTTTATTATTTCTCCTTTAATATTTCTGGGGATAATGTTTTTTTCTTCTTTTTTAAAGGCTAAAAAATTAGATGGTTATAAAAATAATGCTAAAAGGATTTTGTCAAAGGGAGAAGAAAATTTTAGCATTATTAATAATGTTTTGAATGGCCAGATGTTTATAGAATATCTAAAATCTATACTAAATTCAAGTCCTGATAAAAATGTTATAATAGAATTAAGTGCCTTAAAAAACAATCTTGTTATTGATAATGAGATTATTTATTTAAGATTTGATAATGATTATAACAAGATAGAAATTTTAAGAAATCCTAATAACACCAATATCTTACCGGAAACTTTTTCTTTTTCTGATGTTGATAAAATAATTCTTGGCTTTAAGAGTTTTTCAGAAAGAAGTGGTAGTGGTAGATCTTCCACTACCTATAATTATAACCAGTATACTGTAAGTATAAAATTTAAAAATAGAATGAATGATCTTTTTGTTTATAATAAAACATTACTTGTATCTGATGATAAAGGACCTGCTGAGGCAGAATCAAGATGCATAGGAGAACTTTTAGCAAAGATATTTAAAGTCAATCTTATTAGAATTGGAGGAGAAGAAGTTCCGTATGATAAACTGGATCAAAGTATCACAGAAAAATTAAAAGATTTTGCTGGATTAAATTATTCATTTAAGAAAATACCTTTTACAGTAGAGGATAGAGGGGATAATTTTTGTATAAATCAATTAAAATATTATAATATTCCTAAAATGGTTATAGGAATTATTATTCTTACTATTTTAACTTTTGGATCTGAATTCTTATTATTTAGATATACTACCTTTAATACCATAAATAAAGAAATAAAACCAGAAACAGGCCAGGTAGAGATAGTTTTAATTTCTATTTTAATATTTATACTCTTTATTTTGCTTCTAATATTCTGGATAAAACAGAGTAAGTATAAAATACCTGCATTAAAACCTCTTATTATAATTTATAAAGATAGGATTCTGAGTAAGCTTGTGTATAAAAATAATCAATTAGTATCCTATAATGAATTTGATCTTTCAAAAATAGAGGAAATAGATGTTAAATATGAAAGTTCTCTTGGCTATTCTGTAAAATTAGTTTCTGATGAAAAGAGTGAGAGAATAGCCTCTTTTTATAATGCCAATAAATCAAATTATTTAAAAGATGAAATTTTAAGTATAATAAAGAGATTAAATGAAAACTAAAATAGATTTTGAAAAGGAATTAAATCCACAACAACTCGAAGTTGTTAAACATATAGATGGCCCTCAACTTGTAATTGCTGGTGCTGGTAGTGGCAAAACAAGAACTCTTATTTATAGGCTTGCCTATTTAGTAGAAAATGGGATTAATCCAGCAGCTATTCTTCTATTGACTTTTACAAGAAAAGCAGCATACGAGATGATGAAAAGAGCAAGTGCCTTACTGGATGATAGATGCTCTAAGGTAAGTGGTGGGACATTTCACTCATTTGCAAGTATGATATTAAGAAGATATGCTCAAAGAATAGGTTATGATTCAAATTTTACAATCATAGATGGTGGCGATGGAGAAGATATAATTAATATTATAAAAAATTCAATGAACCTAAAAACTGAAAAGAGATTTCCAAATAAATCGACTTTATTTAAGGTTATATCAAAGTCAATAAACACTCATAGATCTATTGAAGATATATTAAAAGAGGACTATCCTCATTTTTTGGAATTATCTCCAGAAATTGAAGAGATTTATAAAGCATATAAAGAAACAAAAAAAAATAGAAATCTTATGGATTATGATGATCTTTTGATTAACCTAAGAGATTTATTGAAAATAGAAGATATAAGAAAGAGACTTTCAAATAATTATAGATATATTATGGTAGATGAATATCAGGATACTAATAGACTTCAGGCACAGATAGCAAGTCTGTTAGCCAGTGAACATGGCAATATAATGGTAGTTGGAGACGATGCTCAAAGTATATATTCTTTTAGAGGCGCTGATTTTAAAAACATTATGGATTTTCCTAAAATATTTCCAGATACAACTATAAGAAAACTTGAACAGAATTATAGAAGTACACAACCTATTCTTGATTTTACAAATGCCATTATAGAGAATGCAAAAGAAAAATATTCTAAAAAACTTTTTTCCGATATAGAGAGTGATCAGAAGCCATATCTTATTTATGTAAATGATGCTACAGAGCAGGCAAATTTTATATGTAAAAAGATATTAGAACTTCTGGATAAGGGAATTAATCTTAAAGATATGGCTGTATTATTTAGAGCTGCTTTTCATTCAAATGAACTTGAAATAGAGTTAAATAGATATCATATACCTTATGTTAAATATGGTGGGTTAAAATTTGTAGAGGCAGCTCATATTAAGGATATGCTTGCTTATCTGAGGGTTATTTACAATTATAAAGATGATGTTGCATGGTTTAGAATTTTATTATTACTTGATAAAATTGGACATAAGACTGCAGAAAAAATAATTTCAAAGGTGATAAAATCAGAAAATGGAATAGATTCTTTACAAGATCTACTCAAAGAGAATAGTAATACTGGACTTAATAAATTGTATACACTTTTTTCTAATATTAAAAAAGAAGAGATCAATCTTTCTGAAAAATTAAAATTAATAAGCGAGTATTATATACCTTTATTACAAAATAAATATGATAATTATAATAAAAGAATAAATGATATAATTACATTGATAGGATTATCAGAAAAATATAATAGCATTGAAGATTTTTTAACAGATATGGCTTTAGAACCACCAACGGATTCTCAAATAGATGTTGATGAAACAGAGAAGGAAAAGGATATTCTTACTCTTTCTACGATACATTCTGCGAAGGGGCTTGAATGGCATACAGTATTTATAATAAATCTTACAGACGGGGCATTACCTTCCAGTTATTCAATTAATGTTGACAACATAGAAGAAGAAAGAAGGCTTTTTTATGTTGCAACAACAAGAGCAAAGAGAAATCTTTTTTTAATCTCTCCAAATTATTGCAAAATTTATAATGAAGCCTCATGGAGACTCGAATGTAAGAGTTATTCAGATAAGTCGCGATTTTTAAAAGAGATAGAAGATCTTGAATCTCTTACAGAAAGAATATTTTTTACTAATTGCGAAGATAATTTAAATTATGAGTCAAATTTAGATGAAGATTATCAAAAAAAATCTTATTATAATAATATAAAAAATTTTTTTGATGATTAATTGTTAAAATTTTGACATACTCTGAGGGTAAAGTTTATTTCGGTATAACATTAATATTTTAATTGACAAATTTTATAATAATTGATATAAAAATAGATTGTTAATTAATTTTTTAAAGAATTTTTCTAAAAATATAATTAGAGAGGGTAATTTAAATTCTTTTGAAGAATTAAAATTTTTTACATATAAAATTTTATGAATCATAAAGAAATGAAGAAAAATGATGATTCAGAGCTAATTAAAGCGGCTAGTAGATCTTTGGAATTATTAAAGAATGGGACTTTAATAGAGGCTCAGAATTCTTTTGAGGAATTATTAAAGTCTCATTTTAATAATGATATAGCAGAATCTGGTTTAAAGGCATGCAAATATTGGCAGACGCGTATTAATAAATTAGATTCCATAAAAGAAAATATTGCAAAAGGGAAATTTCTTTTAAATGAATGGAAAAAATTTGAAAATTTTATAGAGGGTACAAGGTTTAATAAAAAAGTATTAGCAAGTATAATATATTTTGTTCATAAAAAGGCACTTGATTTTTTAAAAAAAGATCTGGCAGAAAATAGAATAATAGATGCGGAATTAATTTATCTTACTGGAATAGCAAATAAAAAGATAGGTGATTATAAGAATGCCATAGTTTGTTTTGAAAAGGCAATTAATATAGATATAAATAATGCAAATATAATTGCTCAACTTGCTGATAGTTATGCTTTGATAGATGAAGATGAAAAGGCAAAATTACTTTTTAGAGAGGCTTTTTTTATTGAACCAGATATTATAGATATCGATTCTCTGGATTCAAATATAATACATACTATTATATCAAAGTTATATGAATTTCATATTTCAGAGAAAGATATAAAAAGCTGGATTCCAATATATGGCAGAGTTTTGGGACTATTTAATGTATATAGAGAGCTTATGCCAGTAGAATATGGGAGATTAAAACAGGAGATTTTTTATTTAGAAAAAGAAATAAATGTTGAGTCTGATTATATGAATAGTAAAAGGGCAAGGCTTATTAATTGTTATTTATGGTTATATGATTATTTTTTGATAAAAGGAAACAGCGAAAAAGAACTTTTGCAAATAGAGGATAATATTAAGAGTTTATCTCAAGATATATACAATCTATTAAAAAATAAACAGGAGATAAAATGAGCGATAATAAAATAATACAAAATTTAGAGAATTTACTCAATGAAGAGAAATGGACAAGAGCCACAATAAATAATTATACTATTAAAAATTTTGAAGATTTAAATTTATTAATAGAATCTTTTAGAGAAAAAAATCTTATTAAAGAGGCAACTTCTATTACAGAAGAATATTTAAAACATAATAAAAATTCTATAATTGCTCTATATATTTATTCAATGTTACAATTTCAAGATGGTAATTATGATGATACTTATGTTTTAAACCTACTTAAAATATTTTCTGATAATTTGAAATGGAATATTGTTGAATTCTTATGTAAAAAATTTTTGTATTATGCTGATATTAAATCTATTTTAAGAATATTAATAGAAGCAGAGAATAATCTAAACAAAAAAGACGAATTACCAAATTTATGGGAAAGATTAATAAAGGTCGACTATGAAGAGGCAGAAGCTGCTTTAAAACTTGCAGAATACAAAGAGAAAAATAGCGATATTGATGAGGCTCTTTCTTATTACAAAAAGGCTATAAATAGATTTATTGTGAATAAGAATTTTAATCAGGTAGAAGAGTTATGGAAGAAACTTACTTCATTTGATAATATTAGTTATGAATACTTTATTAATTTAGAAAAAAAGATTTCAAAACATTTTAACAATGAAAGAGCAATAGATCTTTTAAAATATCTTTATGAAATTTATGCATTAAAAGATGAATTTGATGTCTGTCTTAAAATATTAAAACTTATTTTAGAAAAAAATCCAGATGATCTTTATGGTAGAAAAGAGATTGTTTCTATTTATAGAAAAAAATATAAAGACCACTCTTTATTAGAAGAATATATTCAAAGAAGCGGATTAGAGGCTCAATGGAGAAATATAAATGATGCTATTGCAAGTTTTGAAAAGCATATTGTTTTTGATAAGGGGAATTTTGTATATCATAGAACATGGGGAATTGGTAGAATAGTAAGTATAGAAAAAGATATATTTACAATAGATTTTCAGAAGAAAAAGGGACACACTATGTCTTTAAATATGGCAATAGACTCTTTAAAGACTCTTCAAAAAAATCATATCTGGGTCTTAAAATTAAAAGACATAGAAAAGTTAAAACAAAAGGTAAAAGAGGATATCCCATGGGCATTAAAGATTCTTATTCAGAGTTATGATAATAGAATATCTATGAAAAATATTAAAGAGGAACTTGTGCCAGATGTTTTGAGTCCTTCTTCCTGGAATAGTTGGTGGGCAAATGCAAAAAAGGTATTAAAAACAGATGCAAAATTTGGGACAATTGATGAGGCAAGTGATATTTATGAGATGAGGGATAAACCTTTAAGCTATGATGAAAAAATATACAATAGTTTTAAAGCAATTAAAGATTTTAATCAGAGATTTAATCTTATTCTTGACTTTATTGAGAATGGAGAACTTGATTCAGAAAATTTTACAGAAATGCTACAATACTTTCAGACTTTTTTGAATTCTGTAAATAATGTAAATGAACAGGTGGTCTCCTCTTATATTTTATTGACAAATCTTCAAAAAGAAAATCCCTTATTAAAGATAAAAATTGCCCATGAGTTTTCTGAGTTTGTTTATAATATAGAAGATTATATTAAAATTTATGAAAATATATCAATTTATGATTATAAAAAGCAATATTTATTGTTATTAAAAAAATATCATAAGGATTGGGTTGAGATATTTAAGAATATATTTTATCAATATCCACAGAAATTTATTTATGATGAACTTTTTATAAAAGATAAGAATATTACAAATAAAATAATTTTAGAATGTTTTGTCTCTTATAAAGAATATAGAGAGGCTTTTTTCTGGATTGTTACAAATATTCTTAATCAGGAGAAAGCCAAAGAGTTAAACATTGAGTATGATAATATAATACTTTCTTTAATTCATCTTATTGAAATATGCCATAGGGATATCAATAATAAAAAAGATGTTACACAAAATAAAAAGATTCTTAATCAGATAAAAGATTATCTATTTAAAACAAAGTATATCTGTGATTATATTGATAAGGCAGATAAAGAATTTGCTATAAGACTTTACGCCATTATAAATGAGCTTTATGTGCTTGATGGAGAATATATTGTAATGGTAAAAAATAAGATAGATGAGAAATTTCCAGATATTGATAAAGAGAGTGAAAGTCTTAAATTTGATGAGACAAAGGCAAAGAGTTCAATTATAGATAAACTTCTTACAACAGAGGCAAGTTACAAGAGAATGCAGCAGGAGCTTATAAAGATTAAAGATATAGAAATACCAGAGAACTCAAAAGAGATAGGTTGGGCAATGGAGAAAGGGGATTTGAGAGAAAATGCTGAATATAAGGCTGCAAAAGAGAAGCAATTATTCTTACAGAATAAAATGAGTAAATTAATGAATGAGTTAAGCATTGCAAAGATTGTTAAAAAAGAAGAGATTAAAGCTGATTTTATTACCTTTGGAACAGAGGTAGAACTTTTGGATAAAAATACAAACAATATTGTAAAATATACTATATTGGGACCATGGGAATCTGATAGTGAGAAAAATATTATTTCCTATCAATCTCCTTTTGGTGGTAAACTTCTTGATAAAAAGGTAAATGATGAGATTAAATTTACCTTAAATGAAAAAGATTATCATTTTATAGTTAAAAATATAAAAGTAGCAGATTTTTAATAGATAGAATAAAATGAAAAATAAAGAAGATAGAATATTATTAAGACATATTTTTTTCACTATTTTTGGCTGGACACTTTTTATTATAATAAACTTAATTCAGTTTTTTGTTGTTATGCCATTTGTCTGGCTTATCTCTATTCTTTTTGATAGGGATAGAGTACTATTTCCATATATGATTAAATTTTTTTGTAGACTCTTTTTTTTATTATATTTTGTTGAAAGAATAAATTATGATAAAAATGGACTTAAAGCTCCTAAAAAAGGAGAAAAAAGAATATATGTAATAAATCATGCCTCTCAATATGATGTTATCTTAATGTATCTTTTGCCCGGCTCCATTAAAACTTTATTTAAAGAGAAATGGGCAAGATTGCCTTTGGTTGGCTGGATAGCAAAGATTTCAAAAAACATAATTCTTAGTGAAGATATGACAGCAGGTGAGGTTGCCGCTATTTTTAGAAAGGCAACATCATTTTTAGAAAAAGGGATTCCTATTGTTATCTATCCAGAAGGAACAAGAAGGTTTGATGGTAAAATTGGTCCATTTTTTCATGGGACATTCAGACTTGCAGTTGACTCTCAGGCTGATATTGTTCCAGTTATTTTTGATAGCTGGAATTGCATAAGACCAGGTGGCGCCTGGATAAGGGATGTTAGACCTCATATAAGAGTTCTTAATACAATAAAATATGAAGATTATTCTCATCTTAATTTTGGTAAACTTTCTCATCTTGTTAGAACAAAGATGGTTGAAGGCCTTATTGATTTACGGGATTATAGAAGAAAAAAAGAAAAAAATTATTATAGAAAAATACCTAAATTTGAAGAGATAGATAATCAGATGAGAGAGGAATTAAAACAATTAAAAGAGTATTCTGAAAAAAAGAAGATATATCTTAAAAGTGAAATGCCAGAAAATTTAATAAAAGAGGAGAATATTTTAAATAATAATGAAAATGAAAGAGAATAATTATATTTTTAAGTGGGAAGATCTGGGAGACATCAACATTGGTCGACCTAATTTAGGGACAAAAACAGAAGTTCTAATCTATAGATTAATGCAATATTCTATAAGAAGTGCAATAGTAAATAATCTTGGATCTACTAAAGCAGACGAGATTTTTTATGAAGCAGGTAAGATTGCTGGTAAGGAATTTTTTAAAAATTTTATAAAAAAAGAGATGAATTTTTATGAATTAATTTCAAAACTTGAAAAACTTTTTATAGAATTGGGAATGGGAATTTTAAGAATAGAAAAGAGTGATATGGAAAATTTAAAGTTTGTAATAACAATATCAGAAGATCTTGATTGTTCTGGTTTACCTGTAACAAATGAGACTGTTTGTGATTATGATGCTGGATTTTTGGCCGGGATCTTTGAAAAGTATACTGGCTTTAATTTTTATGTTAAGGAAATTGATTGTTGGGCAAATGGCTCAAGAGTATGTAGATTTGAGGTAATTAAGTTATGAAAATAGGACTCACTTATGATTTGCAATCAGAATATATTGCCGAAGGCTGGACAAAAGAGGAGGCAGCAGAATTTGATAAAGAGGAAACAATTGAAGGGCTTGAAAATGCTTTATTAAAGCTCGGCTTTGAAGTAGAAAGAATTGGTAATTTTAAGAGTCTTATATCAAAAATTGCTAATAATAAATGGGATCTTGTTTTTAACATAGCAGAGGGATGCTATGGTATTAGTAGAGAATCGCAGGTGCCAGCAATACTCGAAGGATTTAAGATACCTTATACTTTTTCTGATCCTGTTACAATTTCAGTATGTCATCATAAAGGCCTTACAAAAAAAATACTCTCTTTTTCTAAAATTAAAACATCTCCTTTTTTTATTGTTGAAGGTATTGATGATATTGATTTTGTTAATCTAAATTATCCCTTATTCATAAAGCCAGTAGCAGAAGGTACTGGCAAGGGCATATCTTCTAATTCAGTTGTAAAAAATAAGGATGAATTATTCGAAAGAATAAAAATACTTCTTAATCTTTATAATCAACCTATTTTAGTTGAAGAGTTTCTCCCCGGCAGAGAATTTACCGTTGGTGTAATAGGCACAGGCAAAGAGGCAAGAGTAATAGGAGTTCTGGAAATAATTTTTAATGATAATAATAGCAATATATACTCTTATGAAGTAAAGGCAAATTATGAGAAATTTGTCAATTATATAATACCAAAAGACAGTATTGTTGAGAAATGTAAAAAAATGGCTTTAGAGATTCATAAAATTCTTAATTGCAGAGATCTTTCAAGAATAGATATAAGAATCGATAAAGATGGAGAGCCAAATTTTATTGAAATAAATCCTTTGCCAGGTCTTAACCCAATTCATTCTGATCTACCCATTCTCAGTAGACTTTGCGGTATCTCGTATGAAGAATTAATAGAGAGAATAGTTAATTCTGCCATAAGTAGATATAAATAAGAAGGGTGCGAATTTATTTTTAGGCAGATAAAAAGATAGAATTAGCCTAAGGGTAAGTTTTGAGTAAGAAAGATAGAATGGTCAAATTTTAGGCATTTCATTAATTTTATAAAAATTTTATCTCTTTCAGGCAGAAATTTGAGTTGAATTTGAGTAAAAAGTAGTCGTTATACTCTATTGAGCATGGGATATCTTGGGCTCTTCCCTCCTTCACAACACAAGCCTTTCTTTTTTTTAAACCCTCTATCTCATTTTTTAGTTTTTGTATCATCTTCATAAATTTTTCTT
>DAONLM010000083.1:0-12284 GCA_035406685.1 Spirochaetota bacterium
CAAAAGAAAATAAAAAAATAAATGATTTAACTTGATTTAAATGAGAATGGGTTTTAGATAAAGATTTTATCTCATCTTGAATAATTTCTAACAATTTGTTTAATTCAGTCGAAATTCTTTTATAATCTTCATTAACATTATAAATAATAATAGCAGCAACGCCTAAATCTCCACTACTCGAGACATCAATTGCAGTAATTGTATCCTGTTTAAATAAAGAAAATAGTTCTTTAATATTTTTTAATATTTTTCCCTCTTTCTCATTATAAATTTTAGAATTTAAAAAAATATCTAATGATTTTTCAGAGGAAGAAATTATATCATTTATTTCTTGAGAAATCTCTTCAATTTTTGAATACTCAACATTGGTTGCAATATAATTTAAAATCAGATTCACTTTAAATGAAGATATTAATAAATCCTTATCTAATCTTTTTATATCTTTCTCTTTTTTAAGAAGATCTATTTCTAAAAGTCTTTTTAATATTATACTCTGTCTTACAGACAAAAAGAGATTGCTTATAGCAATAGATGTCAATATTATAACAAAAGATAATAAAATAATTAATATTTTCTTTGTTATTGTGGTATTATTTAATACTCTATTAATTAGCTTCTTCATTTTTACTCCTTAAAAAAGAGAAAATAAATTAAATTTAAATATTAAAAAATTATAAAAATTTATTTCTTTTTATAAATTCCGCATGCTATATAAATTTCTAAATTCTTATCTAACCTTTTAATAAAAGTTGTCTTCGGTTCTATCTTTTTTGTAACAGGATTTTGCCATTTATAATCAACCCAACCTTCACCTTTTTCTTTTGCTGTTTTTATGAATTCCTTAACAAAAGCCTTTCCATCTGTATCTTTCCATTCGCTTACATTTTTACCTACCAAAGCAATATTTAATCCATGAGCAAGCATAAGGCCATCAAAATTGTGCATAAATAGATATAAATCCCCTTTAACAAAAATACCCTTCGGATTATTAATCTCTTCTATTAATTTATCTAAACCATACTTTTTGTAATAACTTATTGCTTCTTCTATCATTTTCTTGGCTTCTTTAGCATCATTTGATAAATTTTGAGAAAAAACTAAATCGACGAAAAAAATGAAAATTAAGAATAAAATAATTGTTTTTTTCATAAAACCTCCTATTTTATTGAAACTAATTTTAAATTAATTATATTATATTTCTTTTTATTTTGCAATAGATATTTATATTTTATTTTAAAATATATTTTCTATCTCTTATAAAGTTTAAATTATTTTGATATAAAAATAGAAAAGAAATGGGTAAAATTAGAATAACTATTATACTTATCACAATTTTTTCTTTACTTACTATTGGAACAATATCGTATCAACTCATTGAAAAATGGACATTTCTTGAAAGTCTTTATATGACAGTAATAGTAATTACTACCATTGGTTTTAAAGAGGTTAAGCCACTTTCTCATAATGGAATAATCTTTACAATTATTTTTTCTTTATTGGGTTTTATAGGTTTTTTTCTATCGTTATCTATTTTTAGTTCAATTATCCTTGAATTTATAATCTTAAATAACAGGAGTAATAAAAAGATGCTGGATAAAATTTCAAAATTAAAGAATCATTATATTATATGTGGAATAGGTAAAGTTGGTAAAAATGTGGTCTCTTCTCTTTTAAAACTAAACAAAAAATTAGTTCTCATTGATATAATTGATATCAAAGAGATTATATTATCGCATCTAGATTTTAATAATAATAAAAATATTTTCTATATAACTGGTGATGCAACAGATGAGAATATCTTATTACAGGCTGGCATTAAAAATGCAAAAGGATTGGTTGCAAGTGTCAGAGATGATGCTATAAATTTATTTATAGCATTAACAGCAAAAAAATTAAATCCAGATTTAACAATAGCAAGTTATGTAATAGAAGAAAAAAATATATCTAAATTTTATTCTATTGGAATAGATGAAGTAATATCAGGAGATTCTTTAATTGGCGAGAGATTGGCTCTTTCATTAACCAATAAAAATATATTTAAATTTATAGAACAGACAAATATAATAAACGGAGATCAGACATTTTATATTGGAGATATTGCTATAAAAGAAAATTCAAAATTTATAGGAAAGAGTCTAAGAGATACAAATATATATAGAGAAATAGGACTTTTAATATTTGCTATAAAAAAATATAACGAACAGTTTTATAAATATAATCCTGATTCAGAGACTATTTTAGAAAAGGGGGATATCTTAATAACATTTGGCTCTGAGTCTCAAATTTCCAATCTTGAAAAATATATAAATTCCTGAATAAAAAAGAGGCTGCTATAAGACAGCCTCTTAATAATATTTTAACCCAACCTCTTTTTTAAAGCCTCATATTCATCCCATAATTCTTTTGGAAGTTTATCTCCAAATTTTTCAAAATGCTCTTTTATTCCTGGAAGTTCATTTCTCCATTCATTGACATCTACTTTTAATACCTCTTCAAGGAACTCCTTACTTATATTTAATCCTTTAAGATTCAAAGAATCTTCGGTTGGAATATTTCCTATTGGAGTCTCTTTTGCCTTTGCAGTACCCTCTGTTCTTTCAAAGATCCATTCCAAGACTCTACTATTTTCTCCATAACCAGGCCATAACCATTTGCCCTCTTTATTTTTTCTAAACCAGTTAACATAGTAAATCTTTGGTAACTTGTTCTTATCTTTATTTTTGGCAATATTTATCCAGTGTTTAAAATAATCTCCCATATGATAACCACAGAAAGGAAGCATTGCAAAAGGATCTCTTCTTAATTGGCCTGCACCACCTATTGCTGCTGCTGTCATCTCACTTGCCATTATTGAACCAAGGAATACCCCATGATTCCAGGAGAATGATTCATGAACAAGAGGAACAACACTTGATCTTCTTCCACCAAAAAGTATTGCTGAAATTGGAACACCTTGTGGATCTTCCCAGTTGGGATCAATTACAGGACACTGTCTTGCTGGTGCTGTAAATCTTGCATTTGGATGTGCTGCTTTTGTACCAGAAGTAGGTGTCCATTCCTTACCCTGCCAATCTGTTAATTTTGCTGGTGGCGTATCTGTCATCTCTTCCCACCAGACATCCCCATCTTCTGTTAAGGCACAGTTTGTAAATATACAATTTTTTGTCAAAGAGAACATTGCATTTGGATTTGATTTCATAGAAGTTCCGGGAGCAACTCCAAAGAAACCACTTTCTGGATTTATAGCATACAATCTTCCATCCTTACCAAATTTCATCCAGGCAATATCATCTCCAACGCATTCTACCTTCCATCCTGGTATTGTTGGTATTAACATTGCAAGATTTGTCTTACCACAAGCACTTGGGAATGCTGCTGCAATATATTTCTTTACACCAGTCTTTTCATTAGTAATACCTAATATAAGCATATGCTCAGCAAGCCATCCCTCTTCTCTTGCCATAACACTGGCTATTCTCAATGCAAAACACTTTTTACCGAGTAAGGCATTTCCACCATAACCACTTCCGTATGACCATATCATTTTTTCTTCTGGGAAATGAACAATATATTTATTATCTATATTTGTTTCACATGGCCATGGAACATCTTTTTCACCTGGTTTTAATGGTTTACCTACACTATGTAAACAGGGAACAAACTCACCATTTTCTCCAAGTGCTTCAAGAACTTTCTTTCCTACTCTTGTCATTATCATCATATTGACAACAACATAAGCAGAATCTGTTAACTCAACACCTATATGAGAAATCGGTGATCCTATTGGACCCATACTGTAAGGTATAACATACATTGTTCTACCTTTCATACAACCAGTATAAAGTTTTGTTAGAATTTGTTTCATTTCATCTGGATCTTTCCAGTTATTTGTAGGACCAGCATCTTCCTGTTTTTTAGAACAGATAAATGTCCTATTTTCAACTCTTGCTACATCACTTGGATCTGAGAAAGCAAGAAAACTATTTGGCCTTTTTTCTGGATTAAGTCTAATAAATGTACCAGATTTAACAAGTTCTTCACAGAGTCTATCATATTCTTCTTGACTCCCGTCACACCAGTAAACTTTATCTGGTTGACACATTTTAGCCATCTCTTCAACCCACTTAATTAACTTTTTGTTTTTTGTCATACTACTATCATTCATATTTTTTCTCCTTAATATATAAAATATTTTATTTTCTTTATAAAAAAAGAACCTAACTAATTAGGTTCTTTTTAATTAATTACATAAAAACCGCTATCATAACACCAGCAGCAACTGCTGTTCCTATAACACCAGCAACATTTGGTCCCATTGCATGCATTATGAGAAAATTACCCGGATCTGCTTCAAGCCCTACCTTATTAGAAACTCTTGCTGCCATAGGAACTGCCGAAACCCCAGCAGATCCAATTAATGGATTTATCTTCTCTTTTAAGAATAGATTCATTATTTTAGCAACAATAACTCCGGCAGCAGTTGCAAGTCCAAAGGCAAAAAGGCCAAGTACTACTATACCGAGTGTGGAAAATTGCATGAATTTATCGGCACTCATCTGTGAACCTACACCCAAACTTAAAAAAATACTCACTATATTCATTAATTCGTTCTGTAATGTTTTTGATAGTCTTTCTACTATTCCAACCTCTCTTATAAAATTACCAAATGCTAAAGAACCAAGAAGTGGAGCAGCAGCAGGTAATAATAATATTGTTAATCCAAATACTATCATTGGAAACATTATTTTTTCTAATTTACCTACTGGCCTTAACTGTTTCATCTTTATCATTCTCTCTTTCTTGGTTGTTAAAAGTTTCATTATTGGTGGCTGAATAATTGGAACCAGTGCCATATAAGAATATGCTGCAACAGCTACTGAACCGAGTAAATGAGGAGCTAATTTTGCAGCAATATATATTGTTGTTGGGCCGTCTGCCCCACCTATGATTGAAATAGCACAGGCATCCTGTAAGGTATAATTAATTCCTGGTATAAAGTTAAGAGCAATTGCTCCAAAAAGGGTTCCAAATACCCCAAATTGGGCAGCAGCACCTAATAATGCTGTCTTTGGATTTGCAATTAATGGCCCAAAGTCTGTCATTGCTCCTATTCCCATAAATATTATAAGTGGGAAAAATTCATTTCCAACACCAGCATCATATATTATTTTAAGAAAACCAGGATGACCTGAACTATCAACCCAAGCACCAGCAAAAGGTATATTAACAAACAATGCACCAAATCCTATTGGTATTAGTAACAAAGGCTCAAAATTCTTTGCAGCACCTAAATAGATTATTATCAATGCTACGATTATCATTATCAATTTTTGCCATCCGTACACAAAAATCTTCTCGCCACCAGGAGTTATTGCCTCCTCTTTTTCTGTAATAAATGCATAAATACCGGTGCTCTTAAAAATATTTACAAAAAAATTTACAATATTTACATCAACATCCTTTTTTACTTTTGGCTTCTCCTGTTCAGTTACAGAACTCGAATCAGTTGTAATAGGAGTATTGATTTTTATCTCTGTATTTGTTGTCTTTATCTTACTGATATTTACCTTTTCTTTTTTTATATCAAGAGACTTTGAGATAAATAGAGATAAAATAATAGATACCCCTAAAATCCCTATAACTTTTACAAATATTGAAGGAACATTCTTTTTAATCATATGTTAACCCCTTATTAAAATTTATTTAACAATTTCTGCAATAGTTTGACCAGAACTCAATTTATCGCCTATATCAACAAGATATTCAATTCTCCCTTCTGCCGTTGATTTTATCTCAAGCTCCATCTTCATGGACTCTATTATCATAATTGTTTCGCCCTCTTTCACATAATCATCATCATTTTTAGTATATTTTAAAACTGTTCCAGCAACAGGAGCCTCTATTAATTTTGCCCCAGCCTCTATTTTCTTTTCATGGTGTGAAGTATACTCTTCTCCCTCTTTAATATCGATCTTATATTCTTTCCCATCAATATTTACTGTTGCCTCGTTGATTACTGCAACCTTATAACTCTTGCCATTGACATTAACAACATATTTACCAGATGATTTTTTTGCCTCTTCTGTCTTTGTTTCCACAGGAGCTTCAATCTTAACAGGACCATTTGCTCTATTATTAAAGAAATTAATTGCTATCTGTGGGAACAATGCATAAGTAAGAACATCATCTATATTCATATCTTTTCCGCCCATCTTTTCTTTTAAATCTTTTGCTATTTTATCAAGTTCATTTGGAATATTATCTGCTGGCCTTACTGTTATTGGTTTATCCATATTAAGTTCTTTTAAAGCCTTCTTCTGTAACTCTTCATTTACTGGCGCAGGTGTTTTCCCATATTTACCAACCAGTAAGTCTTTTGATTCACCAGTAAGTCTTTCATATCTTCCAAAAAGAACATTAAACACAGCCTGAGTCCCTACAATCTGTGAAGTAGGTGTTACGAGTGGGATATAACCAAAATCCTTTTGAACAATAGGTATCTCTTTTAATACATCATCTAATTTATTTAAAGCATTCTGCTCTTTTAATTGGCTTTCAAGATTTGATAACATTCCACCCGGAACCTGAGCCACCAAAATTCTTGTATCAGCACCTAAGAATGAGGATTCAAATTTCTTATATTTCTTTCTTACCTCTCTAAAATATGCCGCAATTTCAACGAGTAATTTTATATCAAGTTCTGTATCCCAATCAGTATCTTTTAATATCTCTACCATTGTCTCTGTTGGAGAATGACTTGTCCCCATTGCCAATGATGAGATTGTTGTATCAATCATATCTGCTCCAGCTTCAACTGCCTTTACAAGAGTAGCAACAGACATACCAGTTGTAGCATGAGAGTGAACACTTATTGGGACATTTACCACATTTTTTAAAGCCTTAACAAGTTCATAAGCCTCATAAGGTTTTAAAAGCCCCGCCATATCTTTAATACAGATAGAATCAACTCCCATTTTTTCAAATTCTTTTGCAAGTTCAACATATTTCTGAATTGTGTGATATGGTGTTGTCGCATAACTAATTGTGGCCTGAGCATGCTTTTTTGCCTTTTTAACAGCCTTTACAGATCTTTCAAGATTTCTTGGATCATTCAAGGCATCAAAAATTCTAAATACATCAACTCCATTTGCTGCTGCTCTTTCAACAAATTTATCAACAACATCATCAGCATAGTTTCTATAACCCAAAAGATTCTGACCTCTTAATAACATCTGCATCGGAGTATTTGGCATTGCCTTTTTGAGTTGCCTTATTCTTTCCCATGGATCTTCATTTAAAAATCTTATACAAGAATCAAATGTTGCACCACCCCAGCTTTCTAACGACCAGAAGCCAACTTTATCTAATTTGTCAGCAATTGGTAACATATCTGATGTTAACATTCTTGTTGCTAAAAGAGATTGATGAGCATCTCTTAATACTAAATCTGTAATTTTAATCTTCTTTTTTGCCATATTTTAAAAATCTCCTTAATATACTAAAATTTTATTTTTTCTATAAAAATATATTACTTTACCCTACTTTTAATAGCAGCAACAATTGCGGCTATAACTTGAGTATCATCTGACTTTTGTATAATCTCTACTTTCTCCTCTTTTTCAAGTTTAAATACTCTAATAATAAAACCTGAAATAGATATAAATATAATGAGTACTATTAAAAAAGAAAATACTACTCCCATTCCCATTATCATTACCACAAATGCTTCACTTAAAAGTTTGAATGTAGGATCTAACATAATTTTAACCTCCATAATTATTTATATTATTTATTTTTATAAAAATCTTTTAAAGCAATGTCCCCAGACATTACTTTAATTATATCATTACCTATTTTTAAGACCAAAAAACCATCATTATCAATATCTTCAACAATTCCCTCTCTTACATTTTTGTTAATATCTATCCATTCTACCTTTTTACCGATAATTTTACTTTCTTTAAGCCAATCCTCTTTTATTTTATCTATTCTATTTTGCTCCAAAAGTATTTCAAATCTATATGATAAATTTTGTATAAATCTCTCTGTCCACTCCTTTATATCTATTTTACTACCCTTTTCAATAGCAACAGAGGTCGCCTTTTTATCTATTAAGGCTATCTCCTCTTTTTCTGTATTTACATTTATACCTATACCTATAATAAGCCTATCTATTCTATTGCCATTCCACACTGATTCTGCTAATATGCCGGCTAACTTTTTTCCATTAATATAGACATCATTTGGCCACTTTATCCATCTCTCTCTGATACCATAATAATCAAGAGTATCTATAAGAGATAATGAAGTAGCGGCAATATACCAATTTATATTGAAAGGTTCTGTTGGTTCAAACAGAACAGACAAAGCCAGATTTTTATCCTTAAAATCTATCCATTTTCTATTTTCTCTCCCTCTTCCAGCAGTCTGATTATATGTCCATACGACAATTCTATCCTCTTTTTCACACTTTTTTAGATAGATATTTGTAGAGTCAACAGATTGTAAATAGATAGATTTCTTAAAAAACAAAACTTCTCCGTATAAATCTATAAAAAAATAAACAAAAAAAGTCAAGATTTTTTTTAAAAAATTACAAAGTTTTCTTTAATACCATCTATTATTCGTGTAAGTTTTTTTAGAAAATCCTTTTCAAAAATTTCTTTATTCAAGATCTCAATGCAATTTTTCTTTTTAATAATATGATAATCTTTAAGCTCTGCAATACTTCCTAATACATTACTCTTATTAGTTTCATTTGCTATTTTTGTTAATTCCTCTATTATTAAGTCGATATTCTTGATTCTTGAAAGGATATTGTTAAAATTGGCAAGTTTAACCGAATCAGTATATTTTATTTTAAATATAAAAAAGAAATATTCAATAAAATACCTTATCTGAATAAATGACTTTCTTAACAATTTAATATTTTCGTTATTGCAATTTTCTTTAATGATATTTACTATTGTATAAAAGCCACTCATTTTTTTCTCGAATTTTAGAAATACCTTTTTTAAATCTTTTTTAGTTATTCTTGAATTCTTTATTCTCCATATAAAATCTACAAGCCCTTTTTTTAACTCTAAATAATCATAATTTTTTAAAAGATTTATTCTCTGAAAATAAAAACTATGTTGTATGGTGAGTAAAATATCTTCAAAATTTTTATAATCAGATGTCAAATTTTCTTTTATATTATAAAAATTTTTTATTAAAATTTCAAAAGACAAAAATTTATCTATTATTTGTTCGAATATCTTAATTCTTTTTCTTAATTTTTTAAATTTTTTATTTAATATCAAGGAAAAATTATTTTTAATGTTAAATCTTATTCTTTTTAGACAGTACTTTAGAATCTTAAAATTATTAATATTGTTTTTACCTAATTTTAATTTCTCTGCTTTTAGTAAAGAAAGATAAAATTGCTTTACAAAGATATAATTTAGATTTTGTAAATCTTTCATAATCGAATATATACATAAAATTTTTAATTTTGTCAAAAGTTTAAAATATAACTTTGTTCTAAAATTTTAGATTAAATTTCTCCTCTCCTATTAAAAAGCAGTTGTTCTTTAAAAGAGATATCCCCCTAAATAAATCACATTTTAAATAGATAATAAAAAATGTATATATTTTATTTTTTAGTTGAAGTTGTAGCCTTTGTTTTATTTATATTCTTTTTTTTAGGCCTTGTCTTTCCAAATGTTCCTCTATAAATTTTACCTCTTCTTGTTCTCAAATCCCCTTTTCCCATAAATTCCCCTTTATTAAAAGTATTTATCCCTAATAGGGCAATATAATCTTAGAAATTTTATCTGTATATAAAATATTTTTTTAAAAAAATCAACTCTTTTTAACTTTTATTTTTAATGTTTATATATTTATTTAATAATTCAACATTCAATTCTTCTGGAAAAATATCAAGAATATCTATACCAAGTTTTTTTAGCATCTCTATTGTTCTTTCTCTCTTTAAAATCATATCAGCAGCAGCACTCTTTTTATAAATATCATCCTCTTTAAAAGGGATACTCTCCCCTATCTCAAATAGATTCTTATCCTGCAATAAAATAAGTAAAACAAAATGCCTTTTTAATAACAGAGAAAATGACTCTTTAAAGATATTTATATTTGAATCATCTATAATATCTGTAAAAAATATTATCAAAGATCTTTTTCTTATATTATTACTTAAAAATATAAAAGCCTGCTTATAATCTGGCTCAAAAAAGTCATAATTAATAGTGGCAAGTATATTTCTTAAACTATTAAAATCTTTTCTATCTTTTATATGAGGGATATATCTCTTAATATCATTTGAGAAACAGATAATAGAAAGAGTATCGTTATTCTTAACAGAAGCATAAGATAATAATAAAGAAGAATTAATCGCATAATCAAGAAGGGAAAGATTCTTTACCTCTGTTGACATAATACGACCACAATCAATTAGTAAAATTATATCTAAAGAATTATTCATTCTATAAATTTTTGTCACTGGTTTTCTCAATCTTGCTGTTGCCTTCCACTCGATTCTATTGTATGGATCATCTTTTGTATATTCTTTTAACATTTCAAAATCATTTCCATCCCCAATCTCTCTGTTTAAGTTTAACCCCTCTTCAATATATATTCTCCTTTGTAATAGTCTAAATGATTGATTAACTTTTGATACATAAGGCAATACTATTATCTTAAAATTTCTATTCTCTCTTATATAAATATTAAAAAATCTGAATAAAGAAAAACCTTTTAAAAATATATAATTGACTTGAAATTCACCTCTTCTTTTTGAAAATATTTTAATAAACTTCTCTTTTGTTTGATCTTTTTCAATTAAAAAAATATCATTTGAATAATCTCTATCAAAAGATATATCAAGATCAAATTTTATAAAAAATCTTACATTTGAATTATTTTTATTTGTAAAAATTACCTTTAGTAAATTATACGAATTAATATTAAAATAATAAACATCTTCAACAAATATATCTACTTTTTTATAAGAAGGAGAAACTAAAATATCAATAAATCCAATTAAGAGGATTAAAATATCTGAAATAATGGTAATATAAATAAATATTTTTGAATAAAAATTCAATATGGCAAAAACAAGCGGAATAATAAATAGTAATGCAAAAACTCTTGTTGGATAAAAAGATATCTTCATCTCGGTACTTTTACTCTATCTAAAATTGAGTCAATAAAATCATCTGGTTTATGTCCTTCGATTTCTGCTTCTGGTTGTAGGATAATTCTGTGTCTTAATACTGGATAAGTTGACTCCCTGACATCATCTGGCACAACAAAATCCCTTCCATTTATAGATGCAATTGCCCTTGCTGACTTTAAAAGATATATAGATCCCCTCGGTGATGCTCCAACTTCAATATTTGAGTCTTTTCTACTCGCATCGATTATTTCCATAATATAATTTATTATCTTTTCGTCAACATTTATACTATCAAGTGAATTCTTATATTGAATAAAATCCTCTCTACTACATACTATATTCAAATCTGTTAAATCAAGCCTTCCAGAATTAAATCCATCTCTGTGCATTAATAAAATCTCTTTCTCCTCTTCAATAGAGGGATAATCAATAAGAATCTTAAACATAAATCTATCAAGTTGTGCCTCTGGCAACGGATATGTCCCTTCGAGTTCTACTGGATTCTGTGTAGCAATTGTTATAAAAGGCTCTTCCAATTTATAAATATTACCATCAATAGTAACCTGCCTCTCCTGCATTGCTTCAAGTAAAGCAGACTGAGTCTTTGGAGGAGTTCTATTTATCTCATCAGCAAGTAAAAAATTAGTAAAAACAGGGCCTTTTTTTACAATAAACTCATTTCTTTCATAATTAAAAATAGTAGTCCCAATAATATCTGATGGCATTAAATCTGGTGTAAACTGAATTCTTTTAAAATTAGCAGAAATTATTCTACTCAAAGCATTTGCAATTAATGTCTTTCCTAAGCCAGGAAATCCCTCTAATAATATATGTCCATCAGTAAGAAGAGCAATAACAACAAATTTTATTACTTCTTTTTGTCCCTTTACGACTTTTGATAGTTCATCTGTTATTTTATTGTAAAGTTCATAAAAATCTTCTGGTTTCTTTTTATTCATTTTCACATCCTAAAAATTTCAATCGCAACATTATATCATATTTTTAAAAACATACCAGATTTTTTTAGATTTTTTATAAAATTTTATTCAAAGTTGTAAAGGATTTTCTTAAAAATTTTGTGATTAATATATAGAAAACAATTTTTATGGAG
>DAONLM010000084.1:0-12175 GCA_035406685.1 Spirochaetota bacterium
CTTAAGACTAACAAAGATAAAAAAGTGGAATAAGAGCAGAGAATTATCCCACTTTGAAGGCAATACCACGCCATTTTACAAGGCAATCTACAACGATTGCTACCAGGTAATAGGTTTTGAGACATACTTTTGAAAAAATTTATTTCAAATTATACAAAAAAAATAAATTAGCCTATTACAATCTTTTCTCAAACAAAATTAACCATGGGATAATTCTATCTTTTTATCTGATTAAAAAAATAAAATTGTATTTAATATAAATTTGTATTTTATTTTTATTTGCAAAAATATAAAATATATCTTATAATTATTTAGAGAAATAATTTAAGCAAGGAGGTAATAGAAGAGATAAAAATATATGTTTAGTAAGAAAAACGACTCTCTTAAAAAAGGATTTCTAATTAATTTTTTGTCATTTTCAACTATACCATTGATAATTGTGAGTCTTATTATATCTTTTGTTATAAGCAATTCAATCATTAAAAATGGCTATAGAGATAATTATAGATTAACTAAAATTCTTAAATATGAGACAGAATATTTTTTGGAAAGCTCTATAATAAAAGCTAGATCTCTGTCGGCATTAATAGAAAATAAAATTATAGATGAAAAAATTATAAATGATTTTATTAATTTTTTTATAAAAAATGAAATAATATTTAAATCAATTAAAATAGCAAATAACGATGGTATTATTAAATTCACAGCGCCTTATAAACCGGATCTAATCGGTAATAATATATCAACATCTTTTTTAAAAAATTTAGATAATAATATTCAATGGACAAATACTTTTCTTTCTAATATTGACTATTCACCAAATGTAACACTTGGATTTAGGGGAAAAGATTTTATATACATATCAGAACTTAACTTATCTTATCTTTTAAATTTTATAGAGAATATAAATGTAGAAAAAAATAGTTATGCCTTTATAATCGATAGAGACAATACATTCATTGCACACAGTGATATAAAAAATGTAAAACTAAGAAATAGCCTTGAATACAAAATTAAAAGAGGATGTAGTTCCGAATGGAATGGCTGCTTTGTAATGATAGATGATAAAGAATATTTATTAAATCTTGAAATAATAAATTCTACTAACTGGTATGTTGGAATCATTAAGCCCAAAAGCGAACTATATAAGTCTATTTTTAAATCAGGTATAATAATAATAATAGGGACATTAATATCTTTTGGACTGGCATTAATTTTTTCTATATTAAGGGTAAGAACTATTTTAAAACCAATAGAAATTTTAACTCAAAATTCCAACGAAATAAGTAAGGGAAATTATGATATTAAATTTACAGAGAGTGATTATAAAGAAGTAAATGAATTATCTAAAAGTTTTACAATTATGATAGATGTTGTTAAAAATAGGGAAGAGCAGTTAAAGAAAAATGAAAAAGAGATAAAAGATCTATTCAATCATCTTCCAATTGCTGTTGCTATATTTACTCAGGATGGTAAGATTATATTTTTTAATATCAAATTCAAAGAACTATTTGATCCAAATCATATCAATTTATCAATGGATGAATGGCTTGAGATTTTTTATAATCATAATACTTATAAAGAATATATTTTAAAATTGATATTAGAAAATATAGATAAATCAAGTAAAAATTTGTTTTATACTATAGAGACACAAAAAATTAAGGCATTAAACAATGAAGAAAAGGTAATCGATATAATATTTTGTTTTTTTAACAATAACTTAATTTTAAACTTTATAGACATTACAGAAAAATATATTCTAACAGAAAAATTAAAATCATCTCTTAATGAAAAGGAACTCTATCTAAAAGAAATTCATCATAGAGTTAAAAACAATCTTCAAATAATAAATGCCTTATTAAATTTACAAAAAAGAAAATTAACAGATGATGAATTAATTAATATTTTTTCAGAGACACAGAATAGAGTCTTATCAATGGCAATTGTCCATGAAGAACTTTATAGATCTACAGATTTGGGTAAAATTAATTTAAAAAATTTTATAAATACCATTGTAAACAAGATATTTAGAAATTATCAATTAAATAAACCAATCCTATATAAGAATATATTATCTGATATACTAATTACCATAGATATTGCTATTCCATTAGGCCTTATAATAAACGAAATTGTATCAAATTCTTTAAAATATGCCTTTAATCAAATGAATCATGGAGAGATAAATATAAAATTAGAACAAAAAGAAAATAGTATAATATTAAATATCTTTGATAATGGCTGTGGTTTACCAGAAAATTTTGATATAGAAAAGACCGACTCTCTTGGCATGAGCCTTATTTATAATCTTACAAAACAGATCAAGGGAAAACTAGAACTTATAAATAAGGATGGAGTGAAATATATAATAACAATACCAATTTGATTTAAAATTTTTTGACCAAGATAAAAAAGAGAGACTGTTTTGGCCATGAGGATTATAATTTTTAAGAAAGAATAGATGTAGGGGATCTATTCTTTTTATATTTCAAAAGAGGAATATAGTTTTTTTAAAAAAATTCATTCTGATCTTAATTTTTTTAGCATTGCCAAATTAGGACAATTCTAAGATATTCATTGGAATATGAGATAATGGAGATTATCCATTAAATATTATATGGATATATTTTATTATTTTTTCATGCAAAACTCATTTAAGAGTAAGTATGCCAATTTTAAGAATCAATCTAAAAATAAAATCTCTCTTTTTTTAGAGGCTATTATTATCCTAAATATAAATTATAAAGTGCATAAAAAAGTAGGACAATTGTCTTAAATTTAAAAACAAAAAATAAATTTTAGTTTTTATAGATATAATAATTTTTATTCATTATCAATTTTATTTTTCTGAAAACTAAATGGTTTGATAATAAATATTCTATAATTTAAATATTCTGTATAAAATAAAAGTATACTTTTTTGAAAAATAATTTAAATTTTCTTGACAATTGACCATATAGTCAGTTATAATAATAATTACAAAAAATATAAAAGATGGAGATTTTTTTATGTATGATAATTTAAAAACATTGATAGAGGTTATTTATAATTCTCAAAAGACATTTGGTGATAATGACTTTTTAAAATATCGAGAGAGTAGTAATTCACCCTTTAAGTCAATTACTTTTAATCAATTTGTAGAATTTATGGAATCAATGGCAGCCAGTCTTTATGATCTTGGAGTAAGAAAAGGTGATAAGGTAGGTATTGTTTCTGATAATCTTTACAAATGGTTAATAATAGATATGGCTATTTTATCATTGGGGGCCGCCGATGTGCCAAGAGGTTCTGATACTCATAAAAATGAACTTGCTTATATCCTTGAACATTCTGATGCTAAATTTTGTGTGGTTGAAGATCCAGAACAGGCTGATAAGGTTTTATCAATATCTGAGAATATCAAAAATATAAAAGATATTATTCTTTTAACAGGAGATCTAAAAGATATAAAGAATCCAAATCCAAATAATATTAGATTTCATCATTTTGATGAATTACTTGAAAAAGGTAAAGAATTAAGAGAGTCTCTTAAAGATGAATTAAAGAAGATAAGAGATTCTGTAACAGAAAATGATCTTGCGACAATTATCTACACATCCGGTACAACCGGCTTACCAAAAGGAGTAATGCTTCTTCATAAAAATATTATGCAGAATCTTCATGCTATGCCAGAGGTAGTTCCGGTTGTTCCCGGTAAAGAAAGATGGCTTTCTGTTCTTCCAGTATGGCATGTTTTTGAAAGGACAGTTGAATATTGTGTTATGATAACAGCCGGAGTTTTAGCATATTCTAAACCAGTTGCTAAATATCTTCTCCCAGATCTTGCTGAAATTAAACCAACATATATGGCATCAGTTCCAAGAATATGGGAGGCATTATATAATGGAATTGTCGCAAATGTAAAGAAAGGTTCAGCCGTTAAAAAAATAATGTTTAATTTTTTTATCTCAATAGGCCTTATCTTTACCAAAGCCAAAAGAGTCTTTTTAGGCTGGAATCCATTATTTAAAAAAGAATTCTTTCTTATTAAATTCTTTAAAAAAGTTGGTGCTTTATTTGTTATGTTTTTATTGTTTGGTTTCGATTTATTAGGCAATATTCTTATATATTCTAAAATAAGAGATAAAACCGGTAATTGTTTAAAAGGACCAATATCTGGTGGTGGGGCATTACCAGAGTATATTGATAACTTTTTTTCTACTATAAAAATTAATATACTTGAAGGATATGGATTAACTGAGACTTCTCCTATCGTAGGTGTAAGGGATTATTATAGGCCAGTTGCAAGAACAATAGGTAAACCATCACCCGGGGTAGAAGTAATGATCGGAGATGATAACTGGAATCCATTACCAAATCAACACGAAAAAGGAGTTGTTTATATTAAAGGGGATCTTGTAATGGCTGGCTATTATAAAAATAAGGAGAAGACGGATGAAGTTATAAAGAATGGCTGGCTTAATACAGGTGATCTTGGGAGACTAACAATTACTGGAGAATTACAACTTTTAGGAAGAGCAAAGGATACAATTGTCCTACTCGGTGGTGAAAATGTAGAGCCAGCACCAATAGAGGATAAACTTCTTGAGGATCCATTAATCAGTCAGGTTATTGTAGTAGGTCAGGACAAAAAGACTCTTGGTGCTTTAATTGTACCTGCAAAGGAAAACTTAGAAGAGTTTGCAAGACTTCATGGTATTCACTATTCATCATTTGAAGAGTTATGTAAGAATAGAATAATTATTGATAAGTTTGCAAAAATTATAAAGCATAGAATAAGTCTGCAAAATGGTTTTAGAAATTTTGAAAAAATAAGTTGCTTTGAATTACTACCAAATCCTTTTGAGGTTGGAAAAGAATTAACAGCCTCTTTAAAAATGAAAAGAAATGTAATATTTGAAAAATATAAAGATCTTATTGAAAATATGTATAGAAAGATGGGAAATTAAAAAAAATATATTGACTTTTTATCATACCTCCCTTCTTTAGGAAGGGGGGATATGATAAAATACTATTACTGTGCATTGTATTAAAGCCCCCTAATATATGCCAAAAAGTTTTTAAATTGTAAATAATAATTTTTTTTCATATCAAAAATTCCAGTAATAGTGGCAATCTATCAAATTTAAAAGTGATAATCTAAATTTCCTCTTTGCCTGTTTTAAAGTTAATAATAACATTTCACGGACAAAAAAAACTTTAGTTCAGGTCTGTCCCTGTTGATTGTGTATTTAATATAATAGGCAGCCCCTTTTTTTAATATTCTATTTCTCCTCATCAAAAATACCTCAATAAAAAAATATTTCTATATATTAATCACAAATTTTTTACAAAAATTCATGATCGCTGAAAATGATTAAAATAATATTACTTCTTATTTTTTCAGCAGGGATACTTGAAATAATTCCAGCAAAAATACTGGCATAACTTTATTTTTCAGCTATTTAAGAAAAGTGTCAAAATTTTTACTCAAAAATAAAATCCTGCATTTAAAGTTTATTTTTTGACAAATTATTAAATTTTCGATATAATTAAAATCTCTCTTAATAAAAATATACAACTTTAATATAATAGATATTTTATGAAAATAACAAAAGAAATTTTTAAAAATAAAAAAATAGCATTATATGGTGGCACTTTTAATCCAATTCATTTAGGTCATCTATTAACAGCAATTTATGTTAGAGAGAATTTAGGATATGATCTTGTGATATTTATACCTGCAAATATTCCTGTTCATAAAGATACATCTTGCTTAATTGATCCAAAAAAAAGATTAAAAATGGTAGAATTATCGATAAGAAATATTAAATATTTTTTACTCAGTGATATTGAAATAAAAAGAGGTGGTAATTCATATACTATTGATACTGTACTGGAATTAAAAGAAAAATATGAATACAATGATAAATTCGGAATAATTATTGGTGACGATCTATTACCAGATTTAGATAAGTGGAAAAATATTGACTTACTTCAAAATATTTGCAATATAATATGTTTCAAAAGAGATAAATATATAGATATTAAAACTAACTATAAAGTCGAATTCGTTAATAACAGAATAATTGAGATAAGTTCAACAGAAATAAGAGATCGTATAAAAAAAGGACTTAGTATTGACTTTATGGTTACTGATAAAGTTAAGAAATATATTCAAAAGAATAGACTATATCTATAAAAAGGGAAATTATGGCAATAAAATCTAAAAATATAACTGGATGGATTTTGATAGGCATTATTGCCTTATTAATAATTGGTGTTATTTTAATTTCAAGATTATTTAAGAGCGAAGAAAAGTTAAAAACAGTATTTAAAAACAAACAAAACTTATCATTTTTGCTTGCTGGCTATGATTCTGAAAGAAATATAGAAGAGGCAATTGTCCTATTTTATCAAACCGGTACAGATAGAGTGGCAACAGTCTCAATCTTGCCAGACACATTAATATCTTATGGAAAACTTGAATCTTTTAAATTAAGAGATGCTTTTAAGAAAAAGATATCAAATGAAGATTTAATGCTTGCTATTGGGAATTTAATAGGAGAAAAAATTGATTACTATTTTTTTATAAAAAAGGAAAATTTTATTAAACTCATCGATATGATTGAAGGAGTAGAAATTTTTTCAGAAGAAATAAGAATTCCAGAGAAAAATGTTCATATCCCGTCTGGCCTTATTTTATTAGATGGAGATAAAGCAGTAGAATATCTTACTCTTTTAGAAAATGATGAATTAGAGTCTGCTTATAAAAAGTTAAAAAGAGGGGCTAATTTTGTAAGAAGTTTATTAAAACTAAAACAAAACTGGAAAGAGAATATAACCCCTGCTATACTTTCAAATCATATTTATAATCTATTTACTACAAACATGGCGTTAAATGATATTTTGATTATTTATAATGAAATCATTAAAAAATATGATGCTGGGGTCACAGATTTTTCGAGAGGGATGATAAATGTAATTCTTTATTGTGATAAAAATATTACAGATAAAAATGAATATGTTCTGTTACCAAAAATGAGTGGTAACTGGGTAAAAAGTGAAACAAAAGATGCTCTTGAAAAAATAAATAAGGAATTCTTGACTGAAGAGGGTGAAAAAGTCGTAATTCAGATATTAAATGGAACAGATATAGCTGGCTTTGCAGAAAGAACAAAAAAATATTTAATGTCATTTGGTTTTGAGGTAAGTGAAATAGGAAATGCAGACAGTGAAAATTATGAAAACACCATTGTAATTATACAAAATTCAGAAGAAAAGGCAACAAAATTAGCAGATCTTATAAAATGCAAAAGAATAGTAAAAAGTACTGAAATATCATCCAAGAATATAGACGCCACTCTTATTATTGGAAGAGATTTTAATGGTAGAGTCGTGAAATAAGTTAGTCAAAATCGTATATTTAAATTATGTTCAAATTAATACTATTTTATTATTTTTTTATTAAAAAATTATTTTTTTCATAAAAAATATTTTTTTATTGATTTTTTCTCTTTATTCAATTATAATTTAATCAAAATATTATTTTTAGGAGGTTTTTATGAATAAGTTCCTTGATACTTTTGGCAAAAATGTTAAAGCTGTCATAAGTGGTATGATTTTAGGTCTTTTTTTGTTACCATTAGGAGTCTATATGCAGTATTGTGCTGTTAATCAGATGCAATACCACAAAGAATTTAAGGCTGCAAAAGATGTAACAGATGCAAATGATCCTCAAATTAAGGATGCCACATTAATTAAAACAGAGGGTAACTACTCTTTATCAGCAGGTCCTTTTAGTGAATTAAAGACTCCAGAGGGGGATATGTTTAGTGGCTCATATATTTCCTATGATATTTACAAGTATATTATTAAGGAAAAAAAGACAGAAAAGAAAGATAGTGAAGGTAAACCAACAGGGGAATATGAGTATACTTATGAATGGGTAAAAGAAGGTAATGCTCTTTCTCAATCTCCTGCTGATCTTTCTGTTTCAGTAAATGGTTTTACAGTTAAATTAAATGCTTTCAGACAAAATTATATACCTTCTGCTACAAGGTATTATAAGTATACTCCTTCAAGAACAGTAATGAGTAATATGGAAAAATCAACCGAGGGTACTGGCTTCCCTCCTTCACCAACAGAGGATGAGTATCGAAAGGGTATCTATGCTATAGTATTAGAGGGTAGAATTTATGATGCAATAGATACAACAATGACTATTTCTGGCGTAGCATCAAAAGGTTCTTCTAATTTAGTTGCAAAACAGAAAAAAGTTTTTGCTTCTTTACCTCAGGAGATGCTTGTAATCTCTTATGGAAATAAAGAGGAGACTCTTAGAAGTCTTGAATCACAGGCAAAAACTGAAAGGTTATTTAAATTTATTATAGGTACACTCTGTTTTATGTTTGGATTCTCTGGCTTATTTGGACCAATAATTAAGGTTTTGGATTTAATACCATTTTTAGGGAAAATGGCAACAAGTGTAATTTATTTTATATTAGCAATAGTATCTTTATTATTATCTGTGCTGTTTTATATATTCTTCCAGATTTTCTGGCTACTTGTTGCTGCTGTTATAGTAATAGTAATAGTTTTAATAGTTATGAAGACCATGAAAAAGAGTCAGGCATAAGTTAAGATAAAGGTGATAAAGGCAAAATTTTTAGAATAATGTAATGAGAGAGAATTGTCGTAGTTTTAAAAAGTTCTCAAAGTAAGGTTACAAGAAAGAGGAGTAAAAATTTAAAAGAGTTTTTCTTTTTAAAAAAGGCTCTCATAAGAGAGCCTTTTTTAATATCCTAAGTATTTTATAATTTCTAAAAATTTTATTCTTTTATCCTCTTCAAGATTATCTTTTCTAATAAAACAGTTTTTTTGAATATCCTGTTTATAAATTTTTAGTAAGAAATTAAGATATTCTTCTTTATCGATTTTTGTCAATATTTTTTCATTAAAAGTATTAAATTCTATCTCCTTTGGAAATAGTCCTAAAAATACATTATTTAAATGTAGAAGAGTTAATAGAGTTAAAAGCCTATCTTTTATCTCTGAATCATAAGTATTTGCTATAATTGCACCACTTATTATTTTACAATCTTTGCCAGTCTCTGGTAAAAATTTCTCCCATTCAATATTTAATCTAAACAAAAAATCCATATCCATAAAATTAAATGAAATCTCATAGATATTATATATACTATCTTTTTTCACAATTGTAAAAAGAAAATCATTATTAGCATAAGAAAACATTATTCCAGCATAAGAGATATTCATTATATGAACTGGAAGATTAAATTCTTCCTCTAAATTAAAATTCACATCTCTTATTTTAACATTGAGTAATCCATCTATACTAACATCAAATCTTGTTGTTAATCTTTTATTAAAAAAATAAGCGATATTTTCATTTTTATTCATAATAAAAAATTTCGGCATTAAAAGGCTAAAATTATAAAATATTCTTTTTCAAATTATGCAATGAATCAAAAGGCAGAAGTTTAGATATCTTTACAATCTTATATTTTAAATATTTATTCGCCATTATCACATCAATATCTTTACCAAACTCTGATATAATCTGTCTGCATATCCCACATGGTGGTAGAATCTCTTCTGAATCAAGTCCTACAATTGCAATTGCTATAAATTGATTTTCCCCATTGGTTAAAGCAGATGAAATAGCGCTCCTTTCTGCACAAATTGTTGCTCCATAAGATCTATTTTCTACATTCACACCTTTATAGATATTACCATTTTTTGTAAGAATAACAGATCCAACTCTAAAATGAGAATAAGGAGAATAGCTATTATTTGCTATATCCTTTGCCAATTTTAATAATTCTTTTACATTATATTTCATAATACCTCTAATATATATTTTGTTTCATTTTGAGGATAATTTATTTTAAAAATAATTTCCCCTTTATCTTTATTAAAAATAACATTCTCACTCTTAACGGCTTTGACATCTTTAGTATAGATTATAAAATTTAATTCTGGCAACTTATATTTATTATATTCTGTTTTTAAAGGTATAAGAGTCAACTCTATTTTATTATTATTGAAACTATTTTTTATTCCGAGTAGATTATATACACCATTTTTATAATCTGTGGTTATGCCATCATCATCATAAATCTCAAAATAAGAAGATCCTTCACTCGTGTTATTAACAATAATATCATACTGGGATATCCCCTTATAATTAGAATCTGGATTTGTAACTAATATGCCATTTGGTTTTAAAAAGAATGGCGGATATCCCGGCTTATATTCAACTGTATAAAGATTTGCGCCAGAATAACTTTTTTTTGATTGATATTCTAAATAGTTGCCTTTATCTGGGAGATAAATATCATAATTATTTATACCTTCTTTATTTGCAACTCTGTAAATTATGTTATCACCAAAATAGTATTGAAGATTTTCTATCTCTATCTCTTTATCTTTTGAAAGGGTATTTACCGGAATATCAATGGGCTTAATAAATGGCTTACCATTAAATGAGGTGTTATATGCTGTGGAATAGATATAAGGATGAAGCCTTGCTCTTAATTTAAGAAGTCTTTTTACCGATGCTAAAGCATCATCTCCAAATGCCCATGGTTCTCTATCAACCTGTGCTCCATGAGGTCTATAAATAGGCGAAAAAAGTCCAAATTCACTCCATCTTACATACAATTCTGGAGTGCCTTCACCCACAAAGCCACCAACATCACTTGCCCAGTATGAGAAGTTACAAAGTGATGCACTTATCATAATTTTTGGCTGTATCTCCAATCCTTCCTTCCATTTAGCACTTGCATCTCCGGACCACACACTAACACCTAATGAAGGAGAACAACTCCATCCAGATCTTGAAAGTATAACTACTCTTTTTTCTGGAAAATCCTTGCTCCAGTTATCAAATAACATCTTACTCCAATAATAATTATAAAGATTATGGATATCCTTTTCTTTACCGAGTTTAAATCTTGTAGTAGCTGGAACTTTTTCCGGCTCCCCAAGATCAGTCCATAATCCACTGATTCCCTGTTTAATTAATGGTTTATATGAGACATTCCAGAGATGATTATTTGCTATACTATTCGTAAAATCAAATATCCCCCCTTTCCCCCACCAGTTTGCTAAATATTGAAATTTGTTTTCATTTTCTCGTAAACCAAAATAGTTTAATCTTTTAAAAAGATTAAAATTTTTACTCTTTTCATCAAAAAATGGCTCTGAAATATTTATTAACTTAAAACCAAGATTATTTAACTCATTTATAAAATTTACTGGATCCGGAAATCCTCTTTCATACCAGTCAATATCCCCCATATACCTAAACCAGTATAGATCTAAGACTATTCCAGTAGCAGGAAGATCGAGTTCAACAAATTTTTTTGCAATGTTTAGGGTCTCTGTTTCTGAAAAATAGCCATATTTTGACTGAATATAACCAAAAAGCCATTTTGGTGGAAGTGGTGGAAGGCCGGTTAATTTAGCGTAGTCACTGCTTACATTGATTAGATTATCAGAAGAGATAATGTATATATCCACACCTCTTATGCTATTATTTTCTTCATTACTGTAAATCAATGTGGCATTATCTTCTTCTTTTTTAAATTCAATAAAAGCCTTATATGGCGATGCAAAATAAAATCCTTTTCCAGTATCAGTAAATATTACAGGTATTGGCATAACTGCTCTATCACTATAGTGATGCTCGTTATATATTTTATATTTTATATCCAGATCAAGAAGATTAACATTGCCATATCTCTCACCAAGACCATACAGTTTTTTTACATTCTTAATAGTAATAATAATCTTATTATCATTAGTTTTAATTTTTGCAAAGTTAGATATAGATAAAGTATTTTCTTCTTTAATAATATGAAAATTATCTGAAATAATTGAGTTATCCTCTATTTTTAATTTTTCAAAATTAAGATTTGCTTTAATAAGTTCTTTAAATATCTCTTCGTTATCTTTATTCCTTATTGAAAATTTAAGTATATTTTTAGAAATTCCAAGATTTAAATTAGAATTTACCCAATATATGTTACTTATATCTTTTTTGCATGAAAAGACAAAAATAAGAAATAATAAAAATAAATTAAATTTTTTCATAAATACCTCTTTAAAAATAATCTTTATCTTATACCCAACAAAATATAATATGTCAAGATCTATGCAGAAGAAT
>DAONLM010000085.1:0-12157 GCA_035406685.1 Spirochaetota bacterium
TCGTTGTAGATTGCTTTATAAAATGGGGTGGTATTTCCTTTAAAGTGGGACAATTGTCTACTCTTCCACCACCTCTTTATCTCTGTCAATTTCAACCATAACCTCAATGTCACAAGACTGCATTTCTTTTCAAATCCAAGCATCCCCATTTTCTCATACTCTTCAATGAAAATTTCAAGGATGCTTCTTAACAATTTTGCCATGCTGAAAAAGTTTAAGTCAGCATGGATTTTCTTTAAAAACCTATAATCTTCCTTCGGAAGATAAAAATGAATAGATGCATCTGCGTCTATTCTTTCATAGGCGTTCTCATCCTCCGACCCAAAACAGTATCTTTTTTTGATCCTATCAGAGAATTTTTGTAACACATATAAAATCAATTTTGATAAAGAGATATTTTCTTTTTTGGCAATCTTTGCAAGTTTTTCTTTCATTGCCATAGTTGTTACAAAATGTAGTTCATGATCTTTTTTGTAATTTAATTTTGTATTCATAAAAAATCCTCCATAAAAATATTTCTATATATTAATCACAAAATTTTTAAGAAAATCCTTTACAACTTTTAGAAAAAAATTTAAAAAAGTTGCCTAAAAATAAAATTGCACCTTAAGAATTAAGAATAAGGTAGAAAAAGTAGCAAAAAAATTTAATTACTTTTTGACAAAGTCAAAAATTTTCAGTATATTAAAATCAAGATAATATTATAGAAGACAAAGAGGTGAAAATGTTTCAGAAGTATTTAAGATTATGTACTGAAAAAGTAATCCACGCAATTAATATTGGCACAATGGAATTAGCAAATCTTAAACAAACAGTCTTTACTCCAGAATTTATACTTCTCGGTATAATAGAGCAGGATGATTCTATTGTATATAAAATTCTTGAGCAACTAACAACAGACCCTTTGAAAGTGATAGAAAAAATCACGGATAGTATTTACAGTGTCCAGCCCAAAAATGATGGACCTCTTGATATTGTTAATATTGCTTTAAGCCCTGATGTTGAGAAATTATTTGAAATTGCACTGGATGAGGCAAGGAAATTTAACGACAAATTTATATCTACTGGGACTCTATTTTTAGCATTTTTTAATTCATCGATAGAACCAGCAGCCACAATTCTTTATGAATCCGGTTTAAGATATCATGAATGTAGAGAAGCCCTTGCAAATCTAAAAGGCTCTATCACAATGGACTCTAAGGATTCAGAAAGTAAGGAAGATGTATTAAAAGTCTATGGAACAAATCTAACAGAACTTGCACAACTCGGTAAATTAGATCCAGTTATAGGGAGAGAAGATGAGATAGCAAGAATTATAGAGATACTTGCAAGAAGAACCAAGAATAATCCAATAATAATCGGGCAACCAGGTGTTGGTAAGACTGTTTTAATAGAAGGACTTGCCCAACTTATAGTAAATTCAAGGGTACCAGAGACTTTATTGAATAAAAAAATAATCCAGATCGATGTTGCCCAACTTACTGCTGGGGCAAAATTTAAAGGTGAGTTTGAAGAAAGGGTTAAAAATCTTGTGGATGCCCTAATTAATTCTCATGGTAAAGTAATATCATTCATAGATGAAATTCAGACATTAATAGATGCAAGTGGCGGTGGCACAATTAGGGCAGTTGATATTATGAAGCCAGCACTTGCCAAAGGACAGATACAGTTAATCGGAACAACTTCAATCGATATTTATAAAAAGACAATAGAGAAAGATAAGACTTTGTCCAGAAGATTTCAGCCCGTAACAATAGAGGAGCCAACTATTGAAGAGACTATTAATATTCTTAATGGATTAAAGACAAAATACGAAGAACATCATAAAGTTGTATACTCAAAAGAATCTATAGAATCAGCGGCAAGAATGTCTCATAGATACATCAATGATAGATTTTTACCAGATAAGGCAGTAGATCTAATTGACGAGGCTGGAGCAAGAAAACATCTTAATCTCATAACAATTCCACCAGACATTCAGAACCTTGAAAAAGAAAAGGTTTTATTAAAGAGAGAGCAGACAGATGCTTTTGTAAAGAATAAAATAGAAGAGGTAGTTGATCTCCAGCAAAAAATTAATAAACTTGAAAATAGGTTAACAAGGTTAAAGGAGGACTGGCTTAAATCAAAGAGTCTTAATGATAATATAGTGAATGAAGAAGATATTGCAGAAGTTGTAAGTAGAATCACCGGAATTCCAGTTAATAAAATAGTAGAAACAGAATCAGAAAAACTCAAAACAATGGAAGAGAAACTTCACAAAAGGATAGTTGGTCAGAATGAAGCAATAATAGCAGTATCAAATGCTATAAGGAGAAATAGAGCTGGTTTAAAAGACTCAAATAGACCAATAGGGGCTTTTTTATTCTTAGGTCCTACTGGTGTCGGAAAGACAGAACTTGCAAAGGCACTTGCTGAATTTCTTTTTGATGATGAGAACAAAATCATAAGGCTCGATATGTCAGAATATATGGAGAAACATAGTGTTTCAAAGATGATAGGCTCGCCCCCGGGTTATGTTGGTTATGATGAAGGGGGACAATTAACAGAAAAGATAAGAAGATCACCCTATTCAATAGTGCTTCTTGATGAAATAGAAAAAGCACATGAAGATGTTTTTAATATATTACTACAAATTTTTGACGAAGGAAGACTTACTGATAGTCAGGGAGTTGTTGTAAGTTTTAAGAATGCTATAATAATAGGGACATCAAATCTAGGCTCTTCCCATGTATTTGATTTTGATAAAAGAATAGGTTTTACTGAAAAAAAGGATAGTACTACAAATTATGAACTAATAAAAGAAAAGATTTTAGAGGAGACAAAAAAATTTTTTAAGCCAGAGTTTTTAAATAGAATAGATGATCTTATTGTATTTCATCCTCTTCAAAAATCCCATATTATAGAGATAACAGAACTCCTTCTATCAAAGTTAAAAGAGAAAGTAGAAAAAAGTGGATATTTTATTGAATTTACTAAACAGAGCAAGGAGAAGCTCGCAGAACTTGGTTATTCTCCAGAATTTGGGGCAAGACCTTTAAAAAGAGTAATTGAGAATTATATTGAAAATCCTATAAGTTTTAAAATAATCTCTGGTGAAATTAAGAAAAATGATAAGATTAAAGTAAGTGTAAAAGATGGAAAAATAGATATAATCTGTATAAAAGAAAGGGATGAAAATATTAACAATTAAGATATCTTTTTAAATAAGTATTTAAATTAGTTTTTTTATATTTTAGTCTAATTTTACTCTTTTCTTAAAAAGGAGATAATAAATTATAAAAGAGGTAATTTATGAAAAAAATTATTTATTTAGTTAGTCTGTTTCTTATTTTATTCTCCTGTAAAAGTGTTACTGAAAAAAATAATAATGTAAACAAAAGTTATTTTGGAGATTTTAAAGTAGAACCGAATATGGAGTTATCATTAAAAAGTGATAAAAATTGGTATAAAGATGCTATTTTTTATCATATCTGGGTTAAGGCTTTTAATGATAGCAACGGCGATGGTATTGGGGATATAAAGGGTATTACACAAAAACTCGATTATCTTAAAGACCTTGGGATAAATGCGATCTGGCTTTCACCTATTTTTGATTGTTTTTATAAAGGCGACAATATGCATGGCTATGACACAATAGATTATTATAAAGTAAATCCAAAATTTGGGACAGAAGAGGATCTTTTGGAATTAATCAAAGAATGCCATAAAAGAGGAATTAGAATTATTTTTGATTATGTTGTAAATCATACTTCAAACATGCATCCATGGTTTCTTGATGCAAAAGCAAATGGCAAAAAAAGAAATTGGTATATATGGAATAAGATGCCAGAAAAGAAAAATGCAAAGAAGAAATGGGGTAAACCATGGGAGAGCGGTGGGAAATGGACAACAGTATGGCATAAAGAAGGTGATTCTTTTTATTATGGGGCTTTTAGTAGAAGTATGCCAGACTTAAATTTAAGAAATCCAGAAGTAAGAGAAGCAATGGCTAATGTTCTTGTTTACTGGTTAAATAAAGGATTTGACGGCATACGAATAGATGCTGCAAGATATATTATTGAGGATGGGCCACAGGAGGCTGCTGACAGACCAGAGACCCATTTATTTTTTAAAAGATTAAGAAAAGATATTCTTGATAAATATGATCAATTCGAGACTTCTAAAATGATGGTTGCTGAAGCGTGGACAGACGCAAATAAAATTGTCCCATATTATGGAGATGGTTATGATGAATTTCATATGTGCTTTGATTTCCCCTATGTTTACTCTATAGTAGATATTGTAAAGTATGGCTTTAAATCAAGTGTAAAATTAAACAATTTCAGTAACTATATGGAGTTTATTCATTCAATCTATCCAGAAAATGCTCAACCAGCAACATTTTTATCAAATCATGATAATGCTGCATCAAGACCAATGTCAGAATATAAAAATAACAAGAAAAATGCTATACTTGCCTTTGGATTAAATATTTTTGCGAAAGGTAGCCCATTTGTATATTTTGGAAATGAAATAGGAATGACGGATGCAGAAGGTATAAAAGGGGATATGAGATTCAGAACACCATTTAAATGGGAGATGGTAGAGGAACAAAAGAGAGATAAGGACTCTATTTTTAACTGGTATAAAAAATTGATAGATTTAAAAAAATCTTATAAGGCATTAAGAGTTGGTTATTATAAAAGAGTTGATTGTTCTGATCCAAAAGTACTCGCTTTTTTAAGATACTATGAAGATGAATATATTCTGATTGTAATAAATTTTAAAGAAGAGAAAGCAGATGTTAAACTTAATTTCTCGACAATGAATCTGAATCTTGTAAATAGAAAATTGTCTCTTATATTGGGGGAAAAAGATGATTATACTAAAATTATTACAGAAGATAATAAAAAAGAGATAGTTATAAATAACATTTCTGACACATCATTTAAGATTTTTAAACTGGAGAAGTAAAATGAAAAGGTTATATTTAATAATTTTTATACTATTCTTAATTTTTAATTGCAAAAAAGAGAGTGGTGATACTTATAAAGATAAAGAAGAAATGTTACAATTGTATGATTTTACAGATAGAAATGTGGAAGAATTTTATGAGAATGGTAATTATAATCTTATAATCTTAAATTACTGGGCTACTTTTTGCTCTCCATGTAAAGAGGAGATGAAAGACTTTGCAAAATTATATAATGAATATAAAGATAAAAATATCTTAATCATAGGGGCTTCGGTTGATTCTAAAGAACAACTGGATTTAATAAAAAAAATAGCACTTTTTTTAAATGTTTCTTATCCTATTGTTTACGGTGTTAAGCCTAATTTTAAAGGAAATGAAATTACTGGTATTCCTAAGACATTTATAATTAAAGATAAAGAGATAAAATTTGAGATAGATGGAAAAAGAGATTATAATTTTTTTAAAGAGATAATAGAGAATAATCTTTAAAAGTAAAAAAAGGATGCTTGATTTTATATAATAATAGTTATGTTATTAATATTCCCCTATAGGTTTTTTAGTATTTAGAAATGTCTGATTTTTTATGATAAAAATATTATGTGTATTTTTGTAATATAACGATAATCTTATAATAGAAGATATGGGGATATCTGTATACAAAAAATAAGAATATTTGTCATACATACAGGAGATATTTTACTTCTACCTAATGAATATCTCTTTCAATAAACAGAGAGGATAATTTATACTAACAAAATTTTAATTTGTAATAATGTTAAGTCTGTCTCTATTTTTTAAAATTATAAAAAAATTATAAGTCTGTCCCTCTTTAAATCATAAAAGAATTTATAGGTCTGTCCCTCAGTTTAATTTTTTTCAAAAAAACGAATTTTTCTCTCAAAACTTGTAAAGAATTTTCTCAAAAATTTTGTGATTAATATATAGAAAATAATTTTTATAAGCAAGGAGGATTTTTATGAATATAAATTTATCAAATTATAAGGCAGAACATGAGTTACATTTTATTGTAAACTCTACTATAAAAGAAAAACTTGAGAATATTGCAAGAAAATTAAATTTATCTCTTTCCGGGATTATTGTCTATATTTTGCAACTTTATGCAAATAGAATAAAAAAACGCTACTGTTTTGGAAATGAGGATTCCAATAAGTATGAAATAATAAATGGTGATGCTGATATTCATGCCTATATATCCAAACAAGATTATCGTTTTTTAAAAAAGGTTCATGCTGATTTAAATTTTTTCAGCATGGCAAAATTGTTAAGAGAGATTATTAAGATGTTTATTGAGGAGTATGAGAAGATGGGGATTATGGGAGTAGAGAAGAAGTGTAGCCTTGTGACATTGTGGCTATGGTTAAAGCTAACAAAGATAAAGAGGTGGAAAAAGAAAAAAGAATTGTCGCATTTTAAAGGCAATACCACGCCCTTTTACAAGGCAATTTATAACGATTGCTATCAAGTAATAGGTTTTGAGACTTATTATTGATAAAATTTATTAAACTTTTTATTAAAAAATAAATAAGATTATTATAATATTTCTCTCAAAAAAAATTTACCCATTAGGATAATTATATCATTTTATCTGCTTAAAAATAAAACCACATCCCAATTACATTATTTAAAAATATTTTTTGACATAAATTCTTTTATAAAGTATAATATGTTAAAACTTTTTAATATAAAAAGAGGGAGTTTTATGAAAAAATTTAGGAGTAAAATAACAACAGAAGGCAGAAAAATGGCTGGAGCCAGAGCGTTATGGCGAGCAAATGGAATGAAGGAAGAAGATTTTAAGAAACCAATAATAGCAATTGTAAATTCATATACTAATTTTGTTCCAGGTCATGTTCATCTCAGAGAAATAGGTAAAATGGTAAAAGAGATAATTGATAGTGCCGGTGGTTTTGGGGTAGAATTTAATACCATAGCAATAGATGATGGAATTGCAATGGGACATGATGGAATGCTATATTCTTTACCATCAAGAGACCTTATTGCAGATAGTGTAGAATATATGATTGAAGCTCATAAAGCTGATGCCATGATATGTATACCAAATTGTGATAAAATAATACCCGGTATGCTTATGGCAGCAGCAAGGATAAATATTCCAGCTATCTTTGTATCCGGTGGTCCAATGGAGGCTGGGGTTTATAAGGGTGTAAAATATGATCTTATTGATGTAATGAAATTAGGAGGGGATTTTAATTTTTCAGAAGATGAGTTGTTAGAAATAGAAAAAGTCGGCTGTCCTACATGTGGAAGTTGTAGTGGAATGTTTACAGCAAATTCCATGAATTGTCTTACTGAGGCAATAGGAATGGGGCTACCTGGTAATGGAACTCTTCTTGCTACTCATGTATTAAGAAGAAAGTTATTTGAAAAGGCATGTTATAGAATTATTGAAATGGCAAAAGAATATTATGAAAATAATAATACAAAGGTATTGCCAAGATCAATTATGACAAAGGATGCTTTCTTGAATGCTATGACAGTAGATATTGCAATGGGAGGATCAACAAATACTGTTCTTCATCTTCTGGCAATAGCAAAAGAGGCTGGAGTTGATTTTACAATGAAAGAGATAGATGAACTTTCAAGAAAAGTACCAAATATCTGTAAAGTTGCCCCTTCTTCTCACTATCATATAGAGGATGTATCAAGAGCCGGTGGGATTATGACAATAATGGGTGAGTTATTAAGAAATAATTTAATCAACAAAAATGCAATAACAGTTGAAGGTAAATCAATAGAGAAGGTAATAAAAGAGAATGATATTGTTGGCAATTATCCAGAATTAACAGAGGAAGCAATCGAAAGAGCTTATGCTGCCCCTGGTGGTTATAGAAACCTTGTTGCCTTTTCTCAAAATAATAAATATAAAGAACTGGATAAAGATAAGATTAATGGATGCATAAGGGATTTTAACAATGCCTATAATAAAGATGGTGGGCTTGCTGTTCTTTATGGCAACATAGCAAAAGATGGGTGTATTGTAAAGACTGCTGGGGTTGATAAATCTATATTTAAATTCAGTGGAAAGGCAAGAGTTTTTGATTCTCAGGAACAGGCAAGTGATGCCATACTCTCTGATAAGATAAAACCCGGTGATATTGTAATAATAAGATATGAAGGTCCAAAAGGTGGGCCCGGGATGCAGGAGATGTTATATCCTACCACATATTTAAAATCAAAAGGACTGGATAAAGTCTGCGCCTTGCTTACTGATGGTAGATTTAGTGGTGGAACCGCTGGCCTTAGCATTGGGCATGTATCGCCAGAAGCAGCAAGTGGTGGAATAATAGCCCTCGTAGAAGATGGGGATATTATTGAAATAGATATTGATAAAAGAAGCATAGAATTAAAAGTCTCAGAAGAAGAACTCCAAAAAAGAAGAGAAAAATTGCTTAAAACAACTGGATTTATGCCAAAAAGGGATAGAATTGTTTCAAAGATCTTAAAATTGTATTCTCTTCTTGTAACCAGTGCTGACAAGGGCGCAACAAGGGATTATGAAAAATTAGAAAGATTACTACAGCAAGATAACCTGTAATATAATTGCTTGTTGTTTTTCTTAATAAAATAGGTGTAATATGGAAAATATAAAATTTGGCAAACTACTATTCAAAAGGAATGGGATTTTAGCATCTGGAATATTGGGGGTGACCGGACATTCTCTTTTAAAAGTAGCAAATAGTGGTGCTGGAGGTGTTACCTCAAAATCTATTTCAAGAGAAAAAAGAAAAGGCCATCCTCCTCCTGTGGTTCAGGTTTTTGAACACGGTGTTATAAATGCAGTTGGTTTATCCTCGCTTGGAATAGAAGAATCATTGAAGGAGTTAAAGATAGTAAAGTCAAATTCTTCTGCTATTGTGATAGCATCTATATTTGCTGGTAGTATTGAAGAATTTTCAGAGACTGCCTCTTTTATAACAGAAGAGTATGCAGATGCCATTGAAGTGAATATATCATGCCCAAATGTAAGTGATGAATTTGGACTCCCATTTGCCGCCTCTCCTCAAATGGCTGCCAAAGTTACACTTGCAGTAAGAAAGGCAACGAAATTACCATTGATAATTAAACTTTCTCCCAATTTTCCAAATATAGGTATAATTGCAAAGGCATGTGAAATAAATGGTGCTGATGCAATTAGTGCAATAAATACAGTAGGTCCTGGGATGATTATAGATATTAATACATATAAGCCGAAGATCTCAAATAAAAAAGGGGGATTGAGTGGCAAATGCATTTTACCAATAGCTGTAAGATGTGTGTATGAGATATATCAGTCAGTAACACTCCCAATAATTGGTATGGGAGGAATAACGACTTATGAGGATGCTATTCAAATTATTATGGCAGGGGCTACCTTATATGGTGTTGGAACAGGTATACTTTACGAAGGTCTTGAAATTTTTGATAAAATAAATAACGGAATAAAAAATTTCTTAAAAGAAAAAAAACTTAGTTATGAAGAATTGGTTGGCATTTCTCATAAAACATAATTCAATGAAAGAAGGTAAGTTAAGACTAAAAAACGCAATAAAAGATTATCTTTACTTTATTGAAAGAGGATATTCTGTAAAATCTGTTCTAAAATTAATCTCTGATCATTATAGGCTTAATAAAGAAGAGAGAACCCTTCTTTTTAGAGGGGTCTTTTCTAAAAAGATTTGCAAGAAAAGAAAAAATAGTCTTGTTTCATTAAAAAATCTTAAAAATAAAACTCTTCATTGTGATGGATTTAATATTATTTTTACAATTTTAAGCTATCTGTACGGAATAAAGACTTTTATTGGGCTTGATTCTATTTTAAGAGATGCAAGCGAATCTCATAATACAATAAAAATGGACGATTTTTTTAAAAAGGCAATAGATATCTTAACTAATTTTTTAACTAATATAAACATTAAAAATATTATATTCTATTTTGACTATCCAATAAGCCATAGTAAAGATATTGCTTTTATCTTAGAAGAGGAATTTTGTAAGAAATCTCTTCCTATTAAAACAGAAGTTGTTCAATCACCGGATTTTATCTTAAAAAACATAGTAGAAGGCATTATTTCTACTTCTGATGGAATAATAATAGATAATTCAAAAGTAAAAGTCTTTGATCTGGCAAGAAATGCTCTTGATTATTCTTTTAAACCAAAATATTTTGACTTAAGAAGTTTAATTTAATCCTCAATCACGATTCTATTGTTAAGAGATGGTTTTAAAATTTTTTGACTGGCTATATAGTCATACACTACTTCTCTTATTATCTTTTTGTGATCCACTTTTTTCTTATCAATAAATATTTTATATCCATCACCACCATTTGCAAGCCACGAATTAATGGCCACTTTATAAATAGTGTCTTCATCCAATTCTTTATTTTTTATCTTGATTGTTTTAAAACTTTTACTCGATCTAGAATATACAAAAGATATCCCACTAACCTGTAAGAAAGCCCCATATCCTATTCTACTCATAGAATAGGAGAGTATCTCTTTAATCTCACTTCCAGTTAAGTTTAGTGTTACTATAGAGTTATCATATCTTATTATTTTGTCAAAAGTTTCTCTTGTAATATTATTTGGATCTATTTGTCCCTGTTCTATCCCACCAGCATTTTGGAAAGCAATATCCGCTTTTGTGTAGTCAAGAATAGCATCACAGATTAGATTCCCGAGCTCTGTCTCTCTTTCTCTTATGCCTTGCGTAGATAAATTTTTACCTTTTTCTATTGTAGTTAATTTCTTTTTTGCTAACTTTTCATAATTTTTCATCTTTTTTGTAATTTCTGCAAGCACTTTTGGATCATCTTCCAGGGCTTCACCAACCAGAACTCCATTTTCTTTATAATTTACAGGATGTGCTTTATACTGAATATCTGTTATTTTCTTATTCTCAAATGTAATATCAATTTCTCCAAGATATAAACCCCATTTCATTACCTGAAATATTTTTGTATTTCCAATTATAATTGGCTCAGTAAAATTTAAACCAGTAACCCCATCTATTATGATATCGATACCTTTTACAGAATTTGCCAGTGTTCTTGAACCTATTTTAGAATCATCTGGGTAATATCCAAGATGAGTTAATGCAATTATAATATCTACTTTTTTCTTTGTTTTAAGAATTTCCACCATTTCTTTTGCTATAGTAATTGGGTCTTTTATTATATAATCCTCTCTATATTGAGATGGCAATTGTAAAAGAGCATCTTCAGTAATTAAAGAGAATATACCGACTGTCACATTCCCAAATTTTTTTATAAAATAGTCATCACCTATAAGTTCTTCTTTGTCTCCTGTTTGGGATTTAGAAAATAAATTGGAAGAGATATAATAAAATTCCGCAAGATTATTTAATTTATCAAAATCACTCTTTGGCCTCATTATTTCTGTAATACCGATTGCCACGGCATCATAACCAATTGCATTCATTCCAGCAATATCAGTTTCTCCATTATAAAGATCGGATTCTGGCCTTCCAATAAATACACTCCCTGTATCGAGTATTAATACATTGCCTTTTTTTTTATCAGTGCCTATCAATTTTTTTATTAATGTTGCTCTTGCTGGAATTCCTCCTTGACCTTCCTGTTGCATTTCTGTAAAACTCAAAGGCCTACCATTTGTATCACAGGTAAAAAGGATTTTTATTTTTGTTGGAGCAGAATATAAAATTGAAATTATTTGAATAAATAAAAAAAGAAAAATAATTTTTTTATAAGATATCATGTTTTAACCTCAATATAAATTATATATCATTTTCGTCAATAATCAAGAATAAAATAAAAATATTATATTTTTAAAAAAAATTATTTTTTATTTTTAGGTGCTTAATAAAAAATTTAATTTGTAATTTATCCAGCATAGATTATATAAAAATTAATTTCACATCATTAATAAAGTTAAGTCTGTCCCTCTTTAAATCATAAAAAAATTTATAGGTCTGTCCCTCACTTTAATTTTTTCCAAAAAAACTAAATTTTTTCTCAAAACTTGTAAAGGATTTTCTCAAAAAATTTGTGATTAATATATAGAAATACTTTTTAAAATTAAGGAGGATTTTTTATGAGAAGAAATAGAGTATTAAAAAAGGGGGCTAGCTATTATATTACCTGTACAATCAACAGGGACAGACCTGAACTAAAGCCCCTCTTCGTCCGTGAAATGCTAT
>DAONLM010000086.1:0-12033 GCA_035406685.1 Spirochaetota bacterium
TATAAGGTGACATTTCTATTTTTTCAAGAGGTGACATTTTAAAATAAATTCAACACTTTACAGATAGATAGTAAATTAAAAATTTTGACAAATTGTAAAAAATTGAGTATATTCAGATAAAAATTTTAAAAGATATTTTTTAAAAGATTCAAAGATTTTTAAAATATGGAAAAAAAAGATATAGAAAAGACAATTATTTACAATAAGAAAGCAAATTTTGAATATATTTTTCTCGATAAATTTGAAAGTGGCATCCAACTAAAAGGAACAGAAGTTAAATCTTTAAGAGAAGGGAAATGTAGTATAGGAGAAGCATATATAATTGAGCAGGGAAATGAAATATTTATAAAGAATATGAATATATCCCATTTTAAACATGGCAATATAAATAACCATGATCCTTTAAGATTGAGAAAACTCCTTTTACATAAAAAAGAGATAGAAAAAATAAAAAGAGCAATCAAAGAAAAAGGGACAACTGTTGTGCCAATAAGGCTATATTTTAAAGGTAGTCTTGTTAAAGTAGAAATCGCCATTGCAAAAGGTAAAAAATTATACGATAAGAGAGAGACAATCAAAGAAAGAGAGACAAAAAAGCATATCGCGAGGGAGATGAAAACATATAAATAAACTATTTTAATATTTCTAATAGATAGTTATAAGAATCGAGATTATAATGCCAGTGCTCAATAATTATTACAAAATCATAATTAAGATTTTTAATCAAAGAAGCAATTCCTTTAAAATCTATCTTACCATTTTTTAAATAATGATGAGAATCCTCATCTCCATTATTATTATGAAAATGAAATGTTGATATCTTAATATTACTATCTATCAAATACTTTAAATAATCATAAGGATTATATTTATTTACAAAGCAATGACCAGCATCAAAAGTCAAATAGATATCTTTAAAATGACTATTTAGTTCTTTAATAAATTCAAGATAATTCTTAGAATATAAATATGAATAATCTGGAATTGTATTCTCTATTGAAAGCTTAATATTTTTATTCAATCTTTTTAAAATAGCCTCAATCGTCTTAAAAGATATCTTGTCAAAATGAAAAGTAATAGAAAAAGCATTTATTTCATTAGTAAAATCAATAACACCATCAAGAAATTCATGATAATAAGCATAGTTATCAATTGGACTATGAATAGAAAATGAAATATTCTTTTTAATCATCTCTTTAATAAATGAAATTTCATTATCACTGAATCTTGATGGAAGAAAATCATCAAAGAAGATATCAAAATGTGGCACATTATTCTGTTCTGCATATCTGAATTGATCCAGAAATGAGAGATGAATATGTTTACAAGTCTGAAAACCAATCTTATACATATTAAAATTATACCACAGATTTAAAAAATTGTCACATTTTTATAAATATTTTTTAAGTAAAATCAATTATCTCTTTTCCACATCTAATAGAGACCCTATTATTTTCTGAATATTCCGTGTAACCTATAATTTTTGCATCAATTTCAAAAGATTTTGCTATACTAATTATATCATTGGCATACTTTTCTTCTATATATATCTCCATCCTATGTCCCATATTAAATGTTTTAAACATCTCCTCATAACTTGCCTTTGATTCTTCCTGAATAATTTGAAATATTGGCGGAATATCAAAAAGATTATCCTTAACATAATGAATATTTTTTCCAAATTTAATAGATTTAGTCTGTCCCCCACCAGAACAATGAATTATACCTTTTATAACCTTTCTATACTCTTTTAAAATCTCTTTTAATACAAATGAATATGTCCTTGTAGGAGAAAGTAAAGCCTTACCAATATCTAAAGGAAGTGACTCTACTCTATCTGTTAATAAATATTTTCCCGTATAGCTTAAAGAATTATCCATTAGGGTATCATAAGACTCCGGATATTTTTCTCTATAAATCTTATTCAAAACATCATGTCGTGCTGATGTTAATCCATTACTGCCAATTCCACTATTATATTCCTGCTCATAAATAGCCTTCCCATAAGATGCAAGGCCTATTATTACAAGATTTGGAATTATTTTCCCATTATCAATAATATCATCTCTCTTTACTCTTGTAAAAGCAGTAGTATCTACGACAATTGTCCTTACAAGATCTCCTATATCAGCAGTCTCGCCGCCTGTTTGAACAACATTAATACCATTATCAGAAAACCATTCTGCTATTTCATAATTTGCTTTAATAATAGTCTCAATAATATCCCCATTAATAAATCTCTTATTTCTTCCGATTGTGCTTGACATCAAAAAATTATCTATTGCTCCCACACATATAAGATCATCTATATTCATTACTATTGAGTCCATTGCAATTCCCTTGAATACAGAGATATCCCCTGTCTCACGATAGTATATATATGCAAGAGATGACTTTGTACCAGCTCCATCAGAGTGCATTATATTACAATAGTAACTATCATTACTGCTAATATCTGGAGTTATCTTACAAAAAGCATCTGGAAATATGCCTTTATCAAGAGAAGAAATTGCCTTATGAATATCCTCTTTTTGAGAACTAACACCTCGTAATTCATATCTATCTTTCATAAAAAATAAATCCCTTATAAAATCCTTAAATTAAAATTAAGAAATTTGGTGAGATGGATTTTTACTTATCTTTTCTATTGCCATTTTTACTACCCTTTCTATCTCCTTTTTTTCCTCTCCATTATACAATCTTTGAGAATAGAGCCTTCCAGTAAGAGAAGATCTATATGCAGGTTTTAAATTATTGAGAGCAAAGGTAGCCATATCAAGAATGCAATCCTGACATTTACATATTTTATTCTCTTTATCCTCTGATAATTGTCTCTCCAGCTCCTCAAAAACTGCATTCTCCATCTCATTAATTAATAATTCAAACTCATATTTATCTTTAAAAGGCATCTCTCCCCCTTTTATTCAAAAGAATAAAATTTAACCTCTACTCTTCTATTCTTAGCCTGATCAACATTATCCACTGGCATATCCCAACCTTTACCCTCTGTAATAATCCTATCTGGATTGCAACCATATTTTTCAACAAGAATTTTCTTTATGAATTCTGCTCGTAATTTTGAAATTAACTTAGCCTGTGCTGATGCTTCTATAAAAATCTGCTGCCCTTTTGCCTTATATTCCTCCACCTTACTCGTATCAAGATGACCAACCAATTTCACAATAGTTGTCCCCAATACCTCCATCTGTTCTGCTATCAATTGAAGATTCTCCTTATTTTTTCTTATCTCTTCACTATTTTTAGAAAGATCAAAGTCTGTTCTTTGAGGATCAAAATAAAAATTAATATCTCTTGTAAGAACTATATTTTTTGACTCTAAATCTGCTATATTAAAACTTGATTCCTTATTAAAAGAATTCTTAATATTGTTAGTCTGATGAGTAAATAGATTCTTTGATTTGAGTTTATTTAAAAATGTAGAATTTATAACAATTTCAGCCTCATAACTTGCATCGAGTGGCAAACTACCAATCAACTTATAATATTCAAAAGAAAGATAGAATATTTTATAGGCACTTATGGGATTCTCTGTGCTAAAAAACATAAGATTTTCTGGGAAATTTGCAATATGAGTATCTGCAACCATTAAGTTTGCCTCTTTAACCCCATCTTTTAATTTAAAAAAATCTGCCATATAAGAATAAACTATTTCTTTATTTGCAACAAAAAAATCATATCCTTCCATCATTGACTTACTAAAAGCCTCAAGAATCTCTGGATGATCCTTTGCAAAATCAAGTCTTGTTAGATAACAATCTGCTATCAACTGATTCGCATCTTTTGAAGTGATAAGTAATTTGGCCCCCAGGACATAACTTCTTGATGAAGGCTCTGTTATCTCATATAAAAAAGGCGACCATGTAACACAGGCATCTATTTTTTTATCTTTTATAAAGGCATCCTTAGCAACAACAGCATCAGAAACATACTGAATTGATACATCGGAAAAATTCAATCCTGATTGTGCTAATAGCCACAAAAGAAAAAAATTAGATGGAGTATTACCAGAGGTAACTATTCTCTTACCTTTTAAATCCTTAGGGCTCTTTATATAATCCCTTACAATTATACCATCACCACCATAGGACCAATCAAATATCCCAAAGACCTGTGGAATTACCCTTTTATCTGATTTTAAGGCATCATAAATGAGTGGTAACATATCCATTGTAGACCATATTATCGGACTATTCCCATTTGCAAATTCTTCTAAATGTTTATTCGGATCTTCCTCTTTGATTAATTCAACGACAAACTTTCCATTTTTATAAAAAAAAGATTCTTTATTTGGCTTTGCTCCTTTATTTGCAGCAAAAAGAGAAGCATAGCCACCCCATGTTACCAATGGAACTCTTATTACTGGTATATTTTCACCATCAATGTTAATTGTCTCAAATTTATATCCACTGATCCCTTTTATAGAAATTGGCTCTGGCTTTAAATTATAAGAAATATCTATCTTATCACTCTGTTTAGGACTACTCTTTTTTATACCTAAATATATAAATATTACCAGTAAAACTAAAAGAAGAATAATTATTATTCCAACAATTGCCTTTTTCACTTTAGCCCTCACAGATAAAGATTAAAAATCATTATATTTTAATTTTAATATTTTGTCAAATCTTAATTTCTAAAAAATAAAAATGCCTGCTTACTTTCAACGAAAGCTCACAGGCATTATATATGTGATACAACACCACACCAACAACTCACTCTTATAAAAATTAAATTTTACCAATCATCTCTCATATCATCATCATCTCTCGTTGATTCACTAAAAAGATCAGTGGTTGCTCTTAATTCATCAAAATAGATATAATATGATCCAAAAGTCTCTACTGGGTCACATTCAATCAAAAATCCATTAAACTTTATCCCTTCTTTATCAACATAATGATGATCCCACTGCTTAACAATATTATTTCCAGGTATATATGCTGTCAATTGCTTCCATCCAGTAAAATTTAATTTGCCAACATAAAGAATCCTTTGATTATTAAAAAGATCGAGTATAATCATCTTTAACACATGCTTATAACTTCTTCCTGCAACCCATACAGAAATACTCTGACATCTACCTTCAATAACAATTGGTTTAATAGGTTTAATAGAAAACCAGTTATAACCTCTTGCTATAAATTCTACTTTTACGCCAAGAACTTTGTCTCTTGCATAAACCTCTGGCACCTTCTTATCAATCTCGTTCTTAATTAAAATCTCTCTTGCTCTCTTTTTCTTATCTCTTGTAACCCCATCCTCTTTCAGAGTATAATATTCATTAACAATCTCAGTTAATGCCCCGTCATCATCAGCAATAGTATACTTATCTATCTTTTTTTCATATAATCCCTGAATAAAACTTGCATCTTCACCATCTTTAATATTTTTAACTACATCCTCTTCAAAAACCTTTGCTTCAACTCTATAAGGTATTTCATTCTCTATATCCTTTGGTGCTCCTCTTCTTGATCTTTTAGTAATAATACCCTGATCTATTGGCATAGCCACTTCCCAGAAAGAGGCATCCTCAAAACCATTTAGTCTTATATTAGAAATCTGAGAATTTGCCGCAATACCTTCAAAAGTTTGCTCCCCTTCCTGTGCAAAAATAACACTAAAAGATATAAATATTATTATCAACACTAAAATTATATTTTTATTATACATATTTATCCTCCATTTTTATTTTTATTTTTTATTATTATGGATTCTTATCAATTGGAACATCCAGATTAACACCATTATCCCATAACTCTTTTATCTTCTTAGGATTACCTAATTGATAACCATCGTAAATCTCTTCAAATACATCTGTTAAATATTTTATATGATCTATATAAATATGAGCACCACTCACCTTTTCACCTGGATTAGTCCATATTACAAATTTTACAAAAGATAGTACTTTTGAACTTGGTATTTGAGCTACTGATTGTGGGATATTATTTGGAATTTTTAATACAAAATTTTTCCATCCTATATGTTTAATACTTCCAACATTTAATCTATGTTCAACCCCTCTATAATCCATTAAAACAACTTCCATAAAATAGTCAAAATTAGCACCCCATACCCAGAAATCCAATTGCTGAACTTTTCCTTTAAAAGGAATGGGTTTGATTCTAAATTTATCCTTTTCATATTCTTCTAATGGATAAACTTCAACAGAATTATACCCCTGTCTATTAAATTTTATCTCTAATGCTAAACAATAGCCAGATACATCAGTATATCTAACCTTTGCTGTTTCATTTCCTGCATCCTGCTCTGTTCCAAAAAAGAACTCACCCTCATTGCCAAAATAAGCCTCTGGCCATGCCTTAACCCATGCTAATTTCTGTAAACTTTGCCCATTTTCTCTATTATTCAGTCTTCCAAACCTATCTGGAATAACCTTCCAATATCTCTTAGGCTTTTTGGGATCCTCTTTACTCATCTCAAAATCTTCAAGAACCAATGACTGAATATTTTTAGTATATTCAGTACTTATTAAACTATTTAGACTTAATAAAATAATAAAAGCAATCGACAATAATAGCTTAATTAATCTCATTTTAATATTACTCCTTTTCTTATTAAATTTTATACTAACGAAGATTGATATTTCCATCAATCCTAATAAAATACATTTTAATAAAATTATAATTCAATCAGAAAAAAATGTCAAACTAAATTTTTTAAAATTATTTTTTTTAAATATTAATAATTTTTTCGGAAATTATATCTATAAAACTTTATTATTACTTAAATAATTTTTCTCTATATTCTTCAGCTTTTATATGAAGTTTCTCTATCTCTTCCATAATTCTATCAACAATAAACTGTTTTACATATTCCTTATTTTCTCTATCTATTTTATTTTTATTAAGCTCATCCTCAATGAATTTTTTTGTCTCCATTACCTCACCAAAATTAAAAACAATAATATCTCTATATACTGGTTCTCTTGTCATATCCTCATGCTCTCTTGGGGGCATGTTATTGCCATTTATAGAACAACAACAAAAATAGTCAAAAGAATTAAGATAACTTGTTGTCTCCTTTATTCCTCTTTTCGTATCTGGATTCCATGGTCGATATCTTGTACCTGCTGGATACAGAACAAAAATATACCCTTTACTTTTTAACTCCATAATCTTTCTTGTTGACTTTAAGTTAATTTTTTTAGATAATTCTATCTCTTCTTTGTATTTATCCTCTTCCTGTAGCATCTTCTCAATACTTCTTATGGGAACAATAACTATTCTTGTAAACATCTCTGTAAATAGTTTAACGAGTGGAGTCTCATTCAATTTTACCCCAGCAATAAAAATAAATTTCTCAAATATCTCTTTTAATCTATTATCTGGATGATCATAAAATCTTGCAAAAAGGCTCGGAACATCAAGATTTGAAACATGTTCAGAAAGAATTATGCAAGATTTTCCAGACATTACTAATTCATATAACTTAATTATATTTTCCACACCTAATATAGTGCTCCCTTCAAGATGAGCATATTTCATTGTTTCAAGAAGGATATCCCTATTAGCAGTATGTGCTGGCTGAAACACATTATCCGTAGTAATCTTACTATCCTCATGCATTTTAGACTTATGCATCATCTTTTTTGCCTGCTCAAAAAAATATAGGGTCATATCATTTTCTTTATTGTGTAATTTATGATTATCCATATAATCTCCACTATTTAATATATGTTTTTATTGTATAAAATTTTTTAAAAAATTTCAATCTTTGAATTAAAATTTTTTGCAATATAGATTAAATTTAATACGACAATTGTCTAATAAATAATAAAATTATAAAACAACCATTAATTAAAATAAAAAAAGTGACTATTTATGGCTATGAAATTTTTTATAAGCCTCTTTTAAATGTTGTAAATCAAGATGTGTATATATTTCTGTTGTTGTAATACTTTTATGTCCTAAAAGCATTTGAACTGATCTTATATCTGCACCATTCTGAATAAGATGAGTAGCAAAACTATGCCTTAATGTATGAACCGAAAAATGTTTCTCTATGCCACATAATTTAGCATGAATAACAAGATTCTTCCATACACCTTTTCTTGTAATTCTATCCCCTCTAAAATTAAGGAAAAGAGCCTCTATGTTTTTATTCTTTTTTTCAAGAAATGGTCTTGAATTTTTAAGATAAAAATTTATCTCATCGAGTGCTCTCTCACCAATTGGGACATATCTCTCTTTACTCCCCTTCCCTATTACCCTTATCACTCTTTCCTTTGGATAAATAGAACTTAAATCTAAAAGACATAATTCAGAAACACGCAACCCACAAGAGTATATTAATTCAAATATTGCCCTATCTCTTATACCTTCTGGCTTTGTTATATCGAAAGAAGCAATAAATTTCTCTATCTCCTCAACAGTCAAATATTCTGGCATCTTTCTTGAAATTTTTGGCCGGGTTATCAAATAAGTTGGATTCTCATCAATAACCTCTTCTAATTTTAAAAATTTAAAGAATAGAGAAATTGAAGATAATTTTCTTGCAATGGAGCGAGTGGATATTTCTTTATTATAGAGATATATAATATAATTATCTATGTTATCAAGGGTAAAATATTCTTTTACATTGGTCACATCTAAATCTTTGAGATAGTCATAAAATTGTAAAATATCTTCATAATAGGCATAATTTGTATTATCTGAAAGTTTCTTCTCAGAGACAATATAATCTTTAAATCTAAAAACAAGCAATTTTAAATCTTCCATCTTCTTTCTTAATATAAAAATAAAACTATTTTGTCAAAAAATTAAATTATTTTTATTTATCGGATGATATTTTATTTTTTAAAAAAATAATACAAAAATTTTTGCTATTGCCAAAAATAGTAAATTAAAGTATATTTTAAATTATGATATACCGAAAATTTTTTATATAATTTAATATTAATTTAATATTTTCACAATTTTTAGCAAGGGGGATATCAACTTGGATAATAAAAGAGTTTTTCAAATTGATCAGGAGTGTTTTATAATATATGCTGAGGATCTATCGAGTCCAAAGGAGAGATTCTTAAGAATAGGGAATTCCCCCTTTTTAAAAGAATTTGGAGAAGGGCTTACATTTCTTACACTTCTTACACCGCTTTATCCTGGCAATCCTTTTAGAGAAAAAGAAATTTTTAGACCCGGAATTGATAGGAGAATAATAGGCTTAAAGTCTTATGTGGATGATTTTGTTAATTTTTTAAAAAATAGTAACATTGATATATCAAGAGTAAAAGTTAGTTATGCTGAATATGGTGAGACAAAAAATAAAAAAGTTACAGAAAAGGATTTTATTAAGAATCTAAAATCAAACAAAAAGAAACATTCTTTTGCATCATTCTATCTTGATGGTAATATTAGAATTTTTAATAAAGATGAACTTTTTTTTGACTTAAAGGAGAGTTTAAAAAAGAGCTTTGATGAAAGAAAAGAACTCGAAATTCTAAGTAATTTTTTTCTAAATTATTACAAAAATATTTATGAAAAATCAGGGATAATTCACTCAAATAAATCACTCTTTATATTCTCAAAAAATAATATAGCATGCCTAACAGATACAGTAGAATGGATAAAGGATGCAATAAGAGTCGGAATAGATCCAGAAAGAATAGATTTTTTATATTTAACAGAGAATATAGAACCTGATTCTTTATGGATAAAAGCATTCTTAAAAAAATGGGGGAATAAAAAGAAAATAAAACTTGTATTAAGAGAAAATAATCCTAACTGGCTTAATTTATTATCAAATGATATTGTTATTCCAGTATATCCAGAAAAGGATTCAATAAAAATAGATATAGGTGATATAAAACTTTTTTTTCAAAATAAAAGAGGATATATTCTTTATAAAAATTTTAAGTTTAAATTTGAAGCAGAAAAGGATTTTTTAAATAAAGACAGGACAATAGATGCGGAATTTTTATTACATAATAGAAAAGTCGAGTTTAAAATATCAATTGATTCAATTCAGAATAATAGTCTAACTTTATATAGTTTTAATCCATTGATTTTTGATGATATTGAAGAGAATAATGAGACAATAAAAAACTTTTTTGCCCCAATTATTAAAGAGATACCAATTAAGATAAAGAATCAGATATTTAATAATGATTCAGAATATAGTAGTGACTATTTTCCACCTTTTGAATGGGACAATTCTTTTTATACAAAACTATTTTTAGATACAGTAAGAAGAGCAAAGTATGAAAATAAAGATCTATCAAAATTTACTCTTGATAGAATAAGAAATAGTTTAAAGAGTTTTAATGGTAGTGAGATAAATAATAATCAATTTATTATTGAACAAAATCTCTATTTTTGTAAAAAGGAAGGTATTGTTAAAATATATTATACTCTTTTAAGTAAAAATATGATTGAAATAAATGAAAATCCATTTACTATTTTTCAAAAAGAGAAAGATATTGATCAATGGAATAGCCTATTTTTTGATTTTAATTCAAAGATTGATAAAATTTATGATAGAAATAATCCGGATGTTCAACTTATAAAAAATAGATTTGAAGAGATAAAAAGATTGAAAGAATTTTTTCTTCAGGAAAGAAAAGAATTGATGGAATTTATAAACATAATGGAAACAGAAGAAAAACTAAAAATGGAAAAGGATTCTAAAATTAGAGAAGAAAAATTAAAAACATTATTAGAGACAAAAGAGAAAATCTTAAACAAAAATTTTCAAAAACAAGAGGAGATAAAAGTAAAAGAAGAAAATAAATATGATGATAAAAGTAATTTAAAAGAAGAAAGTATAGATTTTAATAAAGAATTAAACGATGATTTTAATGCAAAGGAAATTCTTTTAGAAAAATCAAATAAAAAATATAACTTTAATAAATATTCTAACACCATAAATCTATCCAAAATCCTGTTTATTGCTCTTTTTGTAATTATGGGGATATCTTTAGCAATAATGACTATATTTTTTATAATTTATTATCCCAAAATTAATGAATATTTTAAGACTAAGCCTCAAAAAGATTATTTCAACAAAATGAAAGAAAAATTTGATGAGAAAAAAGATAAACCAAATAAAGTTAGTTATTACTATAGATTTTATATGACTGTTGTTGATAATCTTCATTTAACTAATCTTATTGCTGTCTCTAATGGGTATCATAGAATTGCCTATCCATTTGAAAAAAAATATCTTACTGGCAAGGATCCAGACTGGATATATCCTGGAAATATCTTAATTATGCCAGATAAAACAAAAATAGTTGTAAAAGATGGGGATACGATGTGGAGTATATGTGAGAATTATCTTATAAATGAAATAAATAAGCATGAGATAGAGGTAAGAAATTTGATAGAAGGGACAAAAACATCTAAGATCACCATTGATGAGGCAAAAAAAAGATTTAAAGAAATAAAAGAAGAAAGTCATTCAGAAATGGTAAGAGATTTTATGGATAAACTTCTTACTGAAAAGGATTATACTGGCTGGGAGCCAGAACCAGAAAAGAAATAAATAAGAAAGCTAATTTTGACTTTTATTTAGAAACTACAGAAAATTGGCGAGATTTTATCTTTAGAAAATTTAAAAGGATAGACTTATCCATAGATTGATTTTATTTTAGAGAAATATTAACAAAAATTCATAATCGCTGAAAATGATTAAAATAATATTTCTTCTTATTCTTTCCAGTATGGATGCTTGAAATAATTCCAGCAAAAATACTGGAATAACTTTATTTTTCAGCGATTTTAAAAAAGCGCCAAAAAAATTAAAAAATTTTGTCTTAAAATAAGATTGGCTGCATAAGGGTACGATTTTATTTTTAGGCAGATAATAAAGATAGAATTAGCCTAAGATAAATTTTGAGTAAAAAATATAGAATGACAAAATTTTAGGCATATTACTAATTTTATAAGAATTTTATCTCTTTCAGGCAAAATTTTAGATTAAATTTGAGTAAAAAATAGTCGTTATGTTCGTTCGAGACTGGGATATCTGGGGAACCAATCTTCACCACCA
>DAONLM010000087.1:0-11939 GCA_035406685.1 Spirochaetota bacterium
GGTCTGTCCCTGTTGATTGTACAGGTAATATAATAGCTAGCCCCTTTTTTTAGTATTCTATTTCTCCTCATAAAAAATCCTCCTTAATTTTATAAAAATTATTTTCTATATATTAATCACAAATTTTTTGAGAAAATCCTTTACAAGTTTTGAGAAAAAATTTAATTTTTTTTGAAAAAAATTAAAGTGAGGGACAGACCTATAATTTTTTTATAGTTAAAATTAAAAAAGGGACAGACTTACCATTATCATAATGCGAAACTAATTTTCATATAATCAATTCTGGATAAATTACAATTAAAATTTTTAGTATATTTATAAAAATAAATATTGAATCATTTGATTTGAAAAAGATCTAAAATCTATTTTAAATATTCCGAATAAAATATATGCCTAAAAAAAATAGTCCAAAAATTAAAAAAAATATTATTAGTCCCTCAAAAAAAAGTTACAGAAAAAAAAAGAAAAAGAACTCTATATACTACTATATTTTATTTTTATTACTATTCATTATCTTTTTTTCTATATTTTTTTATATAATATTTATGTTCCCTAAAAAATTATCAAATGATCTCTTCAATGATATTGTAAATATTTACCTCCCCATAATAGTAGAAGAAAGCGATGGCATAAAAATCTTAAAACTAAAAACAAAGCCAGAGCAAGAAATAAATCAAGAGATATACGATAAAATTTATAATAAATATGGTATAGAGACACTGTTTGAAAAAATTTCAACAACAGAAAATAAAGGTATAAACAAAATATCTTTTTTAAAGAATGGTAAGCCTTACAATGATCTTCTACCAGTATACATATACTGGGATGAAGATCTTGAAGAAAACAAAGAAAATAAAAAAGATTACACAACCCAGATTAAAATTTTAAACAATGATAAAAAGATAGCAATTATAAAAAAGAATAAAGTTTTGCCAATTGAAAAAGATGAAAAAGTAAAAGAAGAAAACGAGATAAAAAATTTTAAAACTATTTCAAAAAAAGATATAAACAATAAAATCTTAGAAAACAATATTAAAGTAGCAAAAAAAGAGAAAGAGAAAAGAAAATATAAAATAGCCATAATTATAGATGATGTTGGATATGATTACAAAACTACTTATGATTTTTTAAGATTAGGTATACCTCTTACATTTGCTATTATACCAGATATGAAATCCTCAAAAAAATTTTATTCTTTAATAAATAAATATAACTATCAATCTATTTTACATATACCAATGGAGCCTCAAAAAGGCAAAAATTTTGTGGAAAAAAATGCCATTTTAACAGAAATGGACGATCATACTATACAAGAAAGAATTTCAAATTTTATTAATGAATATCCAGATGCAATTGGAGCAAATAATCATATGGGCTCAAAAGCAATAATGGATGCAAGAGTAATGAAGATTATTATGAAAGAACTTGCAACTAATAATAAAATCTGGCTTGATTCAATGACAACTATTAATACCGTGTCAAAAGAAATTGCCTCTATATATGGGATTCCATATTATGAAAGGGATGTATTTCTTGATAATAAAAAGGATATTGAGTCAATTAGGGAGTCTTTTGAAATTCTAATAAAAGAGGCAAGAAAAAAGAAATATGCTATTGGTATTGGTCATATTCAGACAGAAAATTTACCTTCTGTCATAAAAGAATATTATGATAAAAGAGAAAATTTTGATATTGATTTTGTCTTTTTAAGTGATATAAAAAATATGTGACATATTTATAAATTTTTGATATATTCTAAGAAAATTTACAGGAAATAATTATGAAAGAATTTCTTTTATCCTTACATTCAGAGTTAAATAAAGATTTTGTCTCCAATCCGTATCCTTTAATCAATGAGGAAATAGAAATAAAATTAAGAGTATTAAAAAATAATGAAATAGAAAAAGTTATACTAAGAACAATAATCGATGGGACAAATGTTAATAAAATAATGACAATTGATAAAAAAACAAAAAAATTTATATATTATAAGACTCATCTAAAAATAACACAATATTTCTTAAATTATCATTTTATAATTATTACAAAAGATAACATTTATTATTATAATAGAAAAGATATTTACCATTACCCACCAACAGAAGATAATGACTTTGTTATTTTAGCGAATTTTAAAAATCCAGATTGGGTTTGTAAATCAGTATTTTATCAAATATTTGTGGATAGATTCTATAATGGGGATATCTTTAATGATGTTCAGACAAATGAATATCAATTTGATGGGCATTGGACAAAAAAATTAAACTGGGGAGATAAGCCTCTTGAATATAATGAAGGATTCTGCCTTGATTTTTATGGTGGAGATCTTGAAGGTGTAAGACAAAAAATAGACTACTTTAAAGAGATCGGTGTAAATGCAATATATTTAAATCCTATTTTTAAAGCATATACAAATCATAAATATGATTGTATAGATTATTTTAATGTCGATGATAAGTTCGGTGGAAATAATGCTCTTATATCTTTAGTTAATGATCTTCACAAGAATAAATTAAGAATAATAGTGGATGTTTCTATAAATCATACTGGTTCAGAACATCAATGGTTTAAAGAGGCAATAAATAACAAAAATTCAAAATATAGAGAATTTTATTATTTTGATAAGAATAACAAGCCAAAATACTGGAGAGGAGTTCATACTCTTCCTCAATTAAACTATAATTCAAAAGAATTACGAAATATAATTTATGAAGGTAATGATTCTTTAATAGCACACTATTTAAAAGAGCCATATAACATAGATGGATGGAGATTTGATGTAGGAATGGACACTGGAAGAAATGGTGTTGATCAATTTAGTAATGAAATTTTTAAAAAAGTAAGAGAGGTTGCCAAAAATATTAAAAGTGACTGTTATTTAATTGCTGAACACTGGAAAGATAATATCAGTTATTTATTGGGAGATCAATGGGATGGGGCAATGAATTATTTTGCATCAGCAAGACCTTTAAGATGTTTTGCTGGTGAAATTGATAGATATATAGAAGGTATTGTTGATAATAAAGATTTAAAAGAAAAACATACTGGCGAAGATTTTAAGAATCAGATAATTCAACATTATTCAAGATTACCTAATCAAATTGCTTTCTTACAATTTAATTTATTAGACTCTCATGATATCCATAGATTTCATAATAATAAAAATTTTGATTTTGATATTTATAAAGGAATCATAATAATGTTATATATGTTACCCGGCACAGTAAATATTTACTATGGGGATGAAATAGGACTTAATGGTCATACCTATTCTGTGGAAGGATGTAGATATCCCATGGAATGGGACAAAACCAAATGGAATAAAAATTTTTTAGACCTCTATAAAACTCTATCTTTTTTAAAACAAAAAGAGGAGCCCCTTCATTATGGCTCTTATAAATTTTTATATTCAGATAAAAACACAGTTGTCTTTGCAAGATTTTTTAATAAAAAAGGTCTTATCGGCATAATGTCAAGAGAAAATGCAAATAGAATAATAGATATCCCAGTATTCTTAATAGGAGGAGATAATACAAAGTTTAAAGATATATTCAATAAAAAAGAGTATTATTCAGATGAAAAATATTTAAAATATGATGTCATAAAGATTAATAATACAATTTTAGAATTCAATATTGAAGAATAAAGGGGAATATTATGCCAAAAATTAAATTAAAAGAGTGTGAAAATTATGAATATCAATATTCTACCAGAATAAACATAAGAGACATTAACTATGGTGGACATCTTGGCAATGATTCACTGGTAGGAATTTTACATGAGGCAAGAATTGATTTATTAAATAAAATGGGTTTTTCTGAACTCGATCTTGGTGATGGGAAAACCGGTATAATAATGTCAGATCTTGCTGTTAAATTTATAAAAGAAGGTTTTCTTCTTGATGAAATAATAGTTTATAGTCATATTGATGAGATCTCAAATGCAAGTTTTAGAATATTTCATAAGATAGTAAGAGTAAAAGATAATGCCTTACTTGCTCTTGCAGAGACTGGGATTGTCTGTTTTAATTATAAAGAAAAAGCTATTTCTGACATTCCAGAGGCTTTTTTACAAAAAATAGGTAAATTATAAATTTAAATATCTTTTCCAGTCACTATAAGAACCTCTTTCATAATCGGTAAATATCTTATCAAATTTATTATTTTTTAAATTTTCAATTATAAAATTTTTTGTTTTATTGCAAACCTCTATCTCTTCAAAATAAAAGAGATTTTTATTTATTGCATCTTCTAGTTCATCCTGATCCATTATAAAAAATGTTTTTTTATCTGGCATAATAAAAAAATCTAATTTTATATCCAGTATCCAGACAGTATCTTCCTTTATCTTCGGAGGAAGAGTAATATCAATATAGTAGGCAACCAATTTTTCATCAATAGAATAATATTCTAACAAAGAGTAGAATCTATCCTCAAAAAAATATCTCTTCCCATAAAACATATCACCTTTCTTAAATATTCTTTGTCCATTAATATAAAAATCATTATTCAAATATTTATCATTAAAATAGAATTGACATGCAAGAGTCTTTTCTTCATAAAAAAGTAATTCTGCTGTTTTATATTGAACTATTTTAGGAGGTTTTATCCAATTCTCTGTTATTATCATAAATTAAGACTTATAAAATTTAATCAATTCTTCGAATTTCTCTTTTATTTTATAACTATACTCATTTAATTTCTCTGGCTCATTATTAGGAATCTGAGACTTTAATTTTACAATCTCATCTGCTATTCCGAGTTCTCTTATTTTTACTATTGGAGCACCTAAATCTATTACTTTCACTGCATTATGATAGAATTCCATTATCAATTTTAAAAGTTCTGCCTGTTTTTTCGGTGTGGAATACATATCTATCTCATCATAAGCATTCTGCTGTAAAAATCCTTTTTTAATCATATCTGCTACGAGTAAGATTATCCTCTGGTTATCTGGTAAGGCATCAGGACCTATTAATTTTACTATTTGAGAAAGTCTCTCCTCTCTCTTTAAAATTGCCATTGCCTCATTTCTTACATCAACAATATCACTATCTATATTATTCCAGTAATCAAAAATCTCTTCTGTATATTCTGAATATGAATCAAGCCAGGATATAGAAGGATAGTGCCTTGCGTTTGCAAGATTCTTATCCAGTGCCCAGAAGCATCTTATAAATCTTTTAGTATGCTGGGTTACTGGCTCGGAAAAATCACCACCCGGAGGAGATACAGCTCCTATTACTGATATTGACCCTTCTTCATTATTAAATGTCTTAACAAGCCCGGCTCTTTCATAAAATTCTGCCAGTTTTGTTGGTAAATATGCTGGAAATCCCTCTTCTGCTGGCATCTCCTCTAACCTTCCAGATAATTCTCTTAAAGCCTCTGCCCATCGTGAAGTGGAATCAGCCATTATAGCAACATCATATCCCATATCTCTGAAATATTCTGCAATTGTTATACCAGTATATATTGATACCTCTCTTGCTGCTACCGGCATATTTGATGTATTTGCTATTAAAATCGTTCTTTTCATCAGTGGTTGGCCCGATTTAGGATCTATAAGATGAGGAAATTCATTTAATACATCCGTCATTTCATTGCCTCTTTCCCCACAACCTATGTATACAATAATATCAGCATCAGACCACTTTGCTAAGGCATGCTGGGTCATTGTCTTACCGGTCCCAAATCCTCCGGGAATTGCTGCTGTGCCTCCTTTGGCTATTGGAAAAAACATATCAATTACTCTCTGTCCAGTTATTAGAGGCTCTTTCATTGGCAGTCTTTCAAGGTAAGGTCTTGGTTTTCTTACTCCCCAATAATGAGCCATTTTAATCTCTGTCCCATCCTCGAGTATTGCAATTACATCATTTATTGTGAAATCCCCTTCTTTAACCATTGTCTTTATTTTACCTTTTTTAATAGTAGGTGGTATCATTATATAATGCTTTATTAACTCTGTCTCCTGAACAAACCCAATCTTTTTACCAGCAAAAACCTCTTCTCCACCTTCTACCATTGGGATAAAATGCCACTTTTTTGTTAATGAGAGAGGCTCGGATTTTATGCCGGGTGTTAAGAATGCTCCAGTCTTTTCTGCAATTTCTTTTAATGGTCTCTGAATACCATCGTAAATTCCTTCTAAAAGACCTGGCCCCAATAAAACAGAAAGAGGCCTTTTATATGATATGACATCCTCACCAATATTCATCATTGAATTTTCTTCATAAACCTGAATTGTGGCTTTGCCTTTATCTAATCTTATTATTTCACCAATAAGTTGCATCTCCCCTACATAGACAACATCAAACATTCCAGCCTCGTCCATTCCAACTGCTTTAACAATAGGCCCATTTATGTCCACTATTTTACCTATAACTTTATCTACCATAATTAACACCTCTTTAAATCTATTTAAAAATCATACTATATATTTTTTCTCTTTCTCTATTTTTCAACTCTTCTATAAATTTATCAATTGAGATAAAAATCTGTTTTGTCTTTTCTGAATTATAAATTATTATACCATTAATTTTATCTTTTTCATATACATTAAATTTAAATTTTGTCTTTATATTATCAAAAATATCTTTTATGTTTTCTGCATATCTTTTGTTAATCTCAATTTCATAATTTTTAGAATTAAGAATTTTTATTGCTTCGAGAATCAAATTTTTCATTAAACTTTTATATTTATCTTTATCATTAACAATATTATTTTTAAACTCTTCAAAAATAGACTCTATCGTCTCTCCTATTATTTTTAAACTCTTTTTTTTAAAATCAATATCAATTGATGCAAATATCTTTGTTTTCTCTTCCTCAACAAATTTCTCAAAACTCTTTTTAGTCTCTTCTTCGAATTTTTCAATCTCTTTTTTGGAATTTTCTTCTAATTCTTTTATTTCAGAATTAGACTTTTTTAAAAGACGCTCTGCTTTATTTTTAGCATCATTTATTATCTCTTCTCTTAATTTATCATCACTCTGTAATATCTCCATAGTCTCTCCTCCTAATAAGTAATTTATCTAAAATTCACTATTTAACTTCATCATTAACCCTGGATTTTTATGGACAAAACTTATTATATCATCTTTTTTCATTGCAAAAAGTTTAATTGGGGTAATATTTTTAAATGAATATTCTGCTGGCTTTTTATTAAATATTTTTTGCATTGAACCGATAAAATCACCTCTTTTTAAGGTTTTTACATAATAACTATTTTTTGTTACTTCAACCTCCCCTTCCTGAATTATATAAATATATTCAAAAGGTATGTTTTCCTTTTGAATCAAAGAAGGTTTTTCAATTGTCATTGGTATAAAAATAGATTCAAGCCAAGTCTTTTGATAGGATGAACATTGTTTAAAAAATGGACTCGTTGAAAGTAAATTCCATGTTTCACTGCTCCTTATTTTTATGAGTCTGTTAAGGGTCTTTTCAAATTCTGTACCTGATATAAAATTTAAAAATTTATCTTTTTTTATGCTAAATAAAGATACATCCGTCTCTGCTATAATATCAGCAGCCCTCTCTTTATCCATTATCAAAGATACCTCTCCAAAATATTCATATGTCCCATAAATTTTTTTTGATTCAAGGTTTTCATCTATAACCGAGACATTTCCACTATAAATAATATAAAATTTATCCCCTTTTGTCCCTTTCTTTACAATAAGATCCCCTTTTTTAAATTTTTCTTCCTCTACTATTGTGATAAATTCCTGAACTTTATTAAGAGAAATATCATGAAAAAAATCAAGATGTTTTAATATATTAAGAATTTGATAACTTCTTTCATAAACTGGTGGATTTGTCTTAAAAACAAGAGTATTTTCTATACCAAACTTTGCCAAAGAAAGAGAGGTATTTTTAGGAAAATCCTTTTTAGCAATATGATATACGACAATTCTCTTTTTTATCTCTTCTGGTAAAGAATCAAGATATGATACTGGCGTATGTAAAGGTGGAATTCCAGCCTCATGATATATTACATTTGAATCCCATGGGAAATTACAAAATTGTTCATATCTCTCTTTACTGATTATACCTTCTTCTAATAGTTTTTTATGAAGAGAAGGATCATTATTGTGGTCAGAAGAGTAAACAAATTTCTGATTCTGAAATTCCATTTTAAATCCAATAGTAGGAATTGAATGTAATGTATAAAAAAAATCAAATCTTGCACCATGGATAAATATCGGTTTACCAATTTCAATCTTATAAAAGTTAAATAATTTTAATAAATCCTTTTCTTTTATATCTGATAAACTTGAATATTTTCTTAAAAAACTCGTCATCACTGTCTTTGTAGAATATATTGTAATCTTCCCCTCTTCCAGTATTTTTTGAAATGTGCCAGCATCATGATCAGCATGGCAATGAGTTAATATGATACTATCAATTAATTTAGGATTTACATTTGAATCTCTAAGCCATTCTGTTGAGTCAACCGGCGGATCTATCATTATTCCATTATGATTAAGCCATATTATATAGCCAGAGCTATTTTCTGTTGGATCAAAACCATGACTTGCTCCTAAACAGGTGATACTAAAAAGAGGCGGTATATAAGGTTCTTTTAGTCTCTCACCAATTAAATAGTTTGGTTTATAGACAAAGTCAGAGGGGATATCTCCTAAATAGTTATTGTTATAATATAATTTAAAAATCCAATTTTCTATTTGAATTTTTATATTATCAAATTCTATCATATTATTTTTAAATATCTTAAAATCCACCAAATCCAATAGTTTTAATGAGTTTCTAAAATATTTAATTTCATTTTTTACGGTTGGTATAACATTCTCTTCTCGATTATAAATGTCTTCTTCAATATTAAGTTTTTTTGGTCCAAAAATTGATTCCTGCAATAATCTTTTTATTCTTACAGATTGTTCTTGTTGACATACAATAATAGTTTTTCTTTTTTTTATGAAAAAATTAAAATATATAGGGAATTCTATTTCTGCAAGACTTATACCTTTATTCCAATCAAACATTCTTTGCATTATGACAAATATCTGAGGAACACCTTTTGGTAAAAGCATTGTATCTTTTATCGTCTCTGGCGGAACTCCAAATTGGATATAGCAATCTGGTAGATCAACAAGATATCCCCCCCTTTTTAATTCAATATAATTTCCCATATTCAGAATCCTAACTCTTCATTTATTAAAAATACAATGATGCTCTTTGGCGGTTGTGATTTACTTATTATGGTAGTTACAGAACAGAGGCTCTCTTCATTTTTACAATTACAGCACTTACCAGCTTCAACACAGGGATTTTTTGTATTAAACCTTATATTATTTAAAACTGCTGCCTTATTTTTTGCTCTATCAATTGCACTTTCAAGATCTTTTGTTATCTTGTTGACCCCAGCAATAACTATTCTTTTTTTAGGGCCAAAAGTAAGACCGGCATTTCTATTACCCCATTTATCTATTAAAACAAGATCTCCAGATTGAGAAATAGCATTAGCGGAAGATAAAAAAACATCAGAGGAGAGAGATTTTATTTGCAATTCTCTCCTCTGTTCAAAATTAAGAGACGAATCTCTTCTATCAAGAAGATTTGGATAATCATTTTTATTAAAATGTTCAAAAAAGCCTATCTCTTCAAGAGTTCTTGATCCTCCATAGCCAATTATAGATTTTTTCCTTATTATTTCTTTTAATTTTTCTATTACCTCTTCTTTATGATTAAAGACATAAACATCAAAAAAATTCTTTTTTAGATTCTCTACTGTTTTTTTTAAGAGAATCTGATTATAGGCTTCTTTTTCTTTCATATTTCTTATAGATGCTCTTCGGCTTCCAGCTCAAATATTAATTCGTCCATAAATTTAATCTTTTTTTCAGCAAGTTCTCTTGCTCTTGGAAATATCAACTCTTTTGCTTTATTCCTATAATCTTTAATTAAATCAAGCACATCTCTAAGAGTTTTATAATGATACCAGAAAAAAGCTCCAATTGAAAGCCTTACAACCCCTATTGCCCCAAGACTATCAAGAAGATTGGCATCGTGTAACAACTTTGCCTCAATTGTTTCAGGATTTTCACCTGGCCAGTGAGTTAAAATAGCCTCTTTTACAGCACTAATCTTGTTTGCTGGAAAACCAACTTCATGTAAAATCTGCTCTGCTTTTTCTGCTGAAAGTTTGTAGCTATTCTCTCCTATAACAATATCATGTAAATAACATGCTGCATAAAGAATATCATCGTCATAATTATCCACATCTAATTCTCTTGCTAAATGATAAATCCTTGTGCAATGATTAAAGCCAGAAGCAAGTCTTCCAGCCATAAGATCTTTAACATATTGATAAATCATATTTCTTGGCATATATAAATCCTTTTTTTAATTTAATTTTTTATAGTAATTATATAATAAGATTTCTATAAAATCAATACTAATTTACTTTTTTAGTGGAAAATCTATTTTTGGCAAATCTTTTAAAGCCTCTTTTATCTTCTCTTCTGGATATTCATAATCTTCAAGACTCTTATTAAAATATTGCTCATAGGCAGCCATATCAAAATGCCCATGTCCAGAAAGACTAAATAGTATTGTCTTTTGTTCACCACTCTCTCTACATTTAATCGCCTCATTGATGGCACAAGCAACAGCATGAGCAGACTCCGGAGCACAGATAATACTCTCAGTTTTTGCAAATAGCACTGCTTTTTCAAAACATTCATTTTGATGTAAGGCAACAGCATCCATCATTTTGTTATGGTATAAGTAACTTAACAATGGAGAATCCCCATGATATCTCAACCCACCGGCATGAACTGGTGGTGGTACAAATGAATGCCCAAGCGTATACATCAATGCTGGTGGAATTAATTTACCCGTATCACCATAGTCCCATGCATATACACCTTTTGTAAAAGTTGGACATGCGGCTGGCTCTACGGCTATAAATTTTGTCTTTTTACCTTTTTCTAAATTATCTTTTAAGAATGGAATCATTATTCCGCCAAAATTACTACCTCCACCACAACAACCAATAACAATATCTGGATACTCACCAATTTCATTCATTACAATCTTTGCCTCTTCACCAATTATAGTCTGATGAAGAAGAACATGGTTTAAAACAGAACCAAGAGTATAATGGGTATCTTTATTTTCAATGGCAACCTCTACTGCCTCACTTATAGCAATCCCAAGTGATCCTTTATAATTGTTTTGATCTTCAAGCAATTTTCTACCAATTTTAGTTTCATTAGAAGGACTTGGAATAACTTTTGCACCATAAGTCTGCATCATTACTTTTCTATATGGTTTTTGCTCATAACTTGCTCTTACCATAAAAACAAGACATTCAAGCCCAAAATGATTACATGCAAAACTCAATGCAGAACCCCATTGTCCTGCACCTGTTTCTGTAGATAATCTTTTTATTCCTTCTTTTTTATTGTAATATGCCTGTGGCACTGCTGTATTTGGTTTATGACTACCTGAAGGACTTACTCCTTCCCATTTATAAAAAATTTTTGCTGGTGTTTTTAAAGCTTTTTCTAAAAATGTTGCTCTTATTAGAGGTGTGGGCCTATATATAGAATAGATTTCCAATACCTCTTCTGGGATAGGGATAAATTCATCTTTGGTATTTATCTCCTGATCTATTAATTCTTTTGCAAAAAGTTGATAAAACATCTCTACTGGTACTGGCTGGTTTGTTTCTGGATTTATTAATGGGGTTAGTGCCTGTGGTATCTTATAAAGAATATTAATCCACTTATTAGGCATCTTATTAAGAGGAAGTGTATAAATTCTATTATTTGGCATAAAAAACTCCTTAAAACTAAAAATAATAATTAATATGCTATATCATACTAATTAAAAAAGTCAAGAATAAAAATTAAGAAATCAGAAATTTCTCATATAAAAAGAAAAATCCCCTTGGTCGAAAAATGTTTGTTG
>DAONLM010000088.1:0-11901 GCA_035406685.1 Spirochaetota bacterium
TAAATTTTGTATTTGTCTATACACATTGTCATTTTATTATAAGACCCAAAAGAGGGGAAAATCTATCAAAAATAATGCAGTGGTTACTGGGTACATTTGCCGTTAGATACAACAAAAAGTTAAAAATAAGAGGAAAGGTGTGGTTTGATAGATTTAAGAGTGAAGTAATAGAAAAAATTGAGGATTTTGTGAGAAGTTTTAAGAGGATAAACGAAAATTTAAAGAAGAATAACATTCAGGAAGCATTAGAAAATTATATTTTCTGTGGTATTTTTTATTTTAAGAATAAAAATTTTGAATTTCTTGATAGATTACCTCTATTACTGGAATTTTTGATATGAGGTAAAAATTACTATTTACGATTTAAAATATTTTTTCTATATAATCTATAAAGTGATGTTAAATTATTTTTAAAGTAGGACAATTCTCTTTATTTTGTTTAAAAAAAATTATTTTTTTTGACAAAAAAAAGTCAATTTGTTATACTTTTTTAAAAAATGGGGTTATAAATGTCTGATGAAAATAAAGTAGAAAATAATAATAATAAGTCAACTACATCTTCTCAATCATTTTCTAATGTAGATTTTATTACAAAAATAATAGATTTTTTAACTGGCTCCACAAGTGAAGATCGTATAAGAAAGAGAAAACTAAAAGAAATTGCACGTCATTTAACACAGTTAAAATATAAATTTTATAATCCTAAAAAAGATTTAATTTTACCTGGCTTTGGAAATTATTTTTACGAGATATTTAGAATATGCCAGAATTTTTCAAAATTTTTTGATGTTAAGAATCATTCCAATACAATTAAAATAATTCTTTTTGATTCTTTATTAACCGAAAAACAGAAGAGTCTTAAAGAAAAATTAGAAAAAGAATATATAGAAGATTTAATAAGAAATAGCAATGATCTACATAAGGCAATAGAAGAGATCAAGTCTATTCTTAATAGTTTTGTAAAATCATTTGATTCTGAAATAGTAAAGATTATTAATACTACTTATAATCAGATTGTTGATCTTTCTAATATAATAAATTTTGATTGGTACTCTCTATTGCATAAAATGGATTCAAATATAACAGAGACAAATTTTAATTATAAGCCAAATTTTGAACCACTGGAAGGCAAATATGTTTTAGAGGATCTAATTTCAATTAATGATAACATTTTTACCTTAAATCTTAATAGTGATTGGAAGTATGTCTATAATTATGTCTCTATGGTATATGAAGACAAAACATTGGTGGATCTTTTAAAGAAATTGATTAGTCTTTTAAAAGTAATAAAAAAAGATGATTATCTTACAAAGATTATTCAGCTTATATCAAAAGATCCTTTTTTTAGCCCAAAGGATTTTCATTCAAAGGCTAAAATTGTTCAAGATTATATAAGTGGTTTTCAGATAGAAATTCAAAAAATAGTTCAGGAGACAATTAAACTTCATAATAAAGAAAAACTTAATAAACTTTTAGTAGAAATATTTAAAACAACAATTATTATAAGACTTAAAAATTATACTCAAAAGTTAGACGAGGCTTTAAAATCAAAAGGGATTCAAAATACTTTTAAATACATTGAACCAATGAATTATCTTAAAGCATTTTTGCTTGATATAGGAAAAGGGGATATTAAAGCAAGAATAGATCAATTGATTATAAAGGGAACATGGGATACAAATATTCATTCTTCTGAATATTCCTCTTTATTAGAAAAATTTAATATTCTTTCTGATAAGGTAATTGATTTTGATAACAAATGTGGCGAAGATGAAGTTTATGGGAAAGAATTAAAAAGATTAATGCTTGCTGTAAAACATGATTCTAAGGCAAAGATGCTACTTGTTAAATTGATAGAAAAGATAGACTCCAATGCTTCTCAAATTTTAATAGAAGGGATAAATATTTTAAATCTTGCAGCAAATTTAATAAAGGCATTAATAGAAGATTTCTCGTTAAAGAATCCAAAAATGATAATAAATTTTCATAAAATAAAATGGGATTTTCCTAATAGTAACATAAAAGCAGATCTTTTAGATATATATAAAAAAATATTAAATATGAATGTGTTGTTGAAAAATTATATTAAGACAGAGGAAAGCGAAAAAGAAAAAAAGTAAAGTCAACATCCTTATATTATATTTCTAAAAAAGGTATATCCTCTATAATTTTTTATCTTTATGTTTCTTTAATATTAATTATCATCTCTTTTAAAAGAAATTTTTTTGTCGGGATGATAATCTGACATTTTCTTTTCTTTTTTTGAGATATGTTTATTTTTTTATTTTTGGCATCACACAATATTATATTTTAGAAAATATCTCTTGATTTTTTTTCTTATTTTTGTTAAATTTTAAAAAAATTAGTTGATATTAATCACTATTTTTTATATATTAAAATAAAGAAAAAGGAGTTTATTATGGATGAAAAAATTAAAGAAAAATTAGATAATGCTTTTAAGAGTGGCAAAGATAGCCTTACTGATATTCAGGAGATAATAAAAAATATTACAAAAGAGGTTATTGATAAGTCAAAAGATAAGAGGGATGATATAAAAAAGAACTCTGGCGAACTTTTTAAAGAATTTGCAAAAACATTAAAAGATCTGGGAAAAGATTCTTTTGAATTTTTAAAAGCAGCAGGTGCAGGTGTTGTTGAAGGTATTAAAGAATCTTCAAAAGAGGATAATAATTTATTAAAACATGCTGGTGCCTCTATCTTAGATGCTTTAAAAAATTTAGGAGAGGCTGGTATATATGTAACACAGGAAGGAACAAAGAATCTTATGTCAGCAATAGAGGCTATGTTAAAAAAGGCTAAGGAAAAAAAGGAGAAAAAAGAAGATTCTAATTCAGATAAAGAATAAATCTAAGAATGTGTCATTTGTTGTTTTTTGTAAAATTTTAAATTAAAAACTCATTTTATTGTAGTATAAGTTATAAGTATGAGTGAAGAAAAAATAGATAATGTAAGTATTTCTTATGAAAAGAAGTTAAAAGAATTAGAGGAAAGAAAAGAGACTCTAAAAAAGAACTATAATAAAATAGAAACTTTTTTTAGATCTAAAGAAAGTCTCTTTGAAAAATTTAAACATATTCCAGTTGATGAAATAGTTCAAAATGCTCCAAAATATTATCCATTAATAAGAGTAATAGAGCAGATTAATGCTTTTTTAAATAATGATGTAAATTGGTTTAAAAGATTCATAAATAATAGTGGTATAAAATTTGATTGGGAAAAATATGAAAAGTGGAAAGCTGGAGTTGATTTTTATAAAACAAATTATGATGATACCTACTGCCCTACGAAATGGATACAACTTGTTCTGGACAAATTTATAGAAATTTTAAAACAACTCCAGATATTATTATATTTAGAATGTTATGTTGATGAAGATGATTTTAAAAAATTTTTAAAAAAACATCCAGATATTGATTTTAAAATAAAGGCCAACTATGTAAATAAGTCTCTGCCCTCTGAGGATATTGATTCCTTTTTTAAATTGATAAACGACTTAATAAAGGTAAATATTGAAAATAATCTCTCTTCAAAATTAATAATTGATACAAGAGTATGTATGGATGCTTACAGAAAGATCGATAATTCAAAAATATTTGAATTACTAAAAAGAAAGGAATTTTATATTAAGTATCGTCTCGAATTTTTAAAATTAACATCAGTAGCAGATAGATTTGAACTACCGTATGAAGAGGATATTATTTCAGTTGGAAATACCTTTTTGGAGACTTACAAAGATCTTGCCTTTATATATAAAGAATACAAAGATAGATTAATCGAAAAATATAATAAAATAAGTGCAAAGGTAAAAAAGTAGTTCTTAGTTGTTTTAAAATAGAGAGGTATAATGTATATCTTCTAAATTTTCAAATATCATAAATAATCTTTCAACACCAAGGGCAACCCCAGAACTTGGCGGAAGTCCGTACTTAAGACTATTTAAAAATCTTTTTGGCAATGTTAGTTTTTCTTTTGCTCTGTTTAGTTTTCTATTTGTTATTGTTTTTAAGAAATTTTCTTTTTGTCTCTTGTAATCTGTTAATTCCTGATAGCCATTTGCTATCTCTATTCCAAAAAGATAGAGTTCAAATCTTTTGCCATAACAAGAATTGTCGCACAATTCTGATAATTTTGCCATTTCATAAGGATACTCATAAACAATTACTGGATTTTCAAATCCAAGTTTAGGCTCAATAAAATTAAGAAAAAATTTAAAAAACATATCCTCTTTTGAAAGACTATTATTGTCTATTTTTAAAAAATTTGTAATCTCTTTTTTAAAAGATTCTTCATTTAAAGAATAATTATCCAGGTTTATGCTATATTCTGCGAAAAGATCTTTCACTTTAATTTTTTTTATAGAATCAAGTCTACACTCCCTATTTTTATAAATAAGTACATTTTTTTTATAAAGAGATTCTGATAAAAATTTTAATAGATTTAATATATCATCCATTATGACTTCATAATTACTGTATGCTCTATACCATTCAAGCATTAAAAATTCTGGCTTATGTAGAATAGAATTTTCTCCATAATTTCTAAACACCTTTGCAATCTCAAAAACTTTTTCAATACCTGATGTAAGAGCCTCTTTAAGAGAAAATTCTGGTGATGTTGGAAGATAAAAAGTTTTACTTTTCCCATTATAATCAAAATATTTTGTCTTGAATGGCTCAAGATGATCCTCTACACCAGGGGATTCAACAAGTGTTGGAGTTTCTATTTCTAAAAAATCATTCTTATAAAAAAATTCTTTTGTTTTGTTTAAAAATAGAGTTCTATTTTTAAGAATTTTTAGCATATCAATTTTTGCATTGTTAAATTTAAAAAAAAGAGAGTTTTTGTCTTTTACTGGATTTAATATTGATTTTGTAAGAATTTTTATCTCTTTTCCATATATTTTGTCATCATTTCTTATACATCTAACAGATATGATATCCCCCTCTCTGATTTCATTTTCTTTCTCGATGAAAATATCAACACTGCCAGATATATCTATAAGTGTTAAAATGTTATTATTTAAATTATAAACTCTGCCATAGAGAAAAAATTCTTTATATTTACAGGCATCCTTTATAAAAATTCTTTTTAAAATGGCAATATCCCCTCTTGAATCTCTTCAATATCTTTTTTCTTCTTTTTTTCTTTTTTTTCTTCTTTATCTTGATTTTTCTCTTCTTTAATTTCTTCTTTTGCCTCTTCTTCTGGAATATCAGTGGATTGAAGGATTTTTATCCTGTTTTCAACATCAGAAAGTTTTTTTTCACAAAATCTGCTAAGCCTTATTCCTTCTTCAAAAAATTTAAGAGATTCATCAAGTGTTAAATTACCTTTTTCCAATTTTTCCGTAATTTCTTCAAGTTTTTTTAATGCCTGTTCAAAATCGATTTTCTTTTCCACAAAAAGGTCCCTTATATAATTTTATTGATAATAATTAATCGTAGTATATTAACAAAAAAAATCTTATAGGTAAATAAATTTTTTGACAAACTAAAAAAAATTATATATAAATATTTATATATAAAAAAATAAGGAGATCCCTATGAAAAATATACTGGTAATAGACGATGAGGAGAACATTCAAAATCTTTTATATGATATTCTTACCTCCGAAGGATATAAAGCAATTCTTTCAGATGGAGGTGAAGAGGCTATAGAAATTATTAAGAAACAAAAAATAGATTTGATAATACTGGATATGATGATGCCAAAGGCAACAGGACAGGAATTATACACATCTATGAAGGTAAAATTGTCACAGGAGGGATTAGAGGATAGGGTGCCACCAGCCATTATTCTTACTGCCCATCCTGGTGCAGAAAATACACAATTTTTATTAATGACTGAATCTGGCATAAAGAAACTCATTCCAAAGCCTTTTCAGATTTCAGAACTTTTAGAAGCAATAAAAGAGACAATTAAATAAAAATATTAAAATTTAAAATAAGGATAAAAAAATGAATCTACAAAAGGATATAATTAAAAAAATTTCTATTTCAGTAATACCTTTTGTCTTTTTATTATCAATAGGTTTAATAGCAGGGGATATCACCCTTCATCAGAAGGTATTTAAGACATTTATGATTTCTATATTTAATATTTCCCTTATTATTATTTTTTTCATATATATTTTTAATGAAAAAAGAACATTTGATAAAAAACCAAAGAATTTTTTATACTTTATTACATATTTTTTATATATCTTGATCCAGTATATTGTGACATTTTTTTCAAAAGAGATCTGTTATGATAGAGAATACCATTTTGGTAATTATATTCTTATTATTGTGTTTGCGGCATTGTTATTTTTATATTTAGAGAATCTTGAGGATTTTAAAATAGCAACTATTTTTGTAAACATATTTATATTGATTCTCTTTGTATGGTCTTTAATCGAATTGATAAAATCTGGTTTTAATTTTGGTTCATATAGGCCAAACTTTTCTTTTGGAAATACAACATATTTTGCCGCATATTATATAGCTCTTTTCCCTTTATCAATAGCATCAGTCATAATATGGTATGATGCTAAGAAAAAAATTTATGAAAATTGGTTTTCTATATTGAATGCTGTAATAGTACTCCTTGGGGCTCTCCCTTTACTCTTATCTCAATCAAGAGCTTCTCTTTTAGGTATTTATTTAGCAATTTTTATTGTATTTATTCCTGGTTTGTTTTTAATGCTTCCAAAGATTAAACTTCCAGTGAAAATAGGCATGATAGTTTTGTTAATATTTCTATTTATTGCCTTACCTATAATTCTATTAAAATATCCACCACCATTTGTAAATAAACTTGTGCCAAGGCTTGTTGCTACAATAGCAAATCCAGAATTTTTTATAAATGATAGAATGAATGGATGGTCTGGTGGCCTTGGTTTATTTAAGGATCATCCAATATTTGGGGCAGGACTTGGATCTGTTTATGCTTCGTCTTTTAAATATATGAATAATCTTTTTTATATATATTCAGATTCAAATTCATTTAAACATGCCCATGGAGAGTATTTTGAAATTCTGGGTGAGGCTGGACTTTTTGGTATAATATTTTTCTCTATTCTTGTTCTTTTTATATTTGTTAATATGTTTAAAAATTTTGCCTCTGATAAATATAATGTTACTTATAGAGTTCTATCTTTGAGTATTGCTGCTGGAGTTTTTGCTGTTCTTATAAATGAGATATTTAGTTTAACATTAAGAATGAGTGTCTCAATGACTGCTTATTTTTCTATTCTGGGGATGGGTGTTTTTTTAATTTCTATAAGAGAAAAAGCCCTTATTAAACCAATAGAAGAGAAAAAAACAGTTAAATTGCCAGAATTTTTAGAAAAGCCTCTTAATACTAACCAATTGTATATTGTCCTTGCTATTTTTTTACTATTTACAATTATTGGTTTCTTTTTAATAATGCCAGTATTTAGAGCAGAATATAATATAAGAAAGAGTTATGATGGCAAGTATCAGCAGGAGGTAAATTACTATATTAATAAAGCAGTAACAATTATGCCTGGCAATCCTTATGCCTGGACACAGAAGTATCTATTTGATTTTAATGTGTATCAAGAATTTTTAAAACAGGGGAATTATAAGAGTGGCTCTTTCTTTCAAGAGGAGGAAAATCTTTTTAATGAGGTAGTCAAAGATCTTAATATGTTAAACTCAATAATACCGGGTTATCAGGATGTATATTCTAAATATATGCAGCTTTATATAACAAGATATGACTTTTTACTAAGAAAATATAAGGCATTACAAAATATTGAGGATTTAAAGAAAAGCGTAGAGTTACTTAAATTAGCTCTTGAGAATCTTGATAAGAGCCTTAAAATGAATTTTCTCAATGAAGGGAATCATTTGACAAGGATGCTTGTTTTGAATCTTTTAAATAATAAGGATCAAATTAAAGAAAATATAAAAGATTATCTGGTTGCAAGAGTATATCTTGATCTTTGTAGAGGAAGGCATGTTGTAAAGGAGAGGGTAAAAATAGAAATAAAAGAGGGAGATTCAAAGGTGGAACTTATTGATAAGATTTATAATGTTACTATTGGTGAAAATGATATAAATAGACTCGTTGAGCCTGTGTTATTGATAAAAAATATAAACGAATTAAAAGAATTCTTTGATAATGAGATTAAAAAAATATTTAACTATGATATAAATAAGAAATGAGAGTAGTCTTAGCAACAAAGAATAAACATAAACTTTTAGAATTTAAAAATATATTCAAAGAGTCATTGGAAATTTTATCTCTTTTAGATATTGGTTTTAATGAGGAGATAGAAGAAACTGGTACCACTTTTATTGAAAATTCTTTAATAAAATGCAAAAAAATTTATGAAAGTGTAAAAATGCCAGTCCTTGCCGATGACTCAGGTCTATGTGTAGAGAGTTTAAATTATGAGCCCGGGGTTTTATCTGCTCGATTTGGTGGTAAAAATTTAACAGATAAAGAGAGATATGAATTACTCCTTACAAAACTTGATAGAAATAGAAAACATAATGCAAGTTTTGTTTGTGCTCTTTCATTGTATATAAATCCAAATAGAATTTATGTAATTCAGGAAGAGGTAAAAGGAGAGATTACCTTTGAGCCTAAGGGGACAAATGGTTTTGGCTATGATCCTATTTTTTATCTTCCAGAACTTAATAAGACCATGGCTGAGTTATCAGCAGAGGAGAAAAATAGAATATCCCATAGAGCAAAAGCTTCTTATATATTAAATAAAATTTTGCAATTTGGAATTTAAAACAGATCTTTAAAGAAATGTTTTAGATTTATATTTAATAAAATAAATTATTTTTGTTAGTAGTTATTATTTTGTATATTTAATATGCTGAAATTAAAAAAATTAGGCAAATTTTAATTTTTACAGATTTTTTTCTCGTTATTCAAGGTAGAATTTTAAACTAAATTAGTTCTTTATAGAATTCTTTAAAAAAGTTTAAAAAAAGAAAAGGGATATCCACATTGAATATCCCTTACTTTTTTTATTGTTTAATAATGTTACGCATTATTTTTTATAAAATCTCTCATAAAATCAGCAAGTAGTTTACAACCTTCTATTGGCATAGCATTATAGATTGAAGCTCTCATTCCTCCAACTGATCTATGCCCTTTAAGTCCAACCATATTCTTTGCCTCTGATTCTTTGATAAATTTAGATTCTAATTCTGGGTTTTTAAGAGTAAATGTTACATTCATAGTAGATCTATTCTCTTTTACAGCATGGCCTTTATAAAAACCATTACTCTGATCTATTACATCGTATATTAATTTGGCTTTCTCCTCATTGATCTTTTTAATGCCTGGAATTCCGCCAATTGATTTAAGCCATTTTAATGTCAAATTAACCATATATATTGAAAATACTGGTGGGGTATTATAAAGAGAGTTTTCTTTTGCATGAGTAGAATATCTTAACATTGTTGGTATATTATCGCTCTCTCTTTCATATAAATCTTTTCTTATAATAACAATTGTAACACCAGCAGGTCCTGCATTTTTTTGAGCACCAGCATATATTAAACCTATATTTTTCCAGTCAATTTCATAAGAAAATATATCACTCGACGCATCTATTATAATAGGAACACCATTGGTATCTGGAAATTTTTTATATTGAACTCCTTGAATTGTCTCATTAGAAGTAATATGAACATAGCAGGCATCTTTTGTAAAATTAAAAGTAGAGGGCACTCTATCAAAATTTGTCTCCTTTGAAGTTGCTGCTATGTTTACCTTTTTACCCAAGATTTTAGCCTCTTTTATAGCCTTTTCTGACCATGAACCACTTATAACATAATCAGCAATCATATTATCTTTAATGAGATTCATAGGAACCATAAAAAATTGACTTGAGGCTCCACCTTGCAGTAGTAAAATATCATACTCTGCCGGAACAGACAAAATTTCTCTTATTAGTTGAAGTGTTTCATTATGAACATTTTCATATAATGGTGTTCTGTGAGATACCTCCATTATAGACATTCCACTATTATTAAAATTAACAAGCTCACTTGCTGCCTTTTCTAACGCCTGTAAAGGCAATATAGCAGGTCCTGCACTAAAATTAAAAATTCTTTTCATATAAAAACTCCTTTTTTCTTTAAAAAAAAATTACTTCTTAAAAATACAATATTTAAGAAAATATCTCCTTTTTGTATAAATAATTATTTTAAATATTTTTTAAATACTATTGATGAAACCTCACTTATACTAAAATCATTTAAATTTAATTTTACAGGTAATAAAACAAAATAGTTCTCCTCTTTTAAAATATTAATAACATAATTCTGATTTATTAATGGGTGATCCTTTAATTTAATATTTTCTTTTAACGAATTATCTTCCACAAAACTTATAATACTATAATTCTTATTAAATAAAATTTTATAATATCCTTCTGTAATATGTCCATCCTTCTGTAACTTGTAAGAATACTCTTTTATATTAAGTATATATCCATTACCAACAAATTCCCCTTGTAAAAAATCAAATATTTCGACACTTCTTTTTTTATTAATTTCCTCTTTTTTTTCATTTACATATTCTAAAAATGGTTTTGCAAGTCTTACAAAATCCGCTATAAAAAAAGTCTCAGGCCCGCTTACTTTTAAAGATTTATCATTCATTAAATATACATCCATAAATTTTATATAATTGTTGTTAGGTTTAGAAAATTCAGTAAGAAATAACCTTAATCCGGGTCTCTGCTGATCCCAGATTCGTGATATTTTGAAAATGCTATATTTATCTATATAATCACCATGCTTTATGTTTACTTCTAATGGATTATCTGAAAAGAATAGAAATTGAATATTTTCCTCATTTAGAAGATCTTCGCTAATTTTATTTTTTTCTATCATGGTTTGATAATCGAGTGGATACCAGAAGCCTAAAATATAATTAAAATATTTTTCTTCAGAGTAATATATAGTAGAATTCAATATGTTATTATTTATAGTAAATTCTTCTGTTTGAACAATTTTAAAAGTAGAAGAATTATAATCCCATTCATAAATTTCTTTTTTTTGAATATTTGTGTTTGTCGAGCTAAAACTGCTGTTTATTGTGACAATATTATTTATAATAAAATATTTCGATTTATCTGTTTCTATTTCTTTATAATTAATAGTTACTGAGTAATCTCCTGTGAATTCCTGAACAATATTATAATTTTCATTTTCATATTTTATTATAACAAGAATATTTTTATTATCTTTTGATTTACCTTCAATGACCAAACACATATCCTTTTCATAAAAAAGATTCCCGGCATGTAATGAGAAATTGGATGAATAAAATATATTGCTATCATAAATAAATTTTATCTTTAAAATATCCCCTTTTGCTATATCAAATAAAACAACAGTTACATTAGATTCCTCATCTTTCTTATATGCAATAATATATTCTTCATTTAAATCACTATCAGCATTTATAACCTTATTGAAAACAGGTATAAAATTTTTTCCGAAAAAAAACTCTAACTTTGAATATGGGAAAATTAATTTAATCTGGTTTGTCTTATTTGAAATATTGATATTTTTTATTGAATCATTTATTAAATTGCCATTTTTTGAGTCATTGTTAGCTTTTTGGCATGAAGAAAGAATAGCTAAAAGCAGAATTATACAAAAAAAAACTATTTTTTTCATCTTTTTTAGAAAAAAATCCTTTTGTTTAGAAATGAAAAGAGAAGTCTCTCTTTTGTGTTTCAATATAAATTTTTTTTTAAATCTTGTCAATGATAGTAATATTAAAAGAATTAGCGGGGTGCGATTTTATTTTTAGGAAAAATTTTTTAATTTTTTTTCTAAAAGTTGTAAAGGATTTTATTAAAAATTTTGTGATTAATATATAGAAAATATTTTTTTA
>DAONLM010000089.1:0-11886 GCA_035406685.1 Spirochaetota bacterium
AATTTTGTGATTAATATATAGAAATATTTTTTTTAAGAGGAGGATTAAATATGAAAGAATTTGATTTTGTATTGAATAAATCTCTATTTGATAAAATTAAATATTTGAAAGAAAAGAAAAATAAAGATCTTTCAGTTATTGTTAGGGAAATAATTTTATTGATGATTCCGATTTTAAGGAAAAAACACCTTTATGAAAAGAGGCGAAAGAAGGACTATAAATTTATAAATGCCTCTGAAAAAATAAGAGTGTTTTTACCAGAGGAGGTATATAATGAGTTGAAACTTGTGCATGATCAGTTGAATTCATTTAGCATAGCAACTCTTATTAGAGAGTTGCTTGAAATATATTTTGCAGGCATTGAAACTTATGGGGAAGAGAAATTTATGAAGATGATACAAGAAATAAAAAATGATATAGAGGGGTTAAAAGAAAGAAAGGCTTGTGTGGTGAAGGAGATGTCCCAAGATATCCCATGCTCTACTGACTCTAACGACTACTTTTTACTCAAATTCAACTTAAAATTTTGCCTGAAAGAGATAAAATTCTTATAAAAATTAAAATTTATCTCCTAGTTTTATATTTTTATTATTTTCTCTTTAAATCTATCTTAGGATAAATCTACTCCTTTAATTTTTAAAAAATAAAATCTTTTTTATATAAAATAATAATTAAAAATTTTTGACAGATTCAAAAATTTTGAGTATAAGTATATCCTATGAAAAAATTATTTACTTTTACTTTTCTTCTATCTTTTCTTGTTCTCTATTCTCAAGAAATGACTTCTGATAGAGAGGATATTATTAAAAATTATATAATAAGTTCTTCATTTGGAGACACAAGGAATGATCATTTTCATACTGGTATTGATCTTGCTTCTAATGAAAATGAAGAGATATATTCTATTACTGATGGAAGGCTTATATTCTACAACACTAAAAAATTTAGAGGGATATCTTATGGACTTGGAAATTTTGCTGTTATTCAATCAGAAGATAATAAATATAGAATAACATATTCTCATTTAAAAGAGAATAGTCTTGATATCAAAAAAGAGAAATATAAAAAGAATGAAAAGATAGCAAATGTTGGCAATACAGGACATTCGACTGGTCCTCATCTTCATTTAGAGATAGAAGATATGCAAAAAAATATTCTTATAAATCCATTGAAATTTATAAAAATAAAAGATAGAGATAAAATACCACCAATTATTGAGGATGTATATTTTATCACAACTAACCGAGAAAAAATTTCACTATTTAAAGATAATAAGATAAAAAGGGGCGGAAAACTTTTTATAAAGACAATGGATAGGATAAACTCCCAACAAAATATGATAACTCCATATAAAATTTATGTATTAATTGGTGGCAAAGAAGCAACTATTCTTATTTTTGATTATTTTAGAAAGATAAACAATGACTATTATGTAAGCACAAATGATTATAAATTTCAGGACATATATCAGAATGGGATAAATTTTGACTATTACCTTATGGATTTTACCTCTTTACCCGGAGTAGTTGGCTTTAATATTATAGTAGAAGATTACAATGGCAATAAGAATGAATTTAGAAGAGCAGTTAAAGTTTTACCTCCTGATTTATAAATTTCAGAAAAATATGGATTAAAATAAATGTCAAGAATAATGGCAATAGATTATGGCGATAAAAGGATTGGATTGTCATTAACAGATCCTTTGAATATAATAGCATCACCTTTTCAGACTCTAAAAAATGATAGCGAGATTTTTCTGAATATTGCAAAGATATGCAGAGAAAAAGATGTTATCTCAATTGTAATTGGAATCCCATCAAATAGTGAGAATAAAATAGGATTTTCAGCAAAAAAAGTAATAAAATTTATGAATGGGTTAATTGATTTTCTTAATAAAGAGAACTTAAAGATCTCTTTTTTTGAACAGGATGAGAGTTTTTCTACAAAAGAGGCGTATAGTACAATGGCACAGATAAGAGTAAAAAATAAAAATAAAAAAAATATTGTTGATAGTATAGCAAGTGCAAACATATTAAGAGATTTTATAAATTCAAAAAAAAAGATACTTTATGATTATGAAAAATATAAAAAAATTATAGAACAAGGATAAAAAATGGAAAAGATATTTATAACTGGTGGAGCTGGATTTATTGGGTCACATCTTGTAGAAGAACTCTATAAAGAGAATGAGATTATTGTTTACGATAATCTTAAATCTGGCTTTATTGATAATATTAAAAATTTTAAAAATGTTACTTTTATAAAAGATGATATTCTTAATTATGACTCTTTAAAAAAAGCAATGAAAGGCTGCACAAAGGTATTTCATCTTGCTGCTGAAATAAGTGTTGCAGAGAGCATGAAGGATCCAATTTTTACAGAAAAGGTAAATACTCATGGGACAATCAATGTTTTAAATGCCATGATTAGTAATAATATAAAGAATATAGTCTTTGCTTCATCCGCTGCTGTTTATGGCAATAGCCCGGAATGCCCTAAAAAAGTTGATATGCCTTTATCGCCGGTTTCCCCTTATGCTATAAGTAAACTTTCTGGAGAATATTATGTAAAAATGTATTCAAAAGAATATGGCATTAAAGGTGTAATTACAAGATTTTTTAATGTTTTTGGAGAAAGACAGAACCCAAATTCTACTTATGCAGCCGCAATGCCTATCTTTATATCAAGAGCACTTAATAACAACGAGATAACAATATTTGGAGATGGGAAACAGACAAGGGATTTTATTTATGTTAAAGATCTTGTTAATTATTTGATAAGACTCTCTGATAGTGGTAATGGAATATATAATATTGGATATGGTAAATATATAACAATAAATAATCTTGTATTATTGATAAAAAAATTAACAAATTCTTCTTCAGTGGTAAAATACGATTTGCCGAGACCAGGAGATGTAAAATATTCCTATGCTGATGTTACAAGAATAAAAGATGAAATAAAAATAGATCTTATAGGGCTTGAAGAGGGTATAAAAAGAACGATAAATTATTTTAAGAGCTTATAACTTATTTTATTAAAGGGGGATATCTGTATTTATAATAGAGCTAATCGTTATTAAAATAGCAACTATTACTAAAAAATTTTTCTCTTTATTTTTATATTTTTAGAAGGATAATTCTATAACAGAGTTATATAAAAGATAGTTATAAAAAATAAATGAATTTACTTTCATCGATATAAAAAAATTGACATTTGTCTTTTAATTTTATATAATAAAAGAGAATCTTTTTATAAAAAGAGGGGTTAACTTATGGATAACAAATTTGTATATTTTTTTGGAAATAAAAAAGCAGAAGGTAATGGTAAAATGAAAGACCTTTTAGGTGGCAAAGGAGCAGGTCTTGCTGAAATGACAAATATAGGCTTACCGGTGCCAGCAGGTTTTACCATAACAACAGAAGTTTGTGAAATTTATTACAAAAATAATAAACAATATCCGGAAGAAGTAAAAAAACAGGTTTTAGAAAATCTAAAAAAATTAGAAGAGGTTACAGGAAAGAAATTAGGAGATCCAAATGATCCCCTCTTAGTATCTGTAAGATCTGGTGCTCCTGTTTCAATGCCGGGTATGATGGAGACAATTCTTAATTTAGGCCTAAATGATAAATCTGTAGAAGGGCTTGTTAAAAAAACTGGTAATCCGAGATTCGCTTATGATGCCTATAGAAGATTTATAACAATGTTTGGCTCAACAGCAATGGGAATCGAAAGAGAATTATTTGAGAATGCCTTTACAGAGATAAAAGAAGAATTTACAAAAAAAAGATTAAATATAGATAAAAGTAAAAAAGTAGAAGATACGGATGTTAATGAAGAGGAATTAAAAATACTTGTTGAAAGATTAAAAAAAATATACAAAGAACATATCGGATCTGATTTTCCACAGGATCCTATTGAATAACTCTGGCATGCAATAGATGCTGTCTTTAATTCATGGATGGCAGAAAAGGCTGTAACTTATAGAAAAGTAGAAAATATAAAAGGTATAAAAGGAACAGCAGTAACAGTAATGCAGATGGTATTTGGCAACAAAGGGGATAATAGCGGGACCGGGGTATGCTTCACAAGAGAACCAAATACTGGTGAAAATATTTTTTACGGTGATTATCTTAAAAATGCTCAGGGAGAAGATGTTGTTGCTGGAATTAGAACACCTATAAAGTTAGCAGAATTAGAAAAACTTGATCCGGTTGCATATAAACAACTCGTAGATGTTAGAAAATTGCTTGAATCTCATTATAAAGATATGCAGGATCTTGAGTTTACTGTTGAAGAGGGAAAACTCTATATGTTACAGTGTAGGACTGGAAAAAGATCCCCATTTGCTGCATTTAAGATAGCAGTCGATATGGTAAATGAAGGATTAATCACAAAAGAAGAGGCCATATTAAGAATAAAAGATAAAGATATAGAAGGAATATTCTATCCAATAATAGATCCAAATCAAAAAGATTCTTTAAAAAAGAACTATCTTGTTTCTGGAATTGGAGCAGTTCCGGGAGCTGCAAATGGTAAGGTTGTTTTTAGTGCAAAAGATGCAGAAGAACTTGCATCAAAAGGAGAAAATGTAATACTTGTAAGAAAAGAGACAAGTCCAGAGGATGTCGGTGGAATGCATGCAGCAAAAGGAATATTAACTGCTACTGGAGGTAAAACATCTCATGCTGCTGTTGTCGCAAGAGGATGGGGTAAATGCTGTATAGTTGGCTGTGAGGAATTAGATATAGATTATGATAAAAATTTAATGAAAGTAAAAGATAAGGTAATTAAAAAAGGGGATGAGATTACTCTTAATGGAACAACAGGAGATGTCTATTTAACATCTTTAAGATTGATAAAACCAGAACCACCAGAAAGTTACTATACAATAATGAAATGGTGTGATGAGATAAGAAAACTAAAAGTCAGAACAAATGCAGATACACCTTATGATGCAGAGAATGCTTTAAAATTTGGTGCAGAGGGGATAGGTCTTTGTAGAACTGAGCATATGTTTTTTGATACAGAAGAGAGAAGACTTGCAATACAGGAGATGATTATAGCTGATACAACAGAGCATAGAAAAAAGGCACTGGATAAATTATTACCTTTCCAGAAAAAGGACTTTTATGAAATTTTAAAAGTAATGAAAGGTAAACCAGTAACAATAAGATTGATCGATCCACCTTTGCATGAATTTGTCCCTCATGATGAAGAAAATCAGAAAGAACTTGCTAAAATTTTAGGTGTTCCTTTTGAAAAGGTAAGACATAGGGTTGAGCAACTAAAAGAGGCAAACCCAATGCTTGGTCATAGAGGTTGTAGATTATGCATAACTTATCCAGAAATTCTTGAGATGCAGACAAAAGCTATTATGGAGGCAGCTGTTCAGTGTGCAAAGGAAGGAATTGAGGTTTATCCAGAGATAATGATACCTTTAATAATTGATAAAAAAGAATTTAATATTTTAGAGGAAAAGATTCGATATATATGTGATGAAATTATAAAAAATAGTAATACTAATATAAAATATATGGTTGGAACAATGATAGAAGTTCCAAGAGCAGCCCTTTTAGCAGATAAAATTGCGGAAAGAGCAGAATTTTTCTCTTTTGGAACAAATGATTTAACACAAATGACAATGGCAATGTCAAGAGATGATGCTGGTAGATTTTTACCAGATTATATAGACGAAAAAAAGAGTGCTATTTTTACTCATGACCCATTTCAATCTCTTGATAAAGAGGGAGTTGGGGAGTTGATGAAAATAGCCATAGAGAAAGGGAGAAAGACAAGACCAGAACTTAAATTAGGAATATGTGGTGAGCATGGGGGAGATCCAGAGACAATAAAATTTTGTGCAAGTATTGGATTGAATTATGTCTCATGTTCACCTTTTAGAGTTCCTATTGCAAGATTAAGTCTTGCTCAATATGAAGTTGAGAAAAATAAAAAATAATTTTTTTTAAAAAAACTATTTACAATAAATGTAAAATGAATTATTATTATATATATAATAAAAATTTGTAAGAGGATTATATGGCACAAGAAGAAGTAATAGTAATTAAAGATTCTTTAAGAATTTATTTAGAAAAAGATAGTAGTGATCCTTCTTTTTTAATTATGAATTTAAAAGGTTTTCTGGATACATATAATTCTGCTGACTTCCAGAGAGAGGTAAACAAAATCATCGAAAATGGCTATATTAAAATACTATTTAATTGCAGCGAGCTAAACTATGTATCATCCACTGGTATAGGTGCTTTTACCGCTTTTCTTAAGACATTGAAACAGAAAAATGGGGATATGGTATTAAGTTATCTTCAACCAAAGGTTTTTGAGGTATTTCAGTTATTGGGTTTTTCAAAGTTCTTTAATATTTCTGCAAGCCTTGAAGAGGCAAAACAGATTTTAAAGGGTACTAAAAAAGAGGAACAAGTTCAGCCTGGTAATTTCCCGAAGATATTTAAATGTCCTATATGTAAAAAGACTCTTAAAGCAGTTAAACCAGGAAGATTTAGATGCTCAGAGTGTAAAACTATCTTAAATGTAGATAATGATGGACATGTATTTTTTGGGTAACTTAAAACAACATAATTAACTAAAATATTTCCTTTCTTTTTAAAAATTAGTTTTTTTCTTTATTATTAAAAGAAAATAAAAAGAGTATATTTTTTTGTTAAAAAACTATTATTACCTAATAAGGTGGATATCTGTATGGAGAACAAGTAAATACTTTTATAGTATAAAAAATCTCCAGTGGAATAGAATATATCTGTTGCAAGAAAATAGGATTATAGCCATTCAGTAGAAGTATCTTAATAAAAGAGCCATTATTTTGTTACAAAAAATTAAAAGGTATATAATCGTTTAAATTAATTTTTCTTTTTAAACTGTAAATAATTTTTGTTTTTAATAAAAAGGGTGGAAAAAAGAGATATTATCCCAATAAAAGTTAAAGCCAAAAAGACTGATTCTGTTTTTTTTGTTAAATCCGCTAACCTTCCAGAAAGAGTTGAAATTGTTATGCAACCAGAAATATAGCAGGCAATAAAGGTGCTATTTACAAGATATTTATCTTTCTCTAAACTTAACTTTACTACTCCAGAGCTTAAAAGAGGATACAATATGGCATGTGTAATACCGTATAAAAAGCCAGATAGCATTAATTGAAATTTATTTACTAAAAAACCTGTATTAATTGCCCCAATTATTAAAGAAGAAAATGCTGTAAATAAAAGTATAATTGGATCTATAACATCAAATTTTTTAGAAAATATTATTCTAAAAGAAATTGTTGTGATAGCATAAGCAATAAAATATAAAGATAGTTTCGAAAAATTGAATTTCTCAAAACTTAAAGGTGGGATAAATGTCTCAAAAATGCTAAAAGCCCCTCCAAGTATAAATCCATAAATAAAAAATATCCATAACTCTTTTCGTTTTAATACTCTTAGTAAACTGTTATCTATTTTTTCATAATTTTTTCTTTTCTCTTTCATAAATAAAGTAGTAAATATAGCAAAAAAAGCAAAAATAGCACCAAGTAAGAATAGATATTTATAAGAAAATATTTTTATTACTTTTTCACCAAGATAAGTAGAGATTGGATTTGATATAATACCAGAAATGCCAAATAATGCAATGCCGCCAACCCTTTTTTCAACAGGAATAAAATCAAAAGCAAGGCTTGCATTTACAGTAAAACCAATTGCATAAGAAAAAGAAGATATTATTCGTAATATTACTAATAATATTATATTTGTAGAATAAAAAAACATAAAAATATAAGAGATAAATTCAAGAGAATATGTTATTAAAATTAATATTTTTTTGCTTATATTTTCTACATATCTCCCTAAAAAAAGAACAAATAATATGAGTCCTATGGCATTAATATTCATAAAAAAACCAATAAAAGTCTTTGATAAACCCAATTGTATTAAATAGGGTGATAAATTTTTCAATGCACCATGACTTGAAAAGAATAAGAAATTTTGTAAAAAAAGAATCCAGAAGTATATATTAGTATAACGAGTTATATTTTTCATTTTTATTTATCCGATTTTAGTCAAATGGAATGTTAAAAATTCTTAATACAGTTATTAAAATTTTTTTTAAATTTTGTAAAGTATTTCAATAAAATAATTATACCTTTAAAGAACTTTTAATTTACTACATATTTTTGAATTAGTATAAGTTATTGCTGTGAAAATTTAATATTTAAATAATTATCAAAATTTTGATCTGGAATTGTATTGAGATATAAAATTTGTGTAATAAGTAAAATTTATGTAAAATAAGTTAGAATATGTAAAGGATATTTTCAAAAATATTGTGATTAATAATTAGAAAATAATTTTTTAAAAAACATATTTAGGAGGTTTTTATGATTAAGTTTGATTTTGTTATAGGGGATTTTCTTTTTGATAAAATCAAAAATTTAGCAGAAATTAAAAATATTAAGATTTCTACACTTGTAAGAGATATAATTTTAAAGATGATTCCTCTTTTGGAAAAAAAACATTTTAAAGAGGCAAGAAGAAAAAAAGATTATCCAATAGTTATGGCAACTCATAGGATTAAAGTATTTTTACCGGAAAGATTATACAATGAACTAAAGGTAATTCATGATCACCTTAATACCTTCAGTATGGCAACGTTGATAAGAGAGATAATGGAGGCATATTTTCAGAGTGTGGAAAAATTGGGGGAAAAGGAATTTGAAGAAATGATAAAAAAATTGGAAGATAAGATCGAGAGGATTAAGAAAAAAAGAGGGAGTATAAATAAATGGGGTGGAGATATCCCCATAAATATCGCCAAACTTTATATTTATTTAATCGGGCTGGATAAAAATTTCTGCCTAAGGAAAATAAAATTTTTATAAATCCCAAAATATATATTAAAAATATGTAATAATTTAGAATAAAAATAAAATCTTCTCTAATTAATATTTTTCTTCAAAATAAGTATAAATTTAAATTTAACTTTTGACAAAATCAATTTCTTTAAGTATAATTATATATATATTTTCAAGGAGGTATGATTTATGAATATAAAGCAAATATCTATTTTTTTAGAAAACAAAAAAGGGAGATTAGCAGAGGTTACAAAATATCTTGCCGATAATAATATCAATATAAGAGCATTATCACTTGCTGATACAAAGGATTTTGGGGTGTTAAGGCTAATTGTCGATGACTATGAGAAATGCTTAAAGGTTTTAAAAGAAAAAGAATTTATAGCACAGGTAACAGATGTTATAGCAATAGAAATAGAGGATAGGCCAGGTGGTTTATATAAAGTATTAAAAGTGATAGAAGATAATAATATTAATATAGAATATATGTATGCCACAGTAGAAAAAAATAAAGATAGTGCAATAGTGATCTTCAGAGTTGATGACACAGAAAAAACATATGAAGTTTTAAAAAAGAATAATATAGCTTTTAGTAATGGCAAAGGTTTAGGGATTTAAAATTTATTATGTCAAAAAAGAAAAAAGAAAAGAAAAACAAAGAAAAAGATTGTTATCTTAATTGTTCAAAAGTAGAAATTCAAAGATTGAATATTTTAAAATTAAAAAAAAGAGTTAAAAAAAATGAAGAGATAATTGATAAACTAAAAACATTAATAGAAGTAAATTCAATTATAGCTTCTAGTCTTGATAGAAAGAAGACCTTAAAATCTATACTGGATCAGACAAAATATCTTATGAAATGTTCTAAAAGTAGTATTTTATTGATAGATCCAGAGACAAATAAATTAAAATTTGAGGTTCTAACAAATGAAGAGGATAAAGCAATTCTTTCTGATATAAGACTTTCCATGGGAGAAGGGATCGCCGGGACTGTATGGGAAAATGGGCAATCTATATTAATAAAAGATGCGACAAAAGATGTAAGATTCAGTAAAAAGGCGGATGAAAAAACAAAAGATACAACAAGATCACTCATAGCAGTTCCTCTTGTAGTAAATGGCGAAATTATAGGTGTAATGGAGGCAATGAATAAACTGGATGGAACAAGTTTTACCAATTTTGATCTTGAAATTTTTAAAACACTGGCAATGCAGGCTGCTATTGGAATTGAGAATGCCAATCTCTATGAACAGGCTGTTACAGATGGGCTTACAAGATTATTCTTACATAGATACTTTGATAAAATGATAGAAGTAGAATATAATAAGGCGAAAAGTTTTAATAAACCTCTTTCTTTAATAATATTTGATATCGATCATTTTAAGAAAATAAATGATACTTATGGCCATCAGGCAGGGGATATGATATTAAAAAAAGTGGCTTCTGTAATAAAAGAGAATTGTAAAGACAACTATATCCCATGCAGATATGGTGGAGAAGAATTTACTGTAATTTTACCAGAAACAGAGATAGAAGAGGCATTATCTTTTGGTTGGCTAATAAATAAAGAAATTCAAAAATTAGAAATACCTTATGAGGAAAATATTATCAAATTGACAATATCTGGAGGTATTTCGAATTTAGAAAAAAATAAGGCAAAAGATTTTATATCACTTATCAAAATGGCTGATACGGCATTATATTATTCTAAAGAAAGTGGAAGAAATAGAATATCTGTATTTGAAAAAGAATTCTCTATAAAAGAATAATTCTCTCTATTCAAATTATAATAGATTTTTAGATTTTGATTTGCTAAAATTTTTCTAAGTCAATTTTAAAATATTATAATTATATCAAGTTATAACTTGTTTTACTACTCTAGGTTACCTAAATATTATATTTCTCTAATAAGTATTCCTTTGGGGATTTATACCCCAATGATTTTAGTTTTGACTCTCTATTATAGTAATTTATATACTCTATAAATTTGCTCTCTAAATCTATTAGTCCGGAAAATATATATTTTGGCAAGACTTTTTTTTATTTTCTTATTTATTGCTTATACCTGTGCATTAGTCCATGAATGTTTAAATTTTATTGTTCTGTGCTCTATTTTATTATCTTTGCATAACTTGACAAATAAATGCTCTCTATACTTTGGTTTGCTTTTTAGTGAGTTATAGCAAAATTCCACACCATTATCTGTTAATATATCAACAAAATTTTAATTTGTAAGTTATCCAGGATCGATTATATGAAAATTAGTTCCGATAAATGCTTTTAAAGCATCTTTATGATGTTGAGTTGTTATTTCATTTTCAAAAAAATCTATTACTTTATTTTTAAATTCATTAAATGTTTCATAATAAGTTTAAGTTGTTAAAATTATCTTTTTTGTTTTTACTATCTTTAATTGCCCTTTTTCCTTATATTTTGATTTTACATCGCTTATATATCTTTCATTAACTAATAAAGCTTCCTGAATTTTCTCCCATTCCCAACCTTTACCCCATAAAACTAAACATTTAACTTTATCCGCATCTCTTTTGTTGTTTAAAATTTTGTGAATATATATTAAATTTTGTATCTCTTTATCTGAAAGTCTTTTCCCCATGATTTTAATTATAGCAGGGTGTGATTTTATTTTTAGGCAGATAATAAAGATAGAATTATCCTATGGTCAATTTTATTTGAGAAAAAGTTGTAATAGTCTTATTTATTTTTTGGTAGAATTTAAAATAAATTTTTACTTAATAGTATGTCTCAAACCCAACTACCTGATAGAAATCGTTGTAGATTGCCTTATAAAAAGGCGTGGTGTTACCGGAAAAGTGGGATAATTCTCTGCTTTTATTCCATTTTTTTATGTTTGTTAGTCTCAAGAATAACTTTAATGTTATTACACTACACTTCATCTCGACCCCGGTAATACCAAGTTTATTATATTCTTTTAAGAATAGTAGGATAATTCTCCTCAGTAAAGCACCCATGCTGAAAAAATTAAGATCAGCATGGATCTT
>DAONLM010000090.1:0-11805 GCA_035406685.1 Spirochaetota bacterium
CCTTCATATTTAATCCTCCTCTTAAAAAAAATATTTCTATATATTAATCACAAAATTTTTGAGAAAATCCTTTACAACTTTTAGAAAAAAATTAAAAAAAATTTGCCTAAAAATAAAATTGCACCCGAGGTTATAATTAATCTAAAAAATTATATTGACTCTTAATATTTTTATTATTATATTAATAATAATATTTAATAAAATAAGGAGGGAAGAAGTAATTTTAATTAGTTAGAGGATCATAGGGGCATTGGATTTTTTAAACAAGGTTTGTATAAACCTTGATATTTTTTAATTTAAAGAGGTGAATTTTATGAGAAGAAAATTTAAAAAAGAATGGCTCCCCTATGATCCAAGTGAATTAATTAAGCTTGCGAGAGAACAGTATCCAGAAAAAGAATGGTTGATAGAAGAATTGAAAAAGTGCACTAAATACTTAAAAGAAAGCTCAATGTATTATTATTTTGTAGATCCAGATAGTGAGAGGTGGAAAGGTGGCTCAGTAACGTATGAATTCTACGATGAAAGAAGAGCAATATCACTTTTTATTGTTTTAGATATTTTAAAAGATAGAAGTGTGGGTGGTGTAGAATTTATTCCAGATGTAGATGAAGCGGTGTATATCCCGTTATTTTCTATTTGGAGTAGTGAAGATGGTAAAGCAGAAGTTGAAGTAAATGAAGATTATTTTGAATCAATCAAGAATTTTATGGAAGAAGAGGGTATAGAGAATGCCGAAGAAAGAGTTGAATATCTTAAAGAATCTGTAGTTGAAAAATTAGAGAAAGGGTTAAGCAATAATGAGAATAATGAGAATGATAAGAATGAAGAAAATGAAGAAGAAGAGTAGTAATTCTAAAAAGGCTGTCTAAATGGCAGCCTTTTTATTTTATTGAGGATCAGAGAATTAAAGTAGAAGCTTAAATTAATATTATTCAAGGAAGAATGTTAAATTTTAATTTTACAATTGTCCCTTTTTTTACTGCACTCTTAATATGAATATTTCCATTGTTTTTATTCATTATCTCTTTACAATTAAAGAGCCCAAGACCCATACCATTTTCTTTTGTAGAGTGAAAAGGTTTGAATAAAAAATTCTTAAGATATGCTGGTGGTATGCCATCCCCATTATCTTTTATTGTAATAATAAGATTATTATTTATAAGAGAATCATTTATTTTAACTACAATATTTTTAGAATATGAGGATTCAAGTGCATTATCAATGAGATTTACTATTAATTGTCTAAATTCATCTTCGGAAAATTGGATACTAATATCTTTATATTTAAATTTATATTCTATCTTCCTTTTTTTATAACGAGTCTTTATTATCTCTTCAATAAGAGTCATTGGTTTTATTAGAGAACTCGAATCAAAATTGAAATTATTTATTTTTTTTTCAATATTTTCTATTTTATTTAAAGATGTAGAAAAAAGATCGCATAGACTATAAAGAAATTGCTCTTTTTCAAAATTATTTTCAATATTTCTTACTGCCATTAACAATGGATTGGTTAAATTTTTTAAATCATGTAGTATTAAAGAATAAATTTTATTTTTGATTCTTCTACTCTCTTTTTCTTTATCTTTTTTAAAATTTATTAATGATTCAAGAGATAATGATATTAATAGAAAAATAAAATTAAGATGCATTATTTCACTATATGTAAAAATTTTGTCATTATTCTTATCAGTAATAGCAAAAAAACCATAATTTTTTTTGTGATGGAAAAATGGAAAAATCAATCTTATTCTGTTTTTCTTAAGTATGTTATAGTTATCTTCGCTTATTAATTTTATATGTTCGTATTCTAAAAATGGATTTAATTCAATTATATTTTCTTTTAAGAAAAAATTTTCTATTTTTTCAGAAATTTTTATTTCTCTTGATTTTTCATGATAAATATTTTTTTTCTTTTTAAACTTTTTACCAAAAAATAAAAGATCACTGGAAAATGTTAAATAGAGATAATTTCTTAAAAGTTTTATTTTAGAACTAAAAGAGTCCTCTTTTAAATATATTGGTAGAAATCTTAAAAATTCTTTTAATAATATCTGTTGTTTTAGTAATATTATATTGGTAAATTTATTCTTAAAAAAGAGATTCAATATAATATATATAAGTAAAGTTATAACAAATGCTATGGCACTGATTATTAACATATCGGAACTTTTGTTTGTTATATATAAAATTGAAAGAAAAATCATAAATAAAAAAGGGAAAATTAAATATTGTATACGAAAGAAAATATTGATATTAAAAAACCTAAAAAAATAGATAATAAAAAAAATAGCAATACCAGAGAGAGAAAGAAGGGTTGTAAAAAAGGCAATGCCTAAATTATAATTTTCTAATATAGCCTGAAGTATTACAAGAATTATAAAACCAGTCATAATTCCGGTTATTGTTATTAAAAAAAATAAATATGATTTTTTTAAATATTGATCATTTTTATTTTTCAGGTAGGCATAATAAGAAGCAATAATAACAGCAAAATGAAAGATTATTGAATAATATCCCATTATTTTAGTAAAAATACCCCATTTACCATAAAAACCATAATAAATAGGATGAATTGATTCTATTATTAAATTTGAATCAAGGAGTAAAATTTGTATGATAGTAATACTAATTCCAGAATACAATAAATAATAGTAAGATTTTATTTTTCTATTGATGAGGTATATTAATATCATCATAAAAGGAATTGAGGTAAACATCATTGTAGGAACCATTAATTTAATAGTTAGGGTTATAAATTCAAGAGATTTACTATTTTGAGATAAAACTTCTAATAAACTATATATACTTATACCAAGTAAATAAAGAGAAAAATTAATTTTAAGGTGGATATCTACTTTTTTTGATAATACTATAAAAATAATAATGCTATTAATAATAATTGTGCATATTGCTGGAATTGTGAAATAGCTTATACTGCGGATCATTTTTTTATCTCTAATCCTTTTGTTATTTCTTTTATTTTTGCTATTAATTCTTTTTTCTCTACTTTTTTACTTTTTATCTCTTCAATAAAAATCGGGAATAATTTCTTACAGGTATCAATTTTTTGTATTACCTTAGGTATTATTGATTTTACCATTTCTAATTTTTTTTCTTCTTTTTCTTTTTCATAAAATTTAAAATTTAAATAAAATAATTGATAAAAAATAAAAATAAAAGTAAGAATATTAATTAGTCCTTTAACTCTTTTTTTTTCTGATAGCCTAAATATAATTATTTCACTTTCATTTTCAATATTAAATTTATAATAGTATGTCTCATTATTTAATCTTGTTATAATATTTGACTTATTTATACTGTATTTTAAAAATTCTTTTTTTGAAATCTTTTTTTCTCCAAAATTTATGATCTCTATTTTTTTATCTTCTTTTATAAGAATAAAAGTTAGACTAAAAATGGGTAAAAAATTAGAAAGCCATAGCCATAATCTTTTTCTAATTTCAGAAGAGTTTTTTATGGATTTTAATATATTGATAAGTAAAGAAATTTCGTTGAATATTTTTAGTTCATCTTTATAAAGCAAAATAGCTAATTTCTCCTTTATATTTAAATACAGAGGTAATATAATAAGAATATTTATACTGGAAAATATAATAAGTTCCAAAAAATTCATAGTAAAAAAATTACACCATATATAAAGAAAAGTAATAAAAAGAAGAAGAAAAAATGAAAGTAAAGAGGTAAGAATAGATAAAAAGAATACTTTCTTTTTGATTATTTCAATACTGCCTATAATATTTTTTTTATTGAGTATATATACAGTAAAAAAAAGATAATATAATGAGATAGAATTAAGGCTAACTTTTGCAAAGGATATAAAATGAAAAAAGTTTTCTATATAAAAGAAAATAATAAAAACAGCAATAAAAAATATTAAAATTTTAATAGAATTATTTAATCTTATTTTTAAGAATTGATTATCTGTATTTAAATAATCTTTTATAATTAAAATAATGAAAAAGATAAAATAGAATAATAGATATAAACTAATAATAGGATTAACAAGAAAGCCATATTTTGATATATATCCTGTTTTACTTAACAGTATATCAACCGTAATACATTTTTTTCTGCAAAAAATTAGTAGGATTAAAATAAGGAGTATTATTATCCCATTTAGAATGTGTAAATATATAGGAATCTTATTTTCAATATAATAAAATACCAAAAAAATGAAAAAAATAAGAGATATAAAAAGTAATAAAATTTTAATATCTGTAAAAAGTATTATAAGGTCCTTAAAAAAAATTAAATCAAGAGACTGAGCAATTATCTCAGAAATAAGAGAAAAAATAAAAAATAAATAGCATAGACTAAAAACAGTTTTAAGCCTTGTTGATTTAATATGTTTTAATATTATAAAAAGATTTGTCAATAATACTAAAATATTGATTAACTCAAATAAAACAAAAAAGTTTAATTTCAATTAAATCCCTTTTTTGAAAGTTTATATTTTTTTACAAGATAATGCATCTGGTCCTTACTTAGTCCCAACCTTTTTGCTGCATTAAAATAGATCCAATTTGACTTTTCAAGAACATCGAGTAAAACCTCTTTTGTGTAAAGATCAATTCTTTCTTTTAGGGTAATATTTTTTTCTGGATAATTTATATTATTAAAAGAATTTACTTCTTCGCTTATATCTTCTATTATATTACCTTTACTAATAGCACAGCAGAGATATATGATATTTTCTAATTCTCTTATATTTCCCTTAAATTCCAAATTCAATAGTTTAGATAGAGCCTTTTTTGATATCCCCTTTATCTTCCCCTTATTCTGTTCATTATACTTTCTAATAAAATAATCGACAAGATATGGAATTTCCTCTTTTCTCTCTCGTAATGGTGGCACCTTTATTCTTACAGTATTAATTCTATAAAAAAGATCCTCTCTAAATTTATTCTCACTTATCAATTTTTCTATATTTTTATTTGTAGCACTTATTAATCTGAAAGAAACCTTTTTTGATTTTATGCTTCCTACTGGAGTAATACAACCATCAGCAAGAACTCTTAAAATTTTAGCCTGCATAATATCTTCCATTTCAGTAATTTCGTCTAAAAAAAGTGTCCCCTTATCAGCGATTTCTAACTTACCAATCTTATCACAAATAGCACCTGTAAAAGAGCCTTTTAAATGGCCAAATAACTCACTCTCAATTAGCGAAGTCGGGATAGCACTACAATTTATAGGGACAAAAGAAAAATCTTTTCTCTTGCTTTGATAGTGTATTGCTTTTGCTATTAATTCTTTACCAGTTCCACTCTCGCCTTCTATTAATACTGGTAATTCTGTTGATGCTATAGTTTTTATCCTTTCAATAATTTCTTTCATTTTTTCAGAGCAATAGATAATATCACAGAATTTAAAAGGTAATATTTTTTCCTCTATTGTTTCCAATTTTTCTTTTTTTAAAGATCTTTTATAACATATTCTCTGGATAACTACATCAAGAATATCAAGATCAAGTGGCTTTTCAAAAAAATCAGTGATTTCTTCGTTAATTGCTTTAATGGCATCTTTTTTATCTTCTGAACCAGTGATTACAATAATAGAGATATCTGGATAATTCTCTTTTAAAGAATAAAGAATCTTAAAGCCCTCAGAAGAGGATGTGGTATCTGGTGGCAAATATAGATCAAGAATAACTATTTCAATATCTTTATTAGAAGATAATTGCTTAAAACAGGAAGAATAATCCTCTGCTTCAAGAATAGAATATTTATTAATAAAAAACCATTTTATCTGATCCCGACAGGTTTTATCATCTTCTACAAGTAAAATTTTCATATACTACCTTTTTAATAGAATAAATCTTTAATAAAAAATATACTTGAAATTTTAGAAAAAGTCAATATAGAGTGTAAAAAATAAGAAAAAAATCGTAAAAATTACGATTTTTTTTATTTTTAGTATTAGAGAATATATAATAAAATTTTATAATATTAAATAAATATAAGAATAAATATTATAAAAAATAATAAAAATTGACATAAAAATCTAAAAATTATTATAAAAAAAATATAATAACAATAAAGAGTGAATGGCATAAATATTTCTATTTATTATTAAGAAATTTTTATTAGGAGGTTATTTATGAAGAGATTTTTAGTAATTTTTTTAGGAATCATCACTATTTTTACTGTTATTTTTTCATTAGCATGTCCACCAGAACCAGAGCCAGAATTAACCAAGAAATGGACAATTTCTGGAACAGCAAAATTTACAACAACAAAAACAGATAATATTAAACTTGCTGCCTATTATACTGGCGACGGTTTAATAATGAATACTTCAAGTAAATTAGTAAGTAATGTCGTAAATCTTGGTAATGAGACTACCACTGATGCAAAATTTTCTTTAAAAATCGATGCATCAAGCCTTTCTCCTTCAACTGGCCATTATATAAAGATTGTATTCTGGAGGGATGCGGATAATAATAACAAATGCGACGTTAGCAGTGAATCAAATTATTCAGCATGTCCAAACAAAACAAACGGTTGTCCATGTTTTGGCCCGTATGATTCCTTAGCAATTTGTTCTTACTATTACGATGAAGGAAGTAACTCTTTTATGGGGACACAAAAAGGGTGGAACCAGAGAACTGGGAGTTCTAAATATACCCCTATAGATTCTGCTAAAAAGAGCGGTGCTACTATTGAGTCTTCTTATGATTTTTAATTAAGAATTTGAAAATAGTGATGATTTCAAGATAAAGGACTTTTCGTAAAGATATTCTTTACGAAGAGTCTTTTTTATTAGACTAAATATTTTAATTTTAAGGAAGGAGGTAAAAATGAAAAAGAGTATATTTTTAGTAATTTTTGTATTATTATTACTATTTTCTCTTGCTTCGCAGGAGACTACGACAATTGAATTTGAAGCAAACATCATAACAGCAGAAGGATCTATTCCGCCTGATGAACTTGTTATGTTTATAATAGGTCCTCGTTCATCATCTTCGCCTATTATAAAGGGTGTCGGCAAGGTAGGTGTTGAATTTAATTCTTATCAAAATTTTGCAGGGAAAATAAAGGTAAAAATTTCTGACATGTTAGAATCACCTGATCGTAAAACCTATAATATTATTCTACCAGATGGTAAAAAAGTTTCAGAACTTGAGTATACCTTTTATTTTACTCCTGGCAAAACAAAGACAAAACAATATCTCAGTGGTGATGGAAGTATTAAAGAGATGCCACAATATGCAAAGCCCATTAAGATTGACTATGTAAAAAAAGAGATAGCCACAACTACAACTTCGTCCTCTACGACCTCTACTACAACTACAATTGCAAAAGTACCAGAAGACACTGAAACTATTAAATTGAATGGTATTGCTTTTACATTAAGAGATATTAAACAGAATAAATATATCAAGTCTCAAAAAGAGGGAATTCTTGTTTCACCAACCTCTATTACTGTTGATTCTAATTTCATACCATTAAAAACTGGTGAGATAGTAAAATTCAATGATGAAAAAGGATATCTTGTTTCTGCTATTCTTGCTTCAGATGTTACTGTAAAAATAGGAAAATATTCAATTACTTTTAAAGGCAATACAGTGATGAATTTTGATAGAAGTATTACTGGAAATATTTTTTATATTGCCGGTGGTTATCTAAAGAATGATCATACTTTTGAAATAGGAAATTATATTGTAAAATGTAAGGCAGAAGGAAGTAGTATATTGACAGATATCTCCTTCTCTTCGAGTGGTAAAGGGGAAATAACCCAGGTAGTTCTTGCTGAAGAACATACATTTAATATTAAAGGAGTAAATTACACTTTTATGAAGGGATCAAGATTTGCCTTTTGGAGCGGTGGAAAAGTTATGAGTGGTATTCTTGCTAAAAATACTGCTGTTACTATAGGTGAATATAGTGTAATAGTAAAAGGTAATACAACAGGTTTTGCAACCATGAATTTTGATATGAATGAAAATCTTACAATGGTAATGATAGGAGAGCCTTCGGCTATTGTAATTGCAGGTAAGAGTATTATTCTTAAACCAGATAGGTATTTTGCAATTCATTCAAATGGTAAGGCAAAATGGGCATATGTAAACCAGAATGTAGAATTACCAGTAAATGGTGTAAACACTAAAATTGCAGCAGGCCAGAAGATAGAGATGAATGAGAAGGGTGAGATAATTAAGATAATAAATGATTAATTATAATAAAGGCTACCACTACTGGTAGCCTTTTAAAAATATAATTTAAATTTTAATTTTTTTAAAGGATATTTTACTGGCATTAAATATTTTTTTACTCTCTAAAAAATATTTTTAAAAATTTATTCTCAATCTAAAATAATTAATTTTAACAATTTTTAGGAATGTAATTTTTAAGAATTTTTAAAACCTCCTCTTTTAAATCATCTCTTGTTAAAGCATACTTTATAATCCCATTTAAATATCCAATCTTATCACCAACATCCACTCTTTCTCCAGAAATTTCAGTGGCAAATAATTTTCCAGTATTAGCAAGTTTATTAATGGCATTTATATGATAAAACTCCCCTTTTTGATGATACTTATAATCTTCAATAAGATAATCGAGTAATTCTTTGGTAAAAAGATATCTTCCAATAGAGATCATTTTACTTGGTTCTTTACCTTTTGCTGGTTTTTCAATTATTGATTTTACTCTTAAAAAATTCTCTTTTAATTCATAATCAATTACCCCATATCTTGATACATCTTCTCCTTCAAGATTTTCTACAGCAAGAATAGAGCATTTTGTTTTATCATAGAGATCTATCATTTTTTTAGTCAATGGTGGATTGCTAAAAACAAGATCATCTGGATATGCCACAACAAAAGGATCATTTCCTATAAAATCTTTACATATGAGTATAGCATGTCCTGTTCCAAGCATTTCTTTTTGTCTGACAAAATATATTTCTATATCCCTCGGTTTTATTAAATCAAGTTTCTTTGCATCATTCTCTTTTTTAAAAATAGTTTCTAATTCCACTTCTCTATCAAAATAATCTTCAAGAATCTTTTTTCTTCTACTTGTTACTATTAAGATATCTTTTATTCCGGCTTGAATAAATTCATCCACTATAAAGTCAATAGCAGGTTTATCTATTAATGGAAACATCTCTTTTGGAACAGTTTTTGTTGCGGGTAAAAATCTTGTCCCATATCCAGCAGCAATTATTATACCTTTTATCATTCTTTCTCCCTTGATATGATTTTTAGAATTTTGATTTATTTAAAAATAAAATATATGATTACCAATCTCCTGATGCACCGCCACCCCCAAAGTCTCCACCGCCACCAGAAAATCCGTCAAATCCACTATCTGAGTCCCCCCAACCGCCAGATGATGAGGAGTAATCATTCCAGCCACCAAAGAATCTACCAGAATCATAACTCCCAGAAGAGCCAATAATAATAGAATGTCCAAAGTTTAAAATAAATAAGCCAATCATAAAAGCAAATAAAAACAAAAAAAATAATATCTGAAATAAAAAACCAGCAATTAAGAATCCAATAATTGATAAAATAAAACAAGAAATAAAACCTAATATTTTATTTATTTTTGATGAAATTTTTTTAAAAATCAGTGAAATAAAAATAGCGAAAATAAATCCTAATATAAATGTTAAATAAGGATGTCTTATTTGTTTTAAATAATAATTTTTTTTATAAGAATTATAGTTATATGTGGTAATATCTGTATTAGATCTATTTTCAGTCAGTTCTCCACCAGTTTCTTTTATTATTTGATATAAGGCATTTTTTATACCACTGTAATAATCACCATTTCTAAATGCGGGTTTAATTATTCTTTCGATTATTAAAAAACTCTCTGCATCAGTGAGTTCTGATTCAAGCCCATATCCCACTTCTATTCTTATTTTTCTATCACCCATTGAGACTAAAATTATTATACCATCATCAAAATCTTTTCTTCCTATTTTCCATTTTTCCGCAAGTTTAATAGAGTATTCTTCAATAGGGTATCCTTCAAGAGAAGGAATAATAACAACCACCATCTGATGCTGGGTTTTCTCTTCATAATTTTTAAGTATTGATTCTAAGTCGATTATCTGTGAATTAGTTAATGTTCCAGTTTTATCCACAACTCTACCGGTTAATTGTGGAAAATTTTGAGAAAAAAGAAAAGAGGTAACCATAAAAATAAAAACATAAAGCATCTTTTTGTTCATAAATATATCCTTGTAAATATAAATATATTAAAATAAACTATTTTTGTCAAAAAAAATTAAAAATTGGTGCGATTTTATTTTTAGGCAGATAAAAGATATAATTATCCCATTGTTAATTTTGTTTGAGAAAATATGGTAGCAGGCTTATTTATTTTTCGAGTAGAATTTTAAACAAATTCAATCAATAATAGGTCTCAAAGCCTATTACCTGGTAGCAATCGTTGTAAATTGCTTTATAAAATGGTGTAAAATTCCCTTTAAAGTGGGACAATTCTCTGCTCTTTCCCCACCTCTTTACCCCTGTCACTTTCAACCATAACCACAATGTTACAAGGCTGCATTTTTTCTCAAATCCAAGCATCCCCATTTTCTCATATTCCTCAATAAATACCTGAAGAATAAATCTCAATAATTTTGCCATGCTGAAAAAATTTAGATCAGCATGGATTTTCTTTAAAAATCGATAATCCTCCTTCTGTAAATAAAAATGTATAGAGGCGTCAGCATTTATTCTTTCGTAAACATTCTCATCCTCATGACCAAAACAGTATCTTTTCTTCACTCTATCAGAAAACTTTTGTAATACATAAAAAATGAGTTTAGAAAGAGAAATGTTTTCTTTTTTTGCTATCTTTGAAAGTTTTTCCTTCATCTTTGAAGTAGTTACAAAATGTAATTCATGGTAATCATTATTTTTACAATTTAAAATTGTCTTATTCATAAAAAACTTCTTGCTTCTAAAAAAATATTTCTATATATTAATCGCCTTGACACCTTGACACAATTTTTACTTTTTTTTATTGACAATATTTATTTTTTTTGATAAATAGTCTCTCAAATACGGGATGTGGCCTAGTCCGGTTCAAGGCGACTGCTTTGGGAGCAGTAAATCGGGGGTTCAAATCCCTCCATCCCGATTAAAAATAAAAGCGTCAGTAGCTCAGGTGGATAGAGCAACAGCCTTCTAAGCTGTGGGTCCCGCGTTCGAGTCGTGGCTGACGCAATTTTTTATTATGGTGAACGTAGTTCAGCGGTAGAGCGCCAGTCTGTGGAACTGGTTGTCGCGGGTTCAAATCCCGTCGTTCACCCATTTAGAGAAAAAGGGCGTTCGTAGCTCAGATGGATAGAGTACCGGACTTCGAATCCGAGGGTCGCAGGTTCGAGTCCTGCCGGACGCGTGAAAATAATGTTAAATATAAGGGCCGTTAGCTCAGCTGGTAGAGCAGCAGACTCTTAATCTGCGGGTCAAAGGTTCGATCCCTTTACGGCTCAATTATAGAGATAAGCGAATGTGGTGGAACTGGCAGACACGCTAGACTTAGGATCTAGTGCCGTAAGGTATGGGGGTTCAACTCCCCCCATTCGCAGGTAGCAATATATAACCAACTTTTTTATGCTGGTTAAATATACGATAGTTTGTATTGTTAAATCTAAATATCTGTCTCACTGAATAATAAAAGAAAAGAGATATCCACCTGTTATTTTATATTAGCAGAATTACCATTATAAAAAAACAAAATTAAAAAATGTTATTCTATTCTTCTATCTTAAAAAAAGAGATTTTATCATTCATCTCCTGTGAATCCTTAATAC
>DAONLM010000091.1:0-11716 GCA_035406685.1 Spirochaetota bacterium
TATATATTAATCACAAAATTTTTAAGAAAATCCTTTACAACTTTTAGAAAAAAAAAATACATAAAAATAAAATTGTGCCTTCGATTATAAAAAAGTGTTGAAAGTTTTTGACAAAATAAACAATTTTTAGTAAGATGTAATCCAATTTAAGGAGGAGTAATTATGTTAAAAGAAGGTGATAAAGCGATAGATTTTACCTTAAAAGATCAGGAGGGAAGAGATATTAGATTAAGCGACTTTAAAGGTAAAAAGATAGTTTTATATTTTTATCCCAAAGACAATACACCAGGATGTACTACTGAGGCTTGTGGTTTTAGAGATGTTTATGATCTTATTCTTGCTAAAAATGCCGTTGTTATAGGAATTAGCAGTGATTCTGTAACTTCTCATAAAAAATTCAAGGATAAATACAATTTACCATTCTATTTATTAAGCGATCCAGATAAGAATGTTATAAAGAGTTATGAATGTTATGGTGAAAAAAATATGTGCGGTAAAATTACACTTGGGATTTTAAGAAAGACATATATTATTGATGAGAATCAGACAATTATCAAAGTATTTCCTAAGGTAACTCCCAAAGAGCACGCTAAAGAAGTTTTAGATTTATTATAAAATTTCAAAGGCAAATAGAGTAATATCATCTTCAAACATAGGATTTTGAGAAAAAAATATCAATTCTGTCATTATGGTATCAGCGATATCCTCTATTGGTTTAAAAGAATTCTGTTTTATAATATTAATAAGTCTTTCTTTACCAAAAGGTTGGTTATTTTCTCCAATAGTTTCAATAATACCATCAGTGTATAGAAATATTTTATCCCCTTTTTGAATTTTTATTTTATCTTCATCGTAAAAATTTTTACTAAGGATACCTATAACAAATCCATTTGTATTAAACTCTATTATTTCATTATCTCGTAGTAATATAGGATTAGGATGAGCAGCATTTGAATAGGTAAGAGTATATTTTTCAAGATCAACAACTATAAGACAGGCTGTCAAATAGTCATCTGTTTGAATTATATTTTGAAATTCAATATTTGTCTTATAAAAAAAATCCTTTATTTTTTCATAATTTCTTATCTCTTTTTGAAAAATGGCCTTTATCATAGAGGCAATAATAGCGGATTTAACCCCATGTCCACTTACATCTATTATTAAAATAGCAAATCTGTTATCGTCTAATTTTACTATATCAAAGAAATCCCCTCCTATATAGGTAGAAGGTAAATATTTTGAAACAAAATTTATCCTGTCTAAAAAAGGAAATTCTTTAGGAAGAAGATTTTTTTGAAGTTCACTTGCAAAATTTAATTCTCTATGAAAATTTTTATTTTCTATTTCTATTCTTTCATTCTCTTCTTTTAAATTTTTGATCTGGGTTTCAAATTCTTTTTTTAGTTTCTCACAATGAGCATTAATAAAATAATCTATATCTTTTAATATTTCTTCATCAAATTTTTTTTCTATAAAATTATTAGTAATTATTTTTTCTATTAAATTATTATTATAAAAATAGAGAAATATATCTATTACTCTTGCTTTCGTTCTTATATTATTATAATTTGAAGTTATCGATATGATAATATAATCATCAATATTTATATTATCAATATTATTTTTAATAATAACTTCACACTTATTTTTTAAGATATTTATAAATTCTTCAAGTTTTATATTTTCTTCGTTTAATATTATTATCTTTTTCATAACTAAAAAATATTTATTTTTTTAAAATTATTAATATTTTTTTAAAAAATCGTCAATTATTTTTATCTGAAATAAATTTATTTTTTTTAAAAAATTAAATTTTTAAGTTTATAAAGATATTTTTATGTCTTAAGGTACGATTTTGTTTTTAGGAAAAGAAAAAGATAGAATTAGCCTAAGGGTAAGTTTTGAGTAAGAAAGATAGAATGGTAAAATTTTAGATAGAGCACTAATTTTATAAGAATTTTATCTCTTTCAGGCAAAATTTGACGTTGAATTTGAGTAAAAAGTAGTCGTTATGTTCGTTCGAGACTGGGATATCTGGGGAACCAATCTTCACCACCACAGCCTTATTTGCTCTTAAACTTTCTATTTCCTTTTGCCACTCTTCCATCTTTTTTGCAAACTCCTCTTCCCCCTCTACTTCAATGCCAGCAAAATATAATTCTAGAAGTTCCCTTATAAGAATGGCAATACTGAATGAATTAATATGATCATGAACCAATTTTAACTCATTATATACCTCTTCTGGAATATAAATTCTAATCCTGTGGGTGGCATTTATAAATCTATAATCTTTATCCCTCCTTTTTTCAAAAAGATGCTTTCTCTTTAATACGGGAAGCATAAAGATTATAATTTCCCTTATTAAAGTAGAAAGATCTTTATCTTTTTCATTTCTTAAAATGTTAATTTTTTCAAAAAGATTTTGATTTAAGACAAAATCGAATTCCTTCATAATTTTAATCCTCCTGTAAAAAAATATTTCTATATATTAATCACAAAATTTTAAAGAAAATCCTTTACAACTTTTTAAAAAAATTAAGAAAATTATCTAAAAATATCCCTGTTAAAAAATAAAATTTAATTTTTGACAAACTAAAAAAATTAAATTATAATCTTTAAATTATGATAAAAGAAATTATCTTTATTTTTTTATTTCTTTCATTTATATTTTTGAATTGTGATAAAAAAAATGATATCTTTATTATAGATCAAGATGGCAAATTGATAAGTATAAAGAATTTAAAAGAAAAAAGAGACTATTTTAAATATATTTATGATGAAAATAATAATTTAAAAAGAATAGATTATTATGATGCTTCGGGTGATTTAAGATATAGCTATAACTATGATGAGAATCTTACTTTAATAAATAGAATAGAATATGATAAGAATGTAGAAAAAATTAAAGTAGAATATAATAAAAATGGCTATAAAACAAAAGAATATATTTTTGATAATACTTCTGATTATAAATTATACTCTTACGAATACGATAGAGAAAATAGAATAAAATCAAAAAAAGAATATAGTGTTCATAATAACTCTTCTAATTTTATTTACTGGGAAGAATATTTATATAAAGAAAATAGCAACGAGAAAATAAAGAATATAAAATATGACTCAAATAATAATATCATTCAAGAAATAGAATATAATGATAAAATTATAAAAGAATTTAATTATGATAAAAATAGCAATCTTATTTATATTTATGAGATTGATAAAGAGAAAAATATAGAAAATTATTTTTATTATAAAGACAATAAAATAACATCCAGTCTTGAAAAAAAAGTGAATACCGTAGAAGAGGTATTTTATAATGAGAATGGATTAAAAACAAAAGCAATTGAAATCGATAAAAATGGAAATAAAATCAAAGAGACACATTTTGATAAAAATGGGAATATTACAGAATATATTACATTTGAATATGACGAAAAAGGTAAACAGATTAAAAAGGCAGATTTTTCTGCTGAAAACAAACTGAAAAGATATTATAAATATATATACAATAAAAATGGCAAAATAGAAAAAATTCAGACATTTGATTCAGACGGCAATCTTATAGAATATGAATAAGTGATGAAAAATAGATATAAAATTAAGATAAAATTTAAACTTCTATTTCTAACTCTATGTTTTTCATTAATTCCTGCTTTTTTATTAATCTATTTTACTCAAAAGAACATATATGATTATTTAATAACAAATGCAAGAGATTTTAATTTTAAATCATTACAAAATAGCACAAATAACCTTAATTTTATAATTGAAAAGATAAAAAAAGAGATAGAAGAGATTAAAAATAGTGACAGGTATAAAGAGATAGATAATTTTAATCTAAAAGATAAAATTGGTGAAATAATTTCGTATGATAATTTAAATAGAAAATTTAAAGAATATTTATTAACAAAAGATATAGAAGACTTAATTGTAATTGATTTTAATAAAATTTCCTTATTAAAGAATAACTATCTAATAAATATCTATTCTCAAAATCAATATATTGTTAGAATTGAAAATCTCATGCTTGAAGACTTTTTTATTGATATAAAAAATAGAGATGAAAATAATGGATATATTCTAGCTACTCTTAAAAAAGATAGCATTATTGGTTACAATCTCGAAAAGAGACTTTTCTTAATAAATTTTATAAAAGATAACAATGGTATAAAAAAACTATTTATTTTAGCATTACCGGATAACTTAGTTACAGAATCTCTTAATATAAAAGATCTTAACTATGCGAAATTAATAATTGTTGATAAATATAATGGTGTAATCGATATAAAAAATTTCATTAAAGATCAGGTATTTGAAACAATATATAAAAAAATAAGCGAAAGTTTTTATACAAAAGATGATATTCTTGAAATTCCACAGATTAAAAGACTCATACTTATTCTTAACAAAAAGATAAAAAATAATGAAATAATAAACGATAATTACTATTCCATAATAAAATACGAAAAAGAGAAATTTATTGTTATTTTATATTACAATTGGGAACAGGAATTAATCTATTATTCTATTCAACCTCTAAAAATAGTATTTAGCTCAGTTACCAAAACTATAACAGGTATTATATTCATTGCCTTAATTATATTTATAACGATTCTTATAGCAAGTGTTATATCAACTAATATAATCGCAACTCCAATAGAAACAAGAACAGAATTAATTCAGGATGAAAATGTATATTTTATGAACATTGCTCATGAACTAAAAACACCTTTAACAGTTATATCAAACTATCTGGATAAATATCTAAAAGAATACGGGAGTAATAAAGATATTGAGATAATAAAAAATAATATAGAAAGTTTAAAAAAAGATATGATTGATTTTCTTGATTTTGGTAAAATTGAGAGAGGCCAGCCTTTTTATAATCATAATCAAACTATTAACTTTTCAGAAATATTAAAAAATAAGATTGTTTTATTTACTGTTAGTGCCAATCAAAAAAATATTGCGATTAATAAGAATATTGAAGAGAATATTTATATAAAAATAGATCCTTTTGCTGTTGATAGGATTTTAAACAATCTATTTGATAATGCTATTAAATATAATAAAGAAAATGGGATAATTGATGTAAATCTTGAGGTAAAAAACAATAAAGTTTTTTTTACTATTTCTGATACTGGCATTGGGATAAGTGAAAAAAAGATGAAAAATCTTTTTAATCCTTTTACACAGGTATTAGATGGCTCAAAAAATAGTGGGGTCGGGCTTGGCTTATTTATTATAAAAAAGATAATAGATGATATAAAAGGAGAAATAAAAGTAGAAAGTAGATTAAATAAAGGGACAAAATTCACAATTATTTTACCACTTGCCAAAAAAGAAATCTTAACAATTAAAGAAAATAGTAATGAAATTATTGAAAAAAATAATACTATTCTTATAGTAGAAGACAATGAAGATCTATTAAATTATCTTTATATATCTTTAAAAGATTATTTTAACATAGAAAAAGCTAAAAATGGACTTGAGGCTATTAATAAACTGAATAATATAAAGCCAGATTTAATAATATCAGACATAATGATGCCAGAACTCAATGGTTTTGAATTCTTTGAAAGAGTCAATAGTCAAGAAAATTATAGGGATATCCCATTTATCTTTTTAAGTGCGATAAGTGCTACAGAGTATAAAATAAGAGGATTTGAAAGTGGGGCAGTTGATTATATAGTAAAACCTTTTAAAATAGAAGAACTCTTTGCAAAAATTAATTCACTTCTTAAATTTAAAAAACTTAAAGATATTCTTTATAAAAAGGATAAATATGCTACTATAGGTATGCTTGTGGCTGGGATTTCTCATGAAATACTAAATCCCTTAGCAGGGATTTATGCTCCTGTTGAAAATATACAGAAGATTGTAAGAAATATCAATTTTGAACAGAAAATGAAAATAGAGAGTTTTATTAATGATATATGGACAAATGTCAAAAGAATTGATTCAATAATAAAAAATTTAAAAATATTATTCTATAATGATAGATCCACTCTGGAAAAGAAAGAGATAAAAATAGAGGATGTTGTTAATTCAGTTTTAGAATTATTTCATAATAAAATAAAAGATAGAATAACAATTATTAAAAAAATAGAACAAGGTATAACTGTTGAAGCTAATTATGCATCTCTTACTCAAATTTTTCTTAACCTTATTTCAAACGCTATTGATGCAATAAAAGAAAATGGTATAATTACAATAGAAAGTTTTAAGAATAACGAAGGTGTAATTATAAATATAATGGATAATGGCTCTGGAATTCCAGAAAAAGATTTAAAAAATATCTTTATGCCATTCTGGACAAGCAAAGAGATAGGTAAAGGAACAGGCATGGGACTATATATAGTAAAAGATCTAATTATGAGACTGAATTGGAAGATAGAAGTTTCTTCTATTATAGGGGAAGGGACAAAATTTACAATTTATACTAAAAATGTATAAAGATATCCCACTATTGAAATATATATATTTTTTTCTGGCATAAAGATATCCACTTCATTTTATAAATTCAAAATAAATTTAATACATTTTTAATATTGACAAAAAAGATTTAATCAAGTAAAAAAGTTTCTCAAAATTAAATATTAATAGAGGTGTTTATGAGTAAAGTATTAAAGATTAATTTTACAGAGGAATTTATAAATAACTTACAAATAGATAATGAAAAAATAATTCAGAAAATATCAGAACAATTAAATATTCCAATCTTTAAAGTTAAGGCAACGGTTAATCTTTTAAAAGAGGGGAACACTATACCTTTTATATCAAGGTATAGAAAAGAGGTAACCGGCTCTCTAAATGAGGTGGAAGTAAGGGAGATATCCCATTTATTAATGTCAAATGAAAATCTTGAAACAAGAAGAATAGAGATCATAAAGGCAATTTTTTCTCAGGGAAAACTTACAGAGGAACTATATTCAAACATAGTAAAGGCAAGCAATTATGCAGAATTAGAAGATCTTTATGCACCATATAAGAAAAAGAAGAAGACAAGAGGTATGATTGCCATCGAAAAGGGACTTGAAGAATTGGCAAACTTACTCGAAAAACTGGATGATTTTGAGTTGGAAAAAGAGGCGAAAATATTTATTAATGAAGAGAAAGGGGTTAATTCAGTTGAAGAGGCTATTCAGGGAGCAATGGATATTGTTGCAGAAAGAATTGCTCATAATATAGAAAATAGAAAATTAATAAAAAATCATCTTATTCAAAATGGCTCTTTTGTTGTAAAAGGATTAAAAGATGCTGATACAAGTGTTTATAAGATGTATTATGATTATAAAGAGGATTTAAGATCCATAAAACCTCATAGAATACTGGCTATTAATAGGGGAGAAAGAGAGGGAGAACTTGAAGTTAAGATAGACTATGATTATGATGAGACACTGGATTCTCTTCTTAATACTATAAAAATAGCATCCTCTTATCATCGTAGAGCCGTAGAAGATGGCTTGAAGAGGTTACTACTACCAGCAGTTGAAAGAGAGATTAGAAATGATCTTTCAGAAAATGCTGATAAACATGGCATAAATGTTTTTGCAGAAAATCTTAAAGGTCTTTTAATGCAACCTCCAATTAAAAAGACTCGAGTACTCGGTATAGATCCCGGCATTAGAACTGGGACAAAGGCAGCAGCCCTTTCAGAGACTGGTAAATATTTAGGCTATATTCTATTTTTTCAGGAGAAAAAAGATGAAGCCAAAAAGATTATAGCAGATACAGTGAGAAAATATAATATTGAATTAATTGCTATAGGGAATGGAACTGGTTCTCATGAGGTACAACAGGTTGTTGCTGAGGCGATAACAGAATACAATCTTCCAGTTCAGTATACAGTTGTGGCAGAAGATGGGGCGTCTGTATATTCGGCATCAGACATAGCACGAGAAGAGTTTCCAGATCTTGACCTTACAATAAGAGGGGCGATTTCTATAGGAAGAAGGGTTCAGGATCCTCTGGCAGAACTTGTGAAGATTGATCCAAAATCAATTGGTGTAGGACTATATCAGCATGATGTTAATCAAAATGAATTGTCAAAGAGTCTTGATGAGGTTGTTGAGTCTGTTGTAAATAATGTTGGGGTAAATATAAATACTGCATCGTACTCTTTATTAAAATATGTATCTGGAATAACAAGTTTTATTGCTAAAAATATTATTGAATATAGAGATGAAAAGGGAATTATTCAATCACGAGAAGAATTAAAAAATATTGCTGGCATTGGAGAAAAGATATTTGAACAGTGTGCTGGATTTATTAAGATTCCAGAAAGTAGCGATCCTCTTGATAATACATGGGTTCATCCAGAAAATTATGACGTTGCAAGAGAGATATATAATATAATAAAAGAAAAAAAAGAGTTAAGCAAAGAAGAAATATTGAAACTTGAAAGAAATTTTAGAATTGGGGAGACAACAATTAAAGACATAATAGAAGAATTGAAAAAGCCAAATAGGGATCCGAGAGATGATTATCCAAAGCCAATTTTACAAAAAGGGGTCATCTCTTTTGAAGACTTGAAAGTCGGAATGAAGGTAACCGGTAAGGTAAAAAATGTTGTTGATTTTGGTGCCTTTATTGATATTGGAATTAAAGAGACTGCACTTATTCATATTTCACAGATGAGTAATAAATTTATTAAATCCCCTTCTGATGTTTTAAAAGTAGGAGATGTAAAAGAATTTACAATTATTGAAATTGATTCTTTAAGGAAAAGGATTTCTCTCTCTTTAAAAAATGAGAAAGATATGGCTAAACCCAAGCCAAAATTTAATTATAGAGATTATATTATAGAAGATTAATTTTTTAAAATATAAAATATATTGTAAAAAATTAAATTAATCATTGAAATTTAAATAAAATAAATGTATATTAAGATTATAATCTTAATATAATTATTTCAAAATATAGGAGGAAAATATGGGTTTTTTTAGTGCTATAGTTAGATTTTTTCAAAGATTATTTGGTTTAGGAGAAGGGGCTTTAAATAATGCAAGTGATAAAATGCTTACAGCAAATGAGGCTACTATAAGAGCACAATTTAGAAAAGTAAGAGAAGATCTTTTAAAAAATCACAATACAGTGAGGAATGCTGTTACAAATCTAATGGCAATAAATGAGGAAAAGAAAAACGAGATAGAGGAGTTGACAAAAAAAATCAAGGAACTTGAAACAAAAAAATTAGGAGCAGTTAGGAAATTTAAAGAGACAAATGATATGAAGTATCAGGATCTCTTTAAAGAATTCAGTACTCAATTGTTAAAGGCACAGGAAAAAATAGAGATAAATAAGGCTTTTGTTCAACAAAATACAGAAAATATAGAGAAATACAAAAAACAACTCATTTTATTACAGAATAAGATCGATGATCTAAAGTCACAGGAGGATCAGGCTGTTGCAGATATCACCTCTTCAAGACAGATTACAAAATTAAATGAACTTCTTGCAGGGCTTTCAACAGATGTTAATATGCAGGGAATAGAGACAATAGAAGAGGCAAGAAAAAAGGCTTTAGCAAATGCTAAATTATCAACAGAACTTTCTCAATCTACAAAGACTGCAATAGATGAAGAGTTACTTGCTGCTGGGAGTAATTTAGATGAAGAATTTGCCAAAATGCTTGCTGAAGAAGAGGCAAAAATGACAAATAATATCAATCAGGAAAGAAAATTATAATTAAATAAGGATTGGATTAAATTATGAATGGTTCTCAATCAAAAGAGATAAAATTAAAAATAAATGATGATCAATTAAAAGGGCAATACGCAAATCAGATTGCTATTATGCATACCAAAGAGGATTTTGTGCTTGATTTTATTACTATGTTTCCGCCAGAGGCAATAGTAAATGCAAGGATCATAACCAATCCTTATGCTTTAAAAAGGATGTATAAAGCAATAGGAATTAATATAGCAAAATACGAAGAGCAATACGGAGAGATTATTCTTGAAGAAGAGATAAATCAGGAAAAAATAAATTAAATGTCTGTAAAAAAGAATATTTTTTTAATTTTCTTTTTTTTATTGATAAGTTGTAGTTCTGTTTTTTATATTGGTAAAAAAAGAGATTTTTATATATGCTCTAATATTGAATATAATAATCTTTTTGATGACTATAAGAGAGCAGAATCACTTTTAATAAAATATTTTAACAGAAATTTTTATAATGTTAAAGTAAAAAGAATAGCCTCTTTTTCTGGTTTCTTGCAGGAATTTTCTGATATAGCAAATAAAGATAAAGATGCTGTCATATTTGTAAATGATTTTTTAATAGGACATATTCTCTCTAATAAAGATATTTTTTCTAAAAATAAGATTATCACATATAATAGCAAAGATCTTAATAATGAATTTCTTTCTATTTTTAATATTTATATTGATAGTAATCTGATAGCAAAAAAAATTTTAAATCTAATAAAAAAAGAGAAAAGAAAAAAAGATTACTCGGATGTTTTAATGATAATAAATACTAATTATCAGATTCCAAAAGAGGTAAGAGATATAATAAAAAATAAAAATTTAAAGATTACTTTTCTGGAAGAAAATCTCGAATCAAATGTAAGTAAATATTTAGAAAAAGAGAAAGATAATTTTAATGTTGTAATTCTATTTGGATATAACTTAAATAAGGTTTTGATAGATATAACTAAAAAAGAGAATGAAAAGAGTAAATTATTGAAAATAAAATATATTGAGGTTTTTTCAAACTATCTTGAAGCATTAAATCTTAATGGATATTCCATAAATTTAAATTTTGAAAATCTAATAAAAGCAGGCATCAATTCAAGAAGTTTTAATAAATTTTTGAAACAAAAAGATACAAAAAGTTATGATCTTAAGATATCTAATGATAGTAATATATTAAGATTATCAAAAAGAGTAAGATTTTCTCCGTTGTTTGTTAGTGGGAAGAATGATCCCACCTCTGATTGATTTTTTTTAATTAAATTATATTTAATTTAGAGCGTAATTTTATTTTTAGGAAACTTTTTTAATTTTTTTCTTAAATTTTGTAAAGCCCACATTCAATGATTAAGTGCCATAATTTAATACTATAAAATAGAGCGCTTTTCTGACATAATGGTTTAAACAAAATATTATAAACCATAGACCATTAAAGTGTCTTAATTTTATGATGCCTTATGAGGTTATAAAATATGCACTTCGTGATTGAATCGGTGAATTAAAAAAAATTTGTCTAAAAATAAAATTATACCTTTAGTTAATGGGTGTGATTTTATTTTTAGGCAGATAATAAAGATAGAATTATCCTATGGTCAATTTTATTTGAGAAAAAGTTGTAATAGTCTTATTTATTTTTTGGTAGAATTTAAAATAAATTTTTACTTAATAGTATGTCTCAAACCCAACTACCTGATAGCAATCGTTGTAGATTGCCTTATAAAATGGGGTAGTGTTGTTGGAAAAGTGGGATAATTCTCTGCTTTTATTCCATTTTTTAATCTTTGTTAGTCTCAAAAATAACTTTAATGTTACTATACTACACTTCATCTCAACCCCGGTAATCCCAAGTCTCTCATACTCTTCCAAAAAAAGTAGGATAATTCTCCTCAGTAAACAACCCATGCTGAAAAAATTAAGATCCGCATGGATCTTTTTTAGAAAACGATAATCCTGTTTTGATAGATAAACATGGATCCTACTATCTCCATCTATTCTTTCGTATTTATTTCCATCCT
>DAONLM010000092.1:0-11345 GCA_035406685.1 Spirochaetota bacterium
TTCTTCATAGCAGAGTTAACCACAATATGTAACTCATGCTCAAAATTATAGTTTTTTAAAATCTTACGAATATTATTCATAAAATCCTCCTTACAAAAAAATATTTTCTATATATTAATCACAAAATTTCTTAGAAAATCCTTTACAAAATTTAAGAGAAAAATTAAAAAATTTTTCTAAAAATAGAAGCACACTTACAAAGAAGTGGTTAATAAAAGTTTATTTGTCAAAGCATCAGTATATTATTTATCAGAAAAATATATCTATAAAGCAATAATTTAATCAAAAATTATTAAAAAAAATGAAATTATAATAAAATTAAAAAAAAAATTTTACAAAATCAAGAATTTTTGATATAAAAAAAACTATATTTTTTTAATTTATAATAAAATAGAAATTAAATTAAAAAATTTAGGAGAAAGTAATATATGGAAAAAGTATCAATAAAATTATTTATTTTATTTCTATTTTTTTATATCTCTTTTTATATTTATCCTGTTGATTGGAAAAAGACTATTTCAAAATATGGGAGTAGTATATGCTTAATAGAGGTGATAGATAATATTGGCTCAAAGGTTTCTGGCTCTGGATTTGTGTTTTCAAAGGAAGGATTCATATTAACAAATGCACATGTTGTAAAGATGGCATATTTTAGTAAAGATTACAGGATAGAGACAAAATTTTTAAATTCAAGTTTTTCTGATAAAATTTATACTGGAAATGTGATAGCCATTGATATTGAGAAAGATCTTGCTATTATAAAGATTGATAGAAATTTTGATAACTATTGTATTCTTGGAGATTCGAGTAAAGTAGAAAATATGGATGAGATTCTGGTAATAGGTTATCCTCTCGGTATGGGCTTTAAGTCAACACCGGGATATGTCCAGTCTTTTCAGGATATTAAAGAATATGGTAAGATGCTTGATCTAAGTGCTATAGTGGATCCAGGTAATTCTGGTGGCCCTGTTTTTAATAAAGATTCTGAGGTTATAGGCATAGTCACAGCAAAATTTTTAGGTTATAATTTTAATTTGGCAATTCCAATAAATCACACAAAAGATTTTATTAATGCCTCTCTAAAATCGAGAAAAATAAAAATAACATCAGAGCCATCTGGTGCAAATGTTTATTTAGGTAGCACCTCGGCTGGAAAGACTCCACTTAATATTGAAATATTTGGAGTAAAAAATCATATAAAGATATCTCTGGATGGCTATCTGGATATAGAAAAAGAGATAGATTCTTCTGTAAAGAATGGTGAAACTATAAACTTTATATTAGAAAAAAGATCTACAAAAATAATAAATATAACAAGTCTACCTTCTAAATCTAATGTATATATTGATGATAAATTTTATGGAGCAACTCCTATTCAGGTTAAAATAGATGGACAGAAAAGTGTAAAATTGGTGGTAAAGAGTAATTGGTATAGTGATTATCAAGAAGAGATTCTTTTTGATTCAAGAGAACAGTATAATATTTTTGTAAAAATGAAACCTGATTTATATAGTGAAGTTAGCCAAGAACATGGTAATACTGGTTTTACTTTTTATATGCCTACCAGTTTTATAGAAACATTAAATTTTTTTAAGTTGTTTAAAGTTGGGACTGGCTTTAATTATATGGTGAATTATCCTACAAATGGGATTGTCAGATTCTATTTTTCCACTGATTTTATATTTGCTGGAAGTCAAAAAGATATAAATCCAGAGATGCCACAGGGTATGGCAAATGCTTTTTTTTATCTTAATGATTATTCTTTTGGAATATCTTTTAGAGCACCTCTATGGAGATTTCCTATTATTGGAGGGGTGGCTGGTAAATTTGCTTATTATGTAGTTAGCTATAATATATATAATTTTATCATAGGTGGATTTGGTCTGGGGCTTGGGGCAGAGTTGCATTTAGGTTTTCAATTGTATGTTAATGAATATGTTGGATTTTATTTTTATTATAAAATAGGACTTGTGCCGGATCTATTTTATGCATTAATAAATCATCTTTTTTCAAATATAGATGGGCATTATATATCTTTTGGTATTAGATTTTAATACCCTGGGTAGGGGGTATAATTTAATATATTTTTTTAATTATAATTAAGGAGGAAATTTATGAAAAAAAATATTTTATTGATTCTTATGCTTGTGTCAATTTTTAGTTGTACTACTTTTTATGGACCAATCCCACCTGTTGAATATACCTTTGATAAAGGGCTAAAAAAATCAACTCAGTGGACAATGTGGAAAAATAAATTTGACAAGTATAACGAACAGGAGTTTTTTTATGATAATAAGGGTAATATTATAAAGGTAATCTATAAAGATTATTTTCAAGGTGCTGGAAAAGATAACAAAGGTAAGGTAATAGTATATGAGGCAACATACAAGGTCATAGATGATTATGCTGTTCCAGAGACTTTTAAATGCAATGATGAACTTGTATGTGAGATATCATATGAAAAATTTCAGACAACTCATAAAGGAAACATTGAGCTTGATATTAAAGCAAGGAGAGGATATAGAAAGGAAGTTACTTTCATAAATACTCTGATATCAAGTGTTAGCTGGAATTTTGATGTTGACACTATGTATGCTCCATTTATGGAAGATGATAAATTTGTCAATAAAGATAAAAATGGGAATAAATATTTAGAGTATGGCTATAATAATATTCTGATTACAAGATATTTCTTTTCTTATGAAAATCTTATTAAGGGACTTAATAAGACTTATAAAGGGGCAATGTGTTCATCACCTTATATTGGCCTGGTTAATACTGCTGCTTTAAAAAATTCACAGTGGGATTTTAAATATGAATGGAAGGTAATTGCAGATAAGCCATGTTTATTAAAGATAGATGTAAAATCAAAATATTTAGACCAGAAGACAGATGCTGAAGTTGTTATGACATATAATGAAAAAGGATTCAGAACGAGTGAAGTCTGGAATGTAAATTTCAACAATAAGAAAATAGAAGTATTTAAACAGACCCTTGAATATTAAAATTTTATATTACCCCACTACCCTATTTTAAATTTTATTAAAGTCTATCTCTCTCTGTTACAGAGAGGATAGATTTTATAATAAAAAAGTTTATTTTTATTTAAAAAAGAGCAAAAAAATTTTAAATATATAATTTAATTATGAAGATTTTAAAAATTTTTGTTATATTATTAAATATGAATTATATTTATGCATCAGATTTATCTAATATTCTTCTTGATAGGGCAATGGATCTAAAAAATGATCTAAAAGTTGATCTTCTTGTTGATCTTTCTATTAAACTCCTCGGAAATTATAAAAAACAGAAAGAAACTGAAAAAATTTCTTCTTTACAGGAAAAGAGATGCCCTTTTTATCCATCCTACTCTATTTATGCTACTGAGTCAATTAAAAAGTATGGTTTTTTTATAGGAGTAATTATTGCATGGGATAGACTCTATTACAGACACAATGAGAATGTCTTTGAATATTATGATTTTTTTATTAAAGAGGGACAGGTTTATGCTTATGATCCAGTCTATGATATTAACAATAAACAAAAGAATTTTTTTTCTCCTTTTGATGATGATGACTCTATTGATCCAGTCTATCTTTACAGAGTCATTAGATGAGAGTTTTGCAAGTTATTTATATAATAACAGTCATTATAATTCTGCTATAACTGAATTTTATAGAATACTATTTAATAATAGGAAGTTAGAAGTTGACGAGATTATTAATATAAATTATAAAATTGCAAAGTCTTATTATTTTATAAAAGAGTATAAAAAATCAAATGAAGTTTTAGATAATATAGATAAAACTCTTATTTCAGAAGAATCAAGAGATAGAATAACATTTGATTATTCTTTGAACTTTTATTTTCTAAAAGAATTTCAGAGATCAATTTTTTATCTTGATGAGATTAGAGAAAATTCTAAATATTATTATGAAGCCTTATTATTAAAATCTGTTAATTATTTAGCAATATTTGAAATAAATGAAGCAGAAAAAAATTTGAAAATATTACAGAACTATAATAATAATTTTTCTGAGTTTGCCAATAAGTCTTTAAAATTGATCTCTACTTCAAAAAAAATATATAAAAAGTATCCTGTTATTTCATTTTTTTTATCATTTTTTTTACCCGGTGTAGGACAATTGTATAGCCAACAATATTTTGATTCTCTTCAGGCGTTCTTATCCTGTGCAATATCTGGTTCTCTTTTTGGTATAGCATTATACTATGAAATCGCAAATATTACTGGAATTCGTACTTATGTATTACCAATTATTTCTGGCTCTCTTTTTTTATTCTTTTATGTTGCTAACTTATACGGTTCAATCGCTGGTGCAATAAGGGCAAATGAAATGGTAAAAGTAAAATTATTAAAAAATATTGCAAAATTGTTGGATACAATAAATTTTGACGATAAGAGTATTATCTTGTCAATAAAAAAAGAATTTTAATCTAAAAACATCTCATATATTTTTGAAAAATCAATTTTATCTATTACTTTATTTGATTTTGTATATTTTTGTCTTAAATTATTTATTGCATTCTTAAATTCCTGCGCATTACTACCATTCTCTAATGCAACAAAAGCTTCAATAAAGGCTGATAGTTCATCCACTGCTTTTACCAGTTGACCATCCTTTGGATTGTAGATATCTTCATTATACTTATGAGTTATTATCTCAGAATTAAGATATTGCCTTTTGCCATTAATTATTACAAGACTATCAAACTCCTCTTCTGTATAGAATTTTAACATTTCTTTTATATTTTCTGGAACAAGAGGATATACTATTTTTGCCATCTGCTCTTTTTCATACTCTTTTATTGTCTCACTCAATCCTTCAATAGACTTTTTTACTGGTGAGATAATATCTCTTGTTAAGACTTCTGGCAAATCGTGAAATAGTCCGCAAAAAAAGTTATTTTCTCTTCTCTTTTTGCAGTAATTGTTTTTCAACGATAAAATATAACTAAAAATAGCAACAAATAGAGAATGCCCCAATACTGATGTTTTTGGGATTCTATATAGATTAGCCCATCTTATCTGAAATCTTAGCTGTCCACATAGATCAATGAATTTTCTGTATGCTTTATACCATGCAATCTGTTTTATACCTTCAAGATCATAAAATTCTTCCATTGTCTTTTCAAAACTTTCATTTATATAATCAATATCGTATGCATTTGGGTTTACCTGTTTTATTATTTCAAATTCCCATTTTGATGAATAAATATGGGCAGCCTTTAATATTCTTTTTACTAATGAAAAATTATCTATATTAAAATATTCTTTAAATTCTTTTTCAAAGTCGTTTCCTATAGAATTCAATATCTCTTCAAGTTGTTTACAAATCCACTCATTAAGTTCTTTGTTTCTCTCTTTTTCTTCGCATATTTTAGAAAATACAGATGGTTTAATATCAGTAATTACAGAACGTTGTAATATTTCAAAAATACCAGCTTTTATAAGATTGTCATAAGAAAAATCAGCTCTCTCTTTTTCAAAAGATGCTAAAAAAAAGGCAATTATCATCTTATGAGCCTGTTTATCTATCTCATAGAATGGCATTGGTCTTATTTTGTCATTCCATCTTTCCATATATGAGAGATTAAAAAATTTAAATATTAGATCCAATGTTAACATATTTTTATTAAATAATATTATTTCCTTTTAGTCAATTGTTTTTTAATCATATTTTTAAAAATTAAGCAGAGTTATCCTAATCTAAATTTTGTTTGAGAAAAAAATAAGAGTAAAAATTAAAAAGAATATCAATTTTTATAAAAATCTTATCTCTAAAAGACGAAATTTCGAGTCAAAAGTAAGCATGAAGTATTGATCGGGATGGGGAGAATGACGGATATCAGGCGGTATCACCTTCCCATTATCTTTCTTCTCAATAACAGCCTTCCTTCCTCTTAACTCCTCAAGTTTCTTTTTTAGCCTCTCAATTTTATTTTCAAACTCTTCTTCACCAAAAATCTCAATTCCCATAAAGTATTCCTCCAATGTTTCCCTTACAAGCACAGCCATACTAAATGTATTCAGATTGCTATGAACTAACTTTAATTTATTATACAATTTTTTACTAAGATATACTCTTACTCTATCTGTTGCACAGACTATTGGGTAGTCTTTTTCCCTTCTTTTTTCTTTTAGATACTTTTTTTCAAGAATAGGAATAATCTTTTCAAAGATCTCCCTGATTAAGCAAGAAAGCGAAAGAGATCTCTTTTTTGCTAAATTTTTAATTTTATCTAATAAAAGTTTATTAAGAACAAAATCATATTTTATCATAGTTTTTACCTCCTTAAAATAAAAATTGTTTTCTAATTATTAATCACAAAATTTTTAAGAAAATTCTTTACAACTTTTAGAAAAAAATTAAAAAAAATTTTGCCTACCAATAAAATTACACCCTATATTAATTAAATTCATCCTAAAATATTTTTGACAAAATATTTTTCTTATGCTATAATACTTTAAATTTTCAAAATTAGAAGGTAATTAAGATGAAAAGAGAGTTAGCAGATTTGGATTTTAAGAATCTTGATTTTAGATATAGAAAAATGGATGCCCATATAAGATACTATTTTCGGGATGGTAAATGGGATCAAGGGACATTACATACAGAAGAGACAGTAGATATACATATAGCTGCCACCTGTCTTCATTATGGTCAGAATTGTTTTGAAGGATTAAAGGTTTTTGAAACAAAAAATGGAGATATTGTTGCATTCAGACCGGATCAAAATGCCAAAAGATTACAGAATTCAGCAAAAAAACTATATATGGAACCAGTTCCAGAAGAGATATTTTTTGATGCATTAAATAGAGTTGTAAAAGCAAATAAAAGATTTATACCACCTTATGGTTCAAATGCTACTTTATATGTAAGACCTATATTGTTAGGAATTTCTCCTCATATAGGATTAAAAGCATCAGAGGATTATCTTTTTATGATGATGGTAACCCCAGTTGGACCATACTTTAAAGGGGGTTTTGAGCCAGTAAAAATGCTTGTCGTAGAAGATTTAGATAGAGCAGCTCCATTTGGAGTAGGAGATGTAAAGGCTGCTGGTAATTATGCTGCTGGCTTAAGGGGATATTTTAGAGCAAAAGAGCATGGATTTACAGATGTTATCTATCTTGATGCCACTTATAGAAAATATATAGATGAATCAGGACCTGCTAATTTTATTGCTATATTGAAAGATGGAACCTATGTTACTCCTCAATCAACTTCTATTCTACCCTCAATAACAAATGCTTCGCTAAGAATAATTGCTGAAAAAGAATTTGGATGGAAGGTTGAACAGAGACCTTTATCAATTGATGAGATAGAAAATTTTGCAGAGGCTGGTTGTTGTGGAACTGCTGCTGTTATAACACCTGTTGGAGTAATAAGGTATAGAGATAAAGATTATAAATTTTATAATGAAGGGAAGACAGCTGGACCAAAGATTACTCAGTTATATCAGCATCTTACAAAAATTCAATGGGGAGAGATTGAGGATAAATACGGCTGGTTATATAAAATAGATATAGATTAAAAAAAGTGCGACAATTGTAGAAACGGTATAATATATTTATTAAAATAAAGAAGAGCCCCTGGAATTTTATATTAAAAATAAAAAATAACAAATTATTTAAAGATTCCTGTTATAAAGGGCAATGTTGTTGATGTTTTTTAGTGTTAAATATATCTCTTTATCATAAGATTTAAATAGCCATTTTTTAGTTTTATATCTATAATAAAACATTATGGTTTTGACTATCTCTTCAAATGAAAGGGCAATAAATATTCCAACAATTCCAGATTTTAATATATAAGTTGTTAATAATGTCAGTGGCAAACCCACGAATAAAAAACCAGAGAAAGATATAATAGGTATAAATAAAGTATCCTTTCCAGCTCTAATGACTGAAGCAAATATTGCCGTGGATGTCACAAAACTCTGCCTTAATCCCACTATTATAATAGAAATAATACAGGCATAAAAATACTCTTTTTCTATCTTAAAGTAAGAAGGGATAAATGGTGATATAATGATTAATAGAATAGAAGGAAATAATCCAAATATTATTGAATAAAATAGAGCCTTTTTAGTAAAAATATAAGCCTTTTTTGGAAGGCTTGCACCTATTAATTGGCTTACATTAATACTTGTCCCCTGCACAAAACCACTTATTGCAAGGTATAAGATTGGCATAAATGTTCCAACCACACCATAAATAGCAACAGAGTCCTTTCCAATATTGCCAATGATTTTCATATAAACCATCCCGGCAAATTGCCATAAGAACATATCAAAGAGTATTGGTAGAGATAATTTAATAATCTCTTTTAAAGATTCTAACTTAAAAAAAATTATGTTCCTCAATTCTGGAATTCTTTTTTTCTTAATGCCAATACCAATCAATAGAAGAGTTCCCACTCCAGTTGCTATAAATGAGGCTATGGCCGCACCTTTTACTCTTAATACCGGGAAACCTAATTTCCCAAAGATCAGTAAATAATTTAAGACTACATTTAAAATAGTGGTAATTAATTGCTGATAAAAAGGAGTTTTTGTATCGCCACTTGAGATAAATGCGGTAGATAGTCCTAAATTTATACAGGTAGCAAAAAATGTTAATGACATTATTCCTAAATATTCATTTATGTATAGTATGACATTTTTATCACTAATCATAAAAGCTGCGCCAAGATTTTTGCAGAAATATATAATAGAAGAAAATATTACTCCTATAATAAATGTTAATAATATAGTGGCTCCTATTGATTTATTGAAGTTATAAAAATCCTTTTTACCCCATAATTGGCCTGCTATAATTGTTGATGATTGAGAGAATGCCCAGAATAGTATTAAAAGAAAAGAAATATATCTGTTAGAAATCGTTAAAGCAGCCATATAATCAGGACCAAGTCTTCCAACCATTAGATTGTCAGTAAATCCGATTATATTTTTTAATAAAATTTGTAAGGTAATAGGATAAGAAAAAAGTAAAAATTTTTTTAAATTAAATTCAGTTAATGGTTCATTCATATTCTGTTGACACAATTTAATAGATTGAATTTTGACTTTTAAAAATTCACAAACTTCTCAAAAAATTACTCTAATTAATTTAGAAATTTGTATTATGAATTAAATATAAAAAATATATACAATAATTGGTTATTTTTGACAAGCATTATTTAAAATCCTTTTATGAATTTAAAGGGGATATCCCCATAAGGGAATATAGATATCCAAGTATAAAATATGCACTTCGTTATTGAATCGAAGATATTTATTTTTTTATAAAAAATCTTTTTATATTTGAAAAAAGTCTTATGATTAATCCAGTAGAATATATTAAAAAACCAAAAAAATTAAAAAAAATATTATCAAAAAAAGTATTCTTTTTCATTCATCCTCCTTTTGAAATTAATCTTTTCTTTTTACAACAAAAAAATTTTTATGAATAACAAAAAGAACATCTTTCTTACTACTATTTCTAAACTTACCCAATTTAAGACATCCGGGCAATTCTGATGAATAATCGGGTACAGATAGAACCTTAACCGTTTCTGATTGATATTTATTTTTATCATAATAATAATATATAATATCTACTGTTTTTTCTTTTGGATTGAAAAGAAAATAATAAAAATCTGGGAAAAAATTCTCTTTATACTGATCAAATGGGAGTTCTTCTACAAATGAGGTTATATGCTCTATTCTAAAAGGTATTTCAAATAATTTTTTTGCATTTTTTATATCAAATTTATCTTTATCCTGTTGATAATACATAAATGGGACATTTACATTTCCTCTTCCAGAAAGAATGGTAAATATGGTTAAAAGATTAAAAGGTATAGATGGGCATATAAAATCCTTATATTTATCATTACTTATATTAAAAAAATATGGCAAATTTAAAGGTATCCCTTTTATTACTATTTGTTTACTCTCATTTATATTAAAATTCCATTTTGAAAAATAGTATACATCTCCCACAGCCTCAAATCTTATCCTGGGCATATCTAAATTGGCACTCGATATTATTATCTCTTTTATACCATCATTGTCTATATCAGTGATTACAGGAAATGAAAATTTTACAAAAGAATTTGATAAAAAATAGACATTATCTTTACCTATATATATCTTTCTTTTTAATTGCCAGTTATCAAGGCCTTTATTTATACCAAAGATATTTATTGATCTTGGAAATTTAGTTATTATCTCTTTTTTATTGTCATTATCAAGATCTTTTATCTGTATAATTGGCAAGGTGTAGAATATATAATGTGGATAGAATTGTCCTGGTATTAAAGCAAATTCAAGTATTGTCTCTAAATCTATTGCTGCAACTTTTGTAAAATTTTTTGTATCAAAAATTTCTATGGATCTTACATTTTCTATTATTAACTCATTAAACCCATCTCCATTAAGATCAATTATCATTGGAACACTCTTTAACAACTCTGGTTGAGGAACAACAATTTCTGAAAATATATTGGGTATATAGTTTAGTTTTAGTTTTTGATTTTCTTTTGTTAAATTAATACTTTTGTAATATAAGCCATCAGAAGCAAGAAATGCTATATCCATAATTTTATTGTTATCAATATCCCCAACATCATAAAATATGGTCCTTTTTGGAACATCTATTTCATCAACAAGAACAAGATCATTTTTTACTATTTTATAAATATCCACTCTTTTCCCAGAGTAAGTAAAAGATGCAATTATTATTTCATCAATTCCATCATTATCAAGATCTCGTACAAATGAGTCTGTTATTCTTAGATAATCTTTACTTTTTAAAAATATCCATTCTTCTGAATAGATAATAATAGGAAATAATATAAAAAAGAAAAAAAGGTATTTTTTCATGGATTAATTTATAATCAAAATTTTTAAGTTTGTCAAAAATTTTTACATTATTAGGGCTGCAAGGGTGAGATTTTATTTTTAGACAAAAAGATTAATAGATTTATTCTAAGGTATATCTAACGAGAGAGTCAAGGAGATGTAAAAATTTAAGTTAAATTTTAAGTTTTATAAAAATTTTATATCTTTCAAGCAAAATTTTGTGTTAAATTTGAGTAAAAAGTAGTCATCATCGGCATTCTGGACTGGGATATCTGGGGAACCAATCTTCACCACCACTGCCTTAGCTTCCCTTAAAGTTTCAATTTCCTTTTGCCATTCGTCTATTCTTTTTGAAAACTCTTCTTCCCCCTCTACTTCCATGCCAGCAAAATATAATTCTAGAAGTTCCCTTATAAGAATCGCAATACTGAATGAATTAATATGATCATGAACCAATTTTAACTCATTATATACCT
>DAONLM010000093.1:0-11286 GCA_035406685.1 Spirochaetota bacterium
TTAACAAATAGTAATATTTTTAAATTAACAGAGGGACAGACCTGAACTTTATCATAAGGAGAAACTAACTTTTATATAATCAATTTTACATGACTTACAAATTAAATTGTTTGTCGTATAAAAAAAATAAAATAAAATAATTTTTATAAAAAATTTAATTATTATACTATTGACATAAAATCATTTAAAGTATAAAATTATTTAGAGATAATAAAGGTATTAAAATTAAGTATGGAAAAAAAAATAACTAAAAAAAAGAAAATTATTAAAGATAAAATTTACCAGATATTAGAAAAATATAAAAATTCAAATAAAACACCTTTCGATCTTATAACTCTCGTAACAGATATAAAAAATGTTTTTGAAATATACAAACCTAAATACAATCTCTCCTTTTTGTTTACAGAGATTATTTCTGAAATTGTTGGGTTTGTTACTGAAATAGAAAGCCAAAAAGAAAAGATGATGCAAAATAGCACTATTAAGGTAATAACAGAATATATGCTTTCTTATCTGAATGATATTGAAAGAGAGATTATAAATAGTTCTACTTCAAAGTTAAAACTACATGAGAAGATAAGAAGAATGATTAATGAGTATCTTAATGCTAATTATTTTAAAAAAATTTTAGTTGTTACAATGGTGGATGATATTATAGAATCTGTATATGGGGATGAATATACCTTATCAAAATATATATACGAACAATTAAAGGAGATTGTTTCTAATATTAGTGATCTTGAAAAATTTATGATGATATACCAAGGAATAATAGATGGTAGTGATATTTCTGATTTTAAAATTTCATACAGAAAAGCATTAATTGAAAAAAATTATGTAAATGATCTTTTATGTGATATGTGGGTAAAGTTAAAGGAAATCATTGGTGAGGAATCTTGTTTAAAGATAAGAAATTCTTTATCACTTTTTAAGTCAAAAAAAATAGCATATAATGAAGAAGTAGTAAATCCTATTATTTATGCCTTAAGAGATAGTAAAGAGTATATTACAGAAGAATTTAAAAAGATAGAAATTAATGGAAAAATTTATTATGGAGCATCTATTTATACCCTTGAAGATGATACTACTAAATTTGAAAGGTTTATATCAAAATTAAGAAGTTGTGGTTATAACGAAGAAGCTAATATTTTAAATGGATATTTAATAAATAGTATAGCGTTATTAACAGAAAAGGCAGTATATGATAAATTTAGCAGGCTTAATAGTGAACTGTTTGAGGAACTTGTTTTGTTAAATAAGAATAAATACGCACAAACCTGTATTGGACATATAATATTGGGAAATCCAACTGATAATATTTTTAATTCAGATGGTTCTTTAAATTTTATAGTTTCAATGGTTATGAAGTCCATATATAAAATGGGAGAAGTATTACTAACAAATGATTTTGAGTTTCAGGAATTCCAGAAAGAGATGCTTATTACCCTTCAGCAAATGTCAAAGTTAAGAGATATAGAGACGGCAAATCATCAGGATAGAGTCACAATATATACTAAAATTTTAGCCGAGGCCTTAAAAAAGAAAAAAGAGGAAGGAGAATTGGAAAAAATTATTATAAAGAATAATATTTTTACAGATACTGATTATTATATTATTGATAAAGAATATATACGAGATCTTCTGTATAGCGCATCTTTGCATGATTTAGGAAAAGTAGGGATAGATGATGATATACTAAAAAGTACAAAAAAATTAACTCCAGAAGAATATGAAGTTATGAAAAATCATACTATATATGGTCAGCAAAGATTAAACTCAATAGTAAAAATGAGCAGGAAAAAATCTTTTCTTGTACTGGCAGCGGCATTGGCAGAAAATCATCATGAAAGATGGGATGGGACTGGTTATCCCAATGGTAAAAAGGGATTTGAAATTCCATTGAGTGCAAGAATTTTAGCAATAGCAGATGTTTATGATGCTTTAAGAAGAGAGAGACCATATAAAAAATCACTTTCTCATGAAGAGGCTATGGATATTATTATAAAAGATAAAGGTAAACATTTTGATCCAGTCTTAGTAGATATATTTATTGAAAATAATTTAAGTTTTAATGAGGCTTTTATTACCAATAAGAATAATAATTAGATCTTTTTATTTTTCTACCAGAGTAAATCTTGTTCCTTTAATTATCTCATTATAAGATTTTTTAGTAGAAGTAATAATTGTATAAAAAATAGGGATGTATTTTTTATTATCGGCATTTATTGATACCTTACCTATTAAGGAGATAGCAGTAGGCAAAATTCTACCTTTTAGTAAATTATGCAATGTCTTTGCTCTGTTAATTGTTATGAAACAGTTTACTTTTCTTTTTATTTTTAATTCTGAACTTATATTTATTGAATCTTTTTCAATAATAACAAAAAAGGCTGACTTTATATCTCTGATTTTAAATTTTAAAATAATAGGATACCTTTTGAACTTTAAATTTTTAAGATTATTAAATATTGTTGTAGAATTATATTTAATTGATTTAACAATAAAATTAATAAATCTTAACTTTTTTTCAATTTGATTCATATAATCTCCTTTTTTAAAAGTGATATTCTATAAAAATAATAATAAATTTATTTAGAAAGTCTACTAAAAACATCCTAAAATATTTGTAAATAAATTGTAAGATATTTTTTTTTTAAAATATAGGTTTACATTTTTTAAAAAATATAGTTTTATTATTAGAAATTATTTTTAGAATTAGATTTTAGAAGAAAATCTTCTTAAAGAAAAAATATAAAAAAAATCAGCAATAAATAATGATAGGGAGTCTTAAATTTCTCCGAAAAAATTTATTTTTGTATCTTTAATATACAATAAAATCTTTTTTTATCCAGCCAGAAGTTCCATCCGAAAGATTAACCTTTACAAAATTACCAAATTCTTCTTTAAAAGTCCCTTTTGTCCCTTCTAATACAGAAAATATAATATTATCTTCGTTAGGTGTTAAATATACATTTGTTGTAGAAGTAACCACAAATGCCTTTTTATTAAACTCAGCATATTGCAAAAAGAAAATGAAAGCTGTTACTAAATTTAAAAATATAAATATACTTATCAAAATCATTGCTATTTTTCTTAAATTAACAAAATTGAATAAAATTATAATCATTACTACTATTACAAGAAAAGTTAATATAAAAAAAATCATTAAGATCCATAAAGGGATAAAATATATAACCCTTTTTGTCATTATCTCCTGAATGCCGAGTTCTGGATTTTTTAAAATTTTATTATAAAGAACATAGAGATTTTGAAATAGATCTTTATCAAAAGGTTTATATATTAATGCCTTTTCAAAATAGAATCTTGAAAATCCATACTTTTTTAGTTTAAAATAGCAACATCCAATATTATAATAAATTTCAAAGTTGCTATAACCTTTCGATAGTAAGACTTTAAAGTTTGTTAATGCCTCTTCATAAGATCCATTATTATATAAAATAATTGCCTTATCAAAAATATCTTTATCACTCTGAGAATATATATTAGACACCACAAGAAAAAATAGAAAAATAATAATTTTTTTCATTTATCCTTCAATCCCCTTTATAATCCCTTTTATTTCATTAAGTAGTTTTTCTAATTCATCTCTTGAATATTCGAGTCCACCAAATCTTATCATATCCATATGAAGAATATACTCTTTTAATTTATTAATCTTATCCTCATCAAGATATTTTGAGAGAGAATCAGATATCCCCTTTGAAGTAAACTCCACTGATTTTATGCCATATTTCCATACAAAATATTTCTCAATAATTTTATATATTTTATCAACAAGATCATCTATCTTCTCTTTGCCACTCTTTGAAATTTTACCTATCTTATCGATCTCTTTTATAAATTCTTTGTAAGCAGATTTTTTTCTGAAAGATTCAATATTCTTATTCTTACTAAAAATAGCATATTTAAATAAAACAAACAGACTTGTATAAGTAATTAAAATAGCATATAAAGATATTATCAAAATAAACCATACTGAATAATTAAAAATATTCCCTTTATAAGGGAAAGTGGTCTTTATATAACCTATATCAGTCAACACAATCTTTTTTTCATCTATTTTTGAATCTGTCTGATTATGAATAATAAGTTGCTCATCTTTATCTTTTTCATTCTTTTCCACATTAAGTTCAAATTCTTTTGCCGGAATTTTAACATAAGATTTTGTCGCTGGATTAAAAAAAGAAAACTCATTTACTACCACTTTATGTTTCCCCGGTTTTGATGGAACAAGTAAAATCTCCCATTTTTTTATCTTATACTTATTGTTAGAGGTTTTAATATCCTGTGTTGATGAATATTCATCAATATCCCCATATACTTTATAACCGATCTCTTTGATATTATGAAAATTTCCCTCCCCCTCAAGTACAATTGTTAGTGTTGATGATTCTTTTGTCTTTAATCTCTGTGGTGTTAATGAATAATTTACTTTAAAGTCCCCAACAGCACCTTTAAAACTATCTGGCATATTTTTAGGCAACTGCTTTACTTTAATTGTTAATGGATCAGTCTGAATTGACATTGGTTCTGTAAAAAAGAAAAAACTTGATCCAGAAACCCCATAAAAATTATAGACAACAGGGGGGATCTCGTATTCACCTTCTTTTGATATAAAGAGCCTTTTATTTTCTATAATATAATGTTCATAATATAAGCCATTTTTTATTACTCTTCCGGCATAATTGTCCTTGCCTTCAAGTTTTTCTATCCAGGCATTTGATGGCAATTTTAATCCAGTATAGTTAATTGTTTGAAGTTGATTTCTTATATAAAGATTAACAGCAACATCAACACCTTCATCTATAAAAACCTCTTTTTTTGATGCGGTTAACTCTATAATATAATCAAGATTTATTGATTTACTTTTTTTCTGTTGAGTATCAGCACCTTTTTGTAAATAATCCCTGCTCTCTTCTTCACTATTATCTATCTTTTGATCTGTTACAGTTATTTCGATCTCATTGGTAGAATAAATGTTATTCTTTATTTTTAACTTTAAAGGACCTATTTTATATATGCCTTTTTTAGTTGGCTTTAAATACATTGAGACAATATAAGAGGAGCTATATCTTCCATTTATTATACTCATATTCATCGATTGTTCTGTCTTTAACACCTGAATGGATGGGTCAAATACTGGTTCTTCTTCAAAATCAAAGCCATTCGCATTTGAGACCTCTATTGAAAGTTTAAAAATTTCATTTTCACTAACAGTTGATTTATTAGAATATATCTTTACCTCTATATTCTGTGAAAAAAGAGAAAGGGCATTAACCAAAACAAGTAAAAAAAATCCCTTTTTAATCATTATTCACCTCTACCAATAACGGCCATTAGATCTATTATTTCTTTCCATAGCCTCTCTTTTTTGCTTCATCTCCTGTTTCTCTTTTTCATCTAATGAATTTAACATATTCTCAACATCTTTGCTCTGTTGCTGATTGTTATTTTGATTCTGTTGTTGTTGATTGTTATTCTGTTTCTTTTGTCTTTCTGCTAAAAGTTTACATACTTCATAGTTATATCTTGCATCATCATCTTTTTCATTGTATTTTATTGCGTTTTTAAAAAATTCTGCTGCTGTCTGATAGTCACCTTTTTTAAAAGAGACAAGTCCCTGATTATAAAAGATTTTGGATTTTAAAATGTCATCCTTTGACATAATCATAGCATTTTCATAAAACTTTGTGGCATTATCAAGATTGTTTAATTTGTAATAAGTATTTGCTATATTATAATATAGTTTTGCAAGTTCATTCTCTTTAAAAAAATCTATTGCATTCCAGTATTTCTGTAAAGCCTCCTGATATTTCCCTTTTTTAAAATCAACATTTCCCCAGAAAGCACTATTGGGACTACCAAATTTCTTTTTTTCAGAAAAGTCAGAACTTGCATCATTATTACTATAACCAAAAAATGGCACTAATAAAAAAATATTTACAAAAATAAAAAGAATAAAATTCTTATTAAAAAGCCATTCAAATCTATTTTTATTTATCCTTATGATTCTTCCCTGATCAAGAATAAATCCTAAAGCAAAAAGAATTAGTGCTGGTATCAAGAATATATCGTATCTTTCTTTTTTCTGTTCATATTTTAATTTATCTTGCTCTCTTTTTTCTATACTGGTAATCGATTGGAGGAAATTCTTCATTTCTCCCTTTCTATTTGATATTCTCATATAGGAGCCACCAGTAGTTTGTGCTATTTGCAACAATTTCTTTTCATCCAACCTACTTATTACATGCCTGCCATTTTCATCTTTTATGTAGCTTTCTATTTCACCACTTGCATTTCTTATTGGAATTGGTTTTCCACTCTCTGTGCCAATGCCAACAGTAAAAATCTTTATTTTTCTCTCTTCTGCCTTTTTTAGCATAGAATAAAAATTACCTTCAAGATCTTCACCATCTGTCATTAGTAATATCATCTTATTTCTAACGTCCGTATCATCAAAAGAGTCTAAGGCTGTAAGTACTGCATTACTTATATTTGTTCCACCTTTTCCAAGCATCCCGGGATATACTGATTCAAGAAAAAAATTTATTGCTGCATAGTCATTTGTAATAGGCACTATCAATTCTGCTTTTTCTGTGAATACTATTATGCCTATTCTATCCCCGCTCTCCATTTCAAGTATCTCTTCGATATTTCTCTTTGCTGCTTCAAGCCTATTTGGAATTATATCAGTTGCATTCATTGAGTATGAGACATCAAGAACTATCATTATATCTCTACCTTTTACATCAGCTTCTATTGTCTCAACACCCCATCTTGGACGAGCAAGGGCAACTATACAGAGAGAAAAACCTAAAAGATAAAGAACCATTCTAAGCCATTTCTGTCCTTCACTATAATAAGGAATTATATACTGTAATTTATCACCAGCAACTATTTTAGCCCTTTTTCTTAATATTAAGATATCAGCCACAAATATTAAAACAATGAAAGGTAAGAGTAAAAATCCAAAAAAATAATAAACATTCTCAAACATTTTTATAATCTCTATTATGCAAGTCTTTTAAAAAATAAGGAGTTCATTATTAAGCCTACAAGCATTATGATTATGCCACTAAAAGCATATTTATAGCCAATATCTTTATACCTTGTAAACTCAACAGTTTCTATCTTTACTTTTTCTAATTTATCTATCTCCTCAAAAATTGGCTCCAGTTCACCACTTGTTTTAGCATGAAAGAATTTTGCATTTGTCTTTGTTGCAATTTCTCTTAAAAGGTTAAGATCAACCTCCTCTCTATCGCCTATACCAACAGTATATACCTTAATTCCAGTCTCAACAGCGATATTCATCGCTGCCTCTGGTATAATCTCACCAGAATTATTTTTGCCATCAGTAACAAGTATTACTATTTTAGATTCTTTTTTTGTCTCTTTAATTTTTAATAATCTATTAATAGCACTTGCAAGCCCAACCCCCAGTGAGGTGGAACTCTGCTTATTAGGATCGATTTCTATTCTCTGAATGCTTTTTTTTAATAAATCAAAATTTACTGTTGCAGGACATCTTAGCATTGAGTTTTCCGCAAATGTGACAAGGCCTATTCTATCCCCTTTTCTCTTATCAATAAATTTCTGTAAAATTTCTTTGGCACCCTCTATTCTTGATTTAGTAAAAAAATCTCTGATTGTCATACTTCCAGAGACATCAAGACATATCATTATATCAATCCCTTCTGATATAATCTTTTCTCTCTTTATGCCGGATTGTGGCTTTGATAGACTGAATGCCATTAAAATAAGGCCAAGTATTATTAAAAAGATTGTTATATAATATCCCCCTATTTTAAGAGAAAATCCCTTTTTAAAATTAGAGACTCCTGTTATATTTACACCTTTCTTAAATATAAATCTTTCGGCAATTAAGATTATTATACACAAAAGAGGAATGAGTAAAAATAAAAGTCCTAATGGATTATCGAGTCTGTATACATTCATTTATCTTTTTCCTCTTTTTTTATTTGATTTTCATTTTCTATGGCTATCTTTTCTTTATAAAGACAATTTACCCTTGAGCCCAACTCTTTAATAGTATTATAATAGTATAACAATCTATCATAATCATAAAAGGCTTTTGCAAATTTTACCATATCAATTTCATTAAAAAGTCGATTTATCTCATTTGTTATTTGAGGATCAAAATTTATATCTCTTAAATTTAAAATAAGTTCTTTTGTTGTTTCTGATATTGCATTCATTTTAAATTCATTCGTTATTAACTCTTTTAAAGCCTCTGTCAAAATAGATAATTTCTCCTCAACAACCACTCTTTCATCATTAACATTAAAACTAACCCTCTCTATATCATACAAAAATTTTTCATAAGGTGGCAAATTTTTTACAAATTCATTATCTTTGGGATTTAGTCTGGTTAAATATTTATGCAATAAATAATATATAATGAGTCCTACAATAATAAGAAGAATTGTCCCAAGAATAATGAGTAAAATAAATCCAAACTTAAAACTAAATTTTTCCTGATCCTTTTCTTTTCTTAACTCAATCTTTGATGGATCTGTTATATTTCTTATGTTATTTTTATCCTCTTCTGAAAGAAACCCATCAACTGTGATATTGATCTTTTTTGTTTCAAGATAGATCATTTCGCCATTTCTCTCTTTTATTGGGATTGTATAAAAGAAGTCTTTATATTCTCCAGAATTGAAAAAGGTAAAGATTATCTCAAGATTAAGATAATTATCTTTAAAGAAATCTTTTTTAGAAAGAGTATCAACACTTGCATCTGATGGTGTAATATCCTGCCATAAAACTTCTGCGTCCTTTAAATCTTTTATTTTTGTTAAAAGTGTTATTTTTTCTCCAATCTTTATATGGGTCTTATTTATTTCAGTAAGAATATTATCATCTGAAAAAAGTAAAAAATTGAGGAATAATAAATTAAAAACCACAAATCTTCTCATTTTTTCTCCCTTATCTAATCTTTTTCTTTCTTTTCTCAAAGTATCGTATGAGTGGTTTTTCAATATCAACATCTGTTTTTATTAATAATGGCTCTATATTGAGTTTTTTTAATTCATTAAAAAATTGTTCTCTCTTTTTTTTTCTCTCTTCAAGAGACTCTCTATATTCTACACTGGATGTATCAACAAGCATAATCTCTCCAGTCTCATTGTCTATCATCTCAACAAGACCTATGTTTACTGGTATTTCTTCAAACTCATCTGAAAATATTACTGGTATAATGTCATGCTTTCTTGATGCTATAAAAATTTTTTTATAATCAATATCTGTATAAAAATCAGAAAGAATAAATATTATTCCTCTTCTTTTCATATTTTTCATTGCATAATCCATAGCAAGATTTAAGTTTGTCCCTCTATTTTTGGATTTTAAATAAAGAATCTCTCTTATCAGTCTTAATATAGTATTCTTATTCTTTGCTGGTTTTATAAATTTTTCAATTTCACTGGTAAAAAATAAGGCTCCAATTTTATCCTGATTTGCCATTGCGGTAAGTGCTATTACACTTGCTGTTTCTGTTAATTTCTCCCCTTTTGTGGAATTTTTAGAACCATATTCAAGAGAACCAGAGGAATCTATCAAAAGCATAACAGTTAATTGTCTTTCTTCTTTAAATGTCTTAACATAGAGATTATTATGCCTTGCTGTTACATTCCAATCTATTCTACGAAAATCATCCCCTCTTGTATATTCTCTAACTTCCTGAAATTCCATTCCATAGCCACGAAAAACAGAATTATAACCACCGCTTATTGCCTCAGTAACAAGAATACGGGATCTTATCTCTATTCTTTTAATCTTTTTAAGAAGTTCTGAGGGGATCTTTTCTTCTATATTAGAAGAATCCTTTTCTATTCTATCTTTTTTAAAAATCATTTTATTAAAATCCTATGGTACCATTATGGTATTAAAAATTTGATTTATAATATCCTCTGATTTTACACCTTCTGCCTCTGCTTCATAACTTAAAATAATTCTATGTCTTAAAACAGAAAAACTGATACTCTTTATATCATCAGCAGTTACAAAGCCTCTTCCGGATAATAAAGCATTTGCTTTTGCGGCGCGAGCAAGGAATATACTTGCTCTTGGGCTTGCCCCATAATCTATGAAATTTTTTATTTTTAAACCATAATTTTCTGGATTTCTTGTCGAATCAACTATATCAACAATATAGTTTTTAATTCTATCGCTTAAATATATCTCATCAGTAAGATTACAGAGTGATAATATTTTTTCCTTATTAAGAATTTTAGAAACTTTAATCTCTGCATGCCCCATCATTCTATCAAGAATTATCTTTTCCTCATCTTTATTAGGATAAGTTATATTAATCTTAAGCATAAATCTATCTACCTGTGCCTCTGGTAAAGCATATGTCCCTTCTTGTTCAATCGGATTTTGTGTAGCCATTACAAGAAATGGGGATTCTAAGTTATATGTGGTATCACCAATTGTAACCTGTTTTTCCTGCATTGCCTCAAGTAATGCTGCCTGAACCTTGGCTGGTGCTCTATTTATCTCATCAGCAAGTATAAAGTTTGTAAAAATAGGGCCTTTTTTGGGCTCAAAAATACCCTCTTTCTGATTATAAATAAGTGTTCCTATTATGTCTGATGGAAGTAAGTCTGGTGTAAATTGAATTCTTTTAAAATCAAGATTTAACACTTCAGATAATGTCTTTATTGTTAAAGTCTTTGCTAATCCTGGAACCCCTTCTATCAAAATATGTCCCTGAGTAAGTAGCCCTATTAATATACCTTGTAACATTTCATTTTGGCCAACTATTCTTTTTTTTAATTCTGTTAGAATTGACTCAATTAAAGGCATCTCTTTTTCTACTTTAGTATGAATTTCTTTTACCTGTGTATCCATATTTTTTCTCCTGATATTTTTATTACTATTGACAATATTAATAAAATCAATTTCTTTTTTTCTCAATATAATTTACAATTAATATATAATTTTATTTATTGATTTTTTTGCATTTAAAAGGGTAGAGTATCCTTATGTTGATTTTGTTTTGAGAAAAGATATAATAGTGTTATTTCTTTTTTTGCTAAAATTTTTAACAAATTTATCTAATAATATGTTTCAAATCCCACTACTTGATAGCAATCGTTGTAGATTGCCTTGTAGAAGGGGGTCGTGTTGCCTTCGAAGTGCGACAATTCTTTATTCTTTTTCCACCTCTTTATCTTTGTTAGTTTCAACCATAACCTCAATGTCACAAGACTACATTTCTTCTCCACACCTAAAAGC
>DAONLM010000094.1:0-11220 GCA_035406685.1 Spirochaetota bacterium
TATTAAAAATATTTCTATATATTAATCACAAAATTTCTGAAAAAATCCTTTACAAAATTTTAAAAAAAATTAAAAAAATTTTAACTACAAATAAAATTTCTCCTATTTTTATCTCTATTTTTAATAAAATTAAAAATGTTATAAATTTATTCAAAAAATAAAATTGTTCCTTGACAAAGGTTATATTTTAAAGTATAATTTTTTTATGAATATAAATTTATTCATTGGTTTGATAATTCTTTTTGTTTTAATAATTTTTCAAATAATAATAATACTTTTTTTCGATATTGAAGTAAAAAAAAGAAGAATTTTTTTAGTATTAGATTTTCTTTCTATACTGTTAGTATATAGTGGAATTTTACTATGGATTACAGTGGTAAAGCCACTATTTTTTATACCACTGGTAATAATCTTTTTTACAGTATATAATATAATCCTCTTTAAAATAATAAAAAGAATTATCTTAATAAACAGAGTAAAGAAAATTAAAGAAGAAGTTAATGATGCCCTGATAGAGAGTTTAAAGAGTCTTGCAGAACTTGATTATAAGAGTGCTTATGAAATTTTAGATGAGGCAATAGAGAGGCATCCGGATTCAAAAGAATTAATAAACTTAAGAAATTTTCTTGATAAAAGATTAAAAATAATAGTAGATTCAAAGAAAAAGTTATTAAAATGATTATTTCTTATCTTCCAGAAGATAAACCTAAAAAAAGTGTTGATATAATTCTTGTTACAGGTGATATCTATATTGATCATCCTTCCTTTGGAGTAGCAATAATAGCAAGAGTGCTTACTGATGCAGGTTACTCTGTTGCAATTGTCTCACAACCAGAATATTTTAATGATAATTATTTAAAAGAATTACCTGAAGTCTCTCTCTTTATAGGTATTACTTCTGGTAATGTGGATAGTGTTGTAGCAAATTATTCTGGTATGCGTAATCCAAGAAAGAGTGATAGTTATTGCATTGATGGCAATCCTTTTTTTGAAAATGGATTAAGAAGAAGACCAGATAGAGCCACAATTGTTTATACATCTTTTTTCAAAAAAAGATATAAAGATATCCCCTTTGTATTAGGGGGATTAGAGGCATCAATACGAAGATTTGCCCATTATGATTTTGTTCAGCAAAAGATAAGAAAGTCAATTCTTGTTGATTCAAAGGCAGATATTCTTGTATATTCTATGGGAGAAAAGGCAGTATTAGAAATTGCTCAAAGAATTAAAAATAGAGAATCCTTTTTTGGAATAAGAGGGACAGAGATAAAGCTAAAAGATTTAAAAGAACTACCAGAAGATTTCAAGTTTATCGAATTGCCAGATTATAACAGCATTATTGAAAAAAAATACAATCTAATAAAAGCAACAGAAATAGTTGAAGAGAATATGGTATTTGATAAATCTATGCCTCTTATTCAATTTCAAAATCCTTTTTATGTTTTATGTTTTCCAAATCAACCTCCCTTAACAGAAAGTGAACTCGATAAGATATACAGTCTTCCTTTTAAAAAAGATTATTCAGACTATTGTGAAAGGGTACCAGCATACAAAATGATAAAAGATTCTATTACTTCTCATAGAGGATGCTATGGCTTTTGCTCTTTCTGTGCTATTCATATTCATCAGGGACCTACTATCAGTTGCAGAAGCAAAAATTCAATTATAAACGAAGCAACTATTTTAGCAAGTAAAAATAATTTTAAAGGAACCATAACAGATGTTGGTGGGCCTACTGCAAATATGTATGGGACAAAATGTAAAATAGGATGGTGCAAAAAGCCATCCTGTCTTTTCCCAGAGATATGTCCCAATCTTGAAATAGATAGTAAAAAATATATAGATATCCTGAAAAAAATAAAAAAGATTAATAATATAAAGAATGTCTTTGTCTCTTCTGGCTTAAGACATGATCTTTGTCTTGTTAAATTGAAAGAAACAGAGGAGATTATAAAAGAATTTACCTCAGGACATCTAAAAATAGCACCAGAACATACAGATGATAAAATATTAAAATTAATGAGAAAACCATCAAATGATAAATTTAAAAAATTTATTGATTTTTTCAATAAAATTAAATCTAAATATAATCTAAAATTTTATATTCTACCATATATAATTTTATCATTTCCTAATAGTAATAATGAATCAACAAAAAAAATGGCTCTATTTTTAAAAAATAATAACATAAAGACGTTTCAATATCAGGATTTTACCCCGGTTCCAGGCACGATGGCAACAGCAATTTTTTATGCAAGAGAGGATAAAGAAGGTAATGCTCTAAAAATCCGAGAAATCTCAATCTACAATAATCCAGAAAGGGATATAATCAAAAAAATATTAAAATTTAAATAAAAATTTACAAGAAATTTAAATTTTATAAATATCTTTTCCGATAAAATAACAAAAGTGTAAAAATTTAGGGGGACTAAAATGGGGAAAATTCTTGTTGCTGGCCTTGTAAATCTCGAAACAACCGTAAAAATTGATTCTTTTCCTATTCCTTATTTTCCAGTTAAATATCCTTTTTTTGGAATTAATACAACTATAGGAGGAGTTGGATACAATATATCAAAGGCTCTTTCTGTATTGGGTGATAATGTCGACTTTTTATCAATAATTGGCAATGATTTTATAGGAAAAACTATAAAAGAAAGATTAAAACTGGATCTAATATATGATAGATATGTCGTAAATTCTTTAAAGAATACAGCAAACAGTGTCATCTTATACGACAAAAAAGGGAGAAGACAGATCTATTGCGATTTAAAAGAATTACAGGAGACTGTTTATCCCATAGAATATTTTGAAACAGCAATAAAAGAATGTTCAATGTCTATTCTTTGTAATATCAATTTTTGTAGACCATTTTTAGAAAGAGCAAAAAAATATAAAAAAGATATTGCCACAGATATTCATGTAATATCTGATATAAAAGATGAATATAACAAAGATTTTATGGAGACAGCAAATATTCTATTTATGAGTGATGAAGGATTACCATGTTCTCCTGAAGAATGGGCAAAAAAATTAATTAATACTTATGGAACAGAGATAATTGTAATAGGGTTAGGAGAAAAAGGGGTTTTACTATCTGTAAAAAAAGACAATTTTATAGAAAGAATTTCAGCAGTAAAGACAAGAGAAGTCGTAAATACAGTAGGAGCAGGAGATGCTCTTTTTTCCTGTTTTGTTCATTTTTATAATCGAAACAAGGATCCTTATGATGCTATAAAAAAAGCAATTATTTTTGCCTCTTATAAAATAGGCTCAACTAATGCAAGCGATGGGTTTCTAACAGAAAAAGAAGTTGTAAAACTCTATTCAGAAATCTATTCAGAAGTAAGATGACCCTCTTTTAAAATCTTAAATAAAGAGTCATAAATTTCTTCTTCCTGAAATAAAATAATAATCATTAGATTTCCAGTTATTTCATCAATAAAAGCAGACTCTTTTTCATCTTTGAGTAATTCAAGACATCTAACCAATAGCATATTATAATTAACATTTATAGCCATCCGATAATTTATATAATCCTTTGAATTAAAAATATTCTTTATATAATTAAAAAAAACCAATTTATAATTTTCAAAAATTGAAGAATAAATTTTTTTACTTTTAATATTTTCTAATCTTGCAAAAAAAAATAATGACAGAGATTTTAAAATAGCATCCAGATTTCTGCTTTTTTCAATGCTATTATTCATAATATTATTTAAAAAATTTAAAATATTTTCCAATGTTTCAATGTCTGAATAATAGTATTTTTCTATCTTTGATAATAACTCATAGACAATTTTATAAATATCATATTCTGTTTTTGGCTCAACAAATAAATCTATCTTTAAAATTCTTTTTTTATTGGTAAGAATCTTATCATCATATTTTTTTACTTTTGTTAATGCTAATCTAAAAGCTTCTATTATATTTTTAGTCTTTTCTGTATTTGATTCATTAGTAAGATCCGGATGATATTGAAATAAAAGTTCTCTAAATCTTTTCTTTATCTCTTCTTCTGTTGAATTTTCTGAAACACCAAGTATTTCAAAAGGATTGATCATTTATTATTCCTTTTTGCCTCATTCATTAAATCACCAAGCCTTTTTGCTTGAAGACTAAAAACCTCAAGTTTAGCCATTGTAATTTGAGGAAATGGATTGCCATCTGACTCAATAGAGAGAAATGGCAGCACCATCTCTTTTGGAAGTCTATTAATATTATTACCAAAAACAGTATTTGATGCAACCTTCATTCTTTTTTCAACTGTCATATTATTATTTAAAATAGCATCTGATGTTCTTGCCTGCAAACAGGAAAATGGCGAAAGACTTATAACCCCACACGATTCATCTAAAATGGACTTTAGGGAAGAGCCTACTGTTAATCCTACTTCGCCAAGCAATCTATTATCAACAAGAGGTTTTGATACTTTTAAAATTTCTTTTATATTTATTGGATCTGGCGTATAAAGACCACACTTTTCAAATATTTTCTTGATTTTCTTCTCAATAGAATGTTGAATTTTTCTCTTAATAAGAAAATAAAATCTTTTAAATATTGATATCTTCTCACCACCTAAATTTTTCCATTTTGTATAATCAACATAATTAAGCCATTCTATCATCGGGACAATCTTTGTTACAAATCCCATCTCTGCTAATTTTTCTTCTATCCATTGTCTTGAAAATTCCTCATTTCTAACATAAAATTCACCAACAACTATTATCTTGTAAGCTTCACTAATAGGTTTTTTCAATTTTATTTTTGATAACTCAAAAGCAGATAATTTTAACCTTTTATAAAGGGGGATATCCTCCTTTTTTTCAAAATTAAGTTTTATCTTCTCCCATTCTCTATTAAAAATCTTTAAAGCCTCTTCTTTATCTTCTGCTAATGTAATAACAACAGAATATATCTGCCTTAATACATCGGCAACACAAAAAGCCTTTAATGCCCAGAGTAAAGCATTCAATCCAAGTCCAGCATAAGATTCTTCTGCTGTCAATGTTACAATTGCAACATCTCTTATTTTATTTTTTTCAACGAGTTTTTTCATCCCGACCTGATATTGTTCTACTCTACAGGGCGAAACATCTCCAACTGTAAAATATGCTATCTTTTCACCTTCTTTTTTATTTTTCTTTATATATTCTAAAAGAGAACCCAAACATATTATATAAGGGACACACTCTTTGCAACTGGAAAAAGCCTTTCCATGACTCAACACATCCATATCCGGGATATTAGCTATTTTTGCATTATACCCCTCTCCTCTCACAGCAGCAACCCCGGTCTCTGTGGTAAATCTCCCCATTCTTGGAAATAAAAAAGTAATTCTTGGATCCTTTAATGAATAAGTTTTGCCATCAGAATCTATATATAAACTCTTTGCACCCTTATAAACAATCTTTGCAGGTTTAAAATCAGCAATTTCTTTCTCAATATTTAATTTAAGTTGTCTATAATATTTTATAATATCAATGGCAGCTTCAATCCTTGTATTTAATCCTACATCTGCTGTATGGCTATCCAGTTCGAGTGTTAAAGAAGGTTTTCTACCCATTTCATCTCTAAAATGAGGAACAAGAAATGAATCTGGACCACAACTGAAATTAGTAATATAGGTAGCAAATAATTGAGGATGTTTTGCAACATATTTTGCAACCTGTAAAATTATTTTACCAATACCCCAATGCATATGAAATTTTATATCTTCATAGCCAAATGGTATAAAATCAAATGGTATAACAGTAATCCCTCTTGATGCAAATTTATGTGGAATTCCCATATTTGCTTCTTTTGCTAATGCATTATACCATCTACCCATCAACACAATAGCAAATTCTTCTGGATTCTTTTCAAGTTCTTTTATAACTTTTTTGCCTATTTCAAAACACTCTTTTCTAAATTTAACCATCATATTTTCTGCAAAATCAAAAGCCGTTTTTGCTTTTTTAGCATCAACTCCTATGCTCTTTGCCACTCTAATAAATTCTTTTCTTACTGAATTTGAGTGAGCCTGAAAATCTATTATTGGTGTTAAAATTGGTGGTAGATCTCTATCATAAAAAGCATTTTTTAAATAATAAGGTTCTCCCTGAACAAATACACATGCCTTATTATTAACTTCACTTCCATCCACAATAATATGCATAACATGTGGCATAAAAATATAATCAACATTTTTGCTCAATAAATCATCGAATAAACCATGAGAAAGTTCCGCAGGATAACAAAAAGCAGCCTTTCTTTTATCCCTACCCTCTTTTGTTGGGTTTTCTGATAAAACAACATTAAATCCAAGTTGATCCCAGAAATGAAAGTATAAAGGATAAAAAAGATATGTAAGAAATGTTTTATTTATACCGATTTTCTTTGCATTTTCTTTTGCTTTGCCACTCGGTTTTGCAAACTCCTTAAAAAGAAGCCTCTCTCTTAAAGCAACAAGATCATATTCTTTACTGTGGTCAACTATATGATGAACAATATTATAATATTTATTACATGCACCACCGAATGGAAACTTTTTCCCTTCTATTGAAAGCATATTTATTTCGCATTTTAAATCACATTTTTCAATACCACCACCACAGATAAAAGGATTGAGATACTCTATCTCTCTATCAACTATTTTCTTTAAATCAAATTCTTTTTCTTCAAGAAGCCCTTTTTGAAGCCTTTTTTTAATTTCTATGGCACATCCAAAAGCACCCATAAGCCCTGGTTCTGGTGGCACAATTATCTTTGTATTTAATAGACCCGCCATTGCAATAGGGATAGCCTTATTATAACAAACCCCACCTTGCATAAATATCTTTTTTCCATAAGGCCGAGCACCTTTAACTCTATTGGTATAATTTATACATATTGAATATACAAGCCCAGCAATTATATCCTCTTTTGAAATACCCTCCTGTAAGGCTGTGGCAATATCAGAAGATATAAAAGCGGCACACTGATCACTAAAATTAGGAGGATTATTAGCAGATAAAGCAATAGAGGCTATATCTTCAACATTAACATTTAAAGACTCTTTAGCTGATTCCTCTATAAAACTCCCTGTCCCAGCAGAACAAGCCTCATTCATTGCATAATCAGACGGTATTCCCTGTGTGATATAAGTATATTTAGCATCCTGTCCACCAATCTCAAAAATAGTATCAACATCTTTATCAAAATATATACTTGCTGTGGCATGGCATATAATTTCATTATAAATAGAATCAGTTAATGCATGAAGCCCAACAATATGTCTTCCAGATCCTGTTGTTCCAAGTCCTATTATTTTAATCTTTTTATCCCCAATCTGTTGAAGAATGGATTTGTAACACTCTTTTGCTGCTTTTATAGGATTACCACCAGTTCTTAAATAGACACTTGCAAGAATAGCATCATCTTCTTTTCTAATCAAAACAGCCTTTGTTGTTGTAGAACCCACATCTACCCCAAGTATACAGATATCCCCATCCTTGGGATTGCTAAATTCAATATTCTTAAATTCTACAAGATGGGCAAAATTTCTTAACGGTGGCAAAAAAGAAAAAGATCCTTTATCTTCAAGAAAAAGATTTTCAAGCCCAGAAAATTTTTTTGTTTTGTTTTTGAGTGCCCATATTGCAGCACCAAATGCCTCAATGTAAGATGCCTGTTCTGGTATATATAAAGAATCGACATCTTTTTTTATATATTCTGTGATTGGTTTTATTTTAGAAATTCCACCGCACATAATTACATTTTTTATCTTAAAATCTGTAAGTAACTCTGTAATCTTTTTTGCCATCATTTTACAGAGTCCAGCCACAACACTGTCTTTTGGAGTTCCCTTATTTAAAGCATGAGTACAATCAGATTTACAAAAAACAGAGCATCTCCCGGAGACTTCATAGTTAGGAATATCTAAATATGAATCTTTTAGATCTTTTATATCTATTGACATTCTACCTAACTGCTGAATAAAAAAAGAACCAGTACCAGAAGCACATTTGTTTCCTGTCAACACATTTGCGATTTTACCATTTCTGTCAATTTCATAAATAAGAGTTGTCTCTCCCCCAGCATTGACTAAAATATTATATTTTGTTTTATCTTCAATAATATATTCAATGGCATTTTCGACTGCTTCTGGCTCCATTATACTCGATAAATTTAAAGAGTGCCTTAATTTCTTACCAGTAATACAAATCCTATCATAACTTTCTATATTAAGGGATTGAAAAGTTTTTTTTAGCTCCCCTTTTGAATCACCATTATGAAAAACTCTCTTAACATCAACCTCTTTAAAAGAATTGATATCCCCCTCTAAGGTAACAAAAGATAAAGTAGAAGAACCTATACAGACACCCAAACTTTTCATTTATTTTTATCCTTGGTAACAATATTATATAAAATAACGTTAACTATTTAAAAATCACCATTCAATAATAACGCCACCCCAGCTTAAGCCCCCTCCAAAACCTATAAACATTACTTTGTCTTTTCTCTTAATCTTTCCGAGTTGCACCCCTTCATCAAGAGCAATTGGTATGGAAGCACTTGAAGTATTTCCAAATCTATCAATATTTATTATAAATTTTTCAAATGGTATTTCTGTCTTTTTAGCAACAGATTCTATTATTCTCCGATTTGCCTGATGTAAGACAACCCAATCAATCTCTGTTGGTTTTAAATTGGCTTTTTCTAAAAGATCTATTACAACATTTGGGATCGTTGTTATTGTAAATTCATAAACATCTGTTCCAGCCATCTGAAAATAAAAATCATTTTTATGATAATTATGATTTTTCTTGGTTATAGGATATTTTGTACCCCCTACGGGAATTCTTATTAAATCAGCATCTTCCCCTTTAGCACCATAATTATAACTTAAAATTCCTTTCGAATTAGGATCTCTTTCAATAAAAACAGCACCAGCGCCGTCCCCGAATATACAGCAGGTTGTTCTATCCTCCCAATTTAATATTCTTGAATAGAGATCACTTCCGATTATCATACAATTTTTATAGTATCCAGCACTTATAAAACCAGCACCTGTAATAAAAGCATAAGCAAAACTCGAACATACAGAATTCAAATCAAATGCAGGAATTAGATCACAACCTAATTTATGCTGAACAATAGGAGCCATTGCTGGTAATGTATAATCAGGTGTGGATGTCCCCACAATTAATACTTCTATATCCTTGGGACTCTTGTTTGCTTTTTTTAAAGCATTTAAAGCTGCTTTTGTTGCCATATCACTATTCAATTCATTATCAGCAACAACTCTTCTTTCTCTAATCCCAGTTCTCTCAACAATCCATTGATCCGTCGTATCAACTATTTTTTCAAGATCCTTATTTGTTATTACTTTTTCTGGAACATAATGACCAGTTCCTGTAACTTTAAACATAGAAAAACCCTTGATTGTTAAATTTATAAAATTTTAATAATTATATAATAAAAAGAAATTTTTGTCAAAATAAATACTAATGAATAGTAAAAACCATCTTAATTTTTAACTTAAATATTAATAAATTGCCAATCTTCTACAAATTTATTTTATTTTTATTATTTTTTTATAAGTTTTATCCTAATAAAACATTTTTTTAATACTAATCTAACTAAATTCTATTAAAGCCTTAATCGCCTTTTTCCATCTATTATATTTTTCTTCTGCAATCTCTTTACTAATCTTAGGATTATAAAAAATTATCTCCTGTTCTATATTTTCAATATATTTTAATGAAGGGAAAAATCCAGTTGACAAGCCAGACATATAGGCAGATCCTAAGGCTGTAGTCTCAGTCAATTTAACAACTTTTACAACCTCCTGAAGTATGTCACTTTGAAATTGCATTAAATATGCATTCTTTGATGCTCCACCATCTGCTTTAAATGAGCTAATCTTGCCAAAATCACTCTTTAAGGCTTCAAATAGATCTCTTGTTTGGAATGCAATTCCTTCAAGTGCTGCTTTAATAATATCACTTCTATCTGTGTCCCTTGTTATACCAAATATTGCCCCTTTTACATTTGAATTCCAGTATGGAGTTCCGAGTCCAGAAAATGCTGGCACAAATATAAGAGACTCTTTCTTATTTTGCAAGGCAATTTTTTCTGTCTCGGCACTATTATTTATTATCTGTAAAGAATCTCTTAACCACTGAACAGCAGCTCCTGCTATAAAAACAGCCCCTTCTAAAGCATAATAAGTCTCGTTATTTATATTCCATGCGATTGTAGTTAACAATCTATTGTTAGATTTTCTGGGAGTCTTTCCAATATTCATTAGTAAAAAACATCCAGTCCCGTAAGTATTTTTTATATCCCCCTCTTTAAAGCATCTTTGTCCAAAAAGTGCTGCCTGTTGATCTCCTATTATACCACCAATCGGTATCTCTACTCCAAAGATAGACTTATCCGTGAAAATATTCTGGACAGAATTAGATACAACCTCTGGTAATATTTTTTTCGGGATTCCAAAAAATTTTAATAGATCTTCATCCCATTTTAAATTATTTATATTAAAAAGCATTGTTCTTGATGCATTTGAATAATCTGTAATATGATGCTTTCCACCAGTTAGTTTATATACAAGCCAGCTATCCACTGTCCCAAAAGCAATTTCACCCTTCTCTGCTCTCTCTTTTAAATCAGGAATATTATTTAATAAATATTCAATCTTTGTCGCACTAAAATAGGGATCAACAATAAGCCCGGTCTTTTCAAAAATAGTCTTATCATATCCACCCTTTTTTATCTCTTCACATCTTTCAGATGTCCTTCTACATTGCCATACAATTGCATTATGAACTGGCTTACCTGTTTTTCTATCCCATAAGATCGTTGTCTCCCTCTGATTTGTAATGCCAATAGAGTCTATCTCGTCATATCTTATTCTTTTTCTGTTTACTATTGTAGTAACTGCTTTTATTACAGTGTCATAAATTTCTTCTGGAGAATGCTCTACCCAGCCCGGTTTTGGATATATCTGCCTAAATTCTATATTCTCCTGATCAATTATCTCTGCATTTTTATTAAAGAGTATTGCTCTTGAACTTGTAGTTCCTTGATCAAGTGCTAAAATATATTTCTTCATTACTATTCTCCGTAAATATAAAATTTATTAAGCAATTGATATATTTTATCAAAAAATAAAAAAAATACAAATATAAAAATAATTATTTTGGGTGCGATTTTATTTTTAGGCAAAAATTTTTAATTTTTTTCTTAAATTTTGTA
>DAONLM010000095.1:0-11120 GCA_035406685.1 Spirochaetota bacterium
TTTTCATTTTTTCAAGATCAATATTCAGTATTTGTTTTGAACGACATTTGTTCAATTGTTCTTAAAACTTTTTTTGACATAATAAAAAAAATTTGATATAATAAAAAAGTCAATTCTTTTAATAAAGAGGATAAATTGAATAAAAATATATTTTTTATTTTTATTATTTTTTCTATTATTACTGGTTTTTGTAAAAATACTAAATTTGATTTTTCAAATCAGGATCTCTCAAGAAAGGATTTTAGTGGAAGCAATTTTAGTGGCTCTAAATTTATAAATACAAATCTAAACAATTCAATACTAAAAAATAGTAAGTTAAAAAATGTTGATTTTACAAATGCAAATTTAAGTTACTGTAATCTTTCAAGTTCTGACTTAAGAGGTTCTATTTTAAAGAATAGCGATCTATTTTCGTCTGATTTAAGTTATTGCAATCTAAAAAAACTGGATTTTTCTAATTTAAATCTTGATAATGTTGATTTTAGTGGTTCTGATTTACGAAATTGCTCTTTTGAAAATGCAAGTCTTATTGAAGCAAAATTTAATGGTGCTGATTTAACTGGAGCAAATTTTAAAGGTGCAAACGTAACTTTAGAACAGCTATACAATGCAAAGACCTTAAAAGATGTAATACTACCATTTGGAACTAAATATAATGCAAATCTAAAAAAGGGAGATAAGAATGAGTAATTTAATTATTATTTCTATTGGCACTATTTTTATTAATAATTTTGTACTGGCAAGATTTTTAGGATTATGCCCATTTATTGGGGTTAGTAAGAAACTTGATTCTGTTTTAGGAATGGGGCTTGCCGTTATATTTGTTATGACTTTATCGAGTATGGTTACTTATGTTGTTTATCATTTTATACTCTTACCTTACAATCTTACTTTTTTAAAAATAATAGTATTTATTTTAGTAATAGCATCCCTCGTTCAATTAGTTGAAATTATTTTAAAGAAGAATATTCCTTCATTATATAATGCTCTCGGTATATATCTCCCTTTAATCACCACAAATTGTGCTGTGCTTGGGGTTGCTGTTTTAAATATTGATATGAATTATGATTTTATCTCTTCTACTGTTCATGGTTTTATGGGTGGAGTTAGTTTTTTACTTGCTCTTTTTTTAATGGCAACTATAAGAGAGAGACTTGAAATGAGTGAAGTTCCAGAGGCATTTAAAGGTGCTCCAATTGCCTTTATTTCGGCAGGTCTTATGGCATTGGCTTTTTTAGCTGCTGATAAATCAATGTTAGAATATATAAAACCATAATTAAATTTAAATAAGGAATGTAATATGATATTCATTCAGATTTTAATTGGGATATTTGTCGTAAGCCTTATAGGTTTTTTAGGTGGATTTATGCTTGCCTTTTTTGCTAAAATTTTTGAGGTAAAAAAAGATGAAAGAATTGATCAGATTATCAAAATTCTTCCAGGAGTTAATTGTGGTGCATGTGGATATCCAGGATGTGCTGGCTATGCTGAAGCTATTATTGAGAAGGATGTTGATATAAATCTTTGCTCTGCTGGTGGGCAGAATGTTGTTGATAATATATCTAACTTGTTAGGAAAAGCAGGAGAGGCTAAATTAAAATATGTTGCAAAAGTAAAATGTCTTGGAGATGATGCAATTGCTAAGAAAGATTATATTTTTAATGGAGAAGAGGATTGTTCTGTTGTATATAGTTTTTTTCAAGGTGAAAAGGCATGTAAATATGGTTGTGTAGGGAAAGGAGATTGTATCAAAGTATGCCCTGTTAATGCAATAAAAAGAGATGAATTAAATAGAGTATGGGTTGATGAAAATTTATGTATTGGATGTGAAAAATGTGTGGCTGTCTGTCCAACAAAAGTGATTCAGATGGTTCCGATTGATGGTGGCTATTTTGTTGCGTGTTCGAGTCATTATAATGGAAAAATTGTAAAAGATATTTGTAAAAAAGGCTGTATTGGTTGTAAAATATGTGAAAAGGTTACCAATGATCTAAATAGGATATATGTCGATAACAATCTTGCAATAATAAAATATGATTCTAAAACAGATTTAAAAGAGGCATGTCTTAAATGCCCGGCAATGGTAATTGTTCCAATTATAAATCAAAGTAAATTTATAAAAGAAGGTAAAAAAGGATAGAAAATAGAATTTTAATCATTTCTATACTTTATAACATGAATCTTTTCTATGGTTATAAAACCTTTAGAAATAATTTCATTAAAATATGGACGAATTTTATTTATATTTTCCTCTTTATCCACTATTTCAATTACAACTGGGAGTTCTTCTGAAATGTCTATTAATTTTGCAGTATGTAATCTTTTATCTGCACCATACCCCATTATTCCCTTAAAAACAGTTGCACCAGATATTCCTAATTCTTTGCATTTTAAAACAATGTATTCGTAAAGTGGATAGTTTTTATATCTCTCTTTCTCACTTAAAAATATTCTTACTAAAAGATCACTTTCTTCTATTTTCATATCTTATACCTCATTTATTTAATAATCAGTTTTAATAGTAATCTTGCAAATATAAATCCTATTATAACAGCAATTATTCCTAAGAAATTATTAAAAATAAAATTCAATATGGCTAATTTAATCTCTTTTTCTCTAAGTAAATTAAATGTTTCCATTGTAAATGAGGAAAATGTTGTAAAACCACCCAATAAACCAACAAAGACAAAAAATCTGATATTAGGACTCATTATAAATTTTTCAAAAAAAGAGAATAAAAATCCTATTAAAAAACAACCTGTTATATTTACGATTAAAGTCCCGAGTGGAAAGAGAGTATTAAAAAGTCGCATAGTAAAAGTAGAGAGTAAATATCTTGAAAGAGATCCAATCGCCCCACCAATTGCAATATAAAAATATTTCATAAAATTTTCAAGAAAACAACCTATCAAAAAATCTTAAGTTTGTCAAAAAATTTATTTTAACAATTTATTTATTAAAATTGCAACAGATATCCCCTGCATAGCAAAACAGGATATCACCGTAGTATATCAAAAAGAGAAATCAAAATTTTTAAACATCAGTCACTATGACAATTGTCGCACTTATAAAGATCAAAATAAATAATTATCTCTCTTTTTATCTTAAAAAATCATAGATATTTAATTCTCTTCTATTTGTTTATAACCACATTTATCATCAATGCACATTTTATAGACACCATGAACTTTATCACTCTTTTCAATAAGAAATTTACCACATTTTGGACATTTAAACTCTGTTGGTTTAAACCATGTTACAAAATCACATTTAGGATAATTTGTGCAACCATAAAACTCTTTGCCTCTTTTTCCCTTCCTTTTAGCGATTATCTTACCATTGCAACCTTCTCTTGGACAATCGGCAAGAGGTATTGATTTAGAATTTTTACATTCTGGAAATTTAGAACAGGCAAGAAAAAAGCCATATCTACCCAATTTTTTTATCATTGGACTACCGCATTTCTCACAAATTTCATCGCTCTTTTCTTCAAAAAGTTTTTTATGATCTTCAAGATTTGCCAGTGTATTATTTACAGTTTTAATAAATGGTGGATAAAACTCTTTTAATAAATTCACAGAGTCTCTTTTACCATTTTCAATTTCGTCAAGATCCTTCTCCATTTTTGCTGTAAAATCTATGTCAACAATATCAGGAAAAGAGTTACTTACTATCTTATTAACCAATTTACCTAACACAGTTGGGATCAATTGCCTCTGTTTACGCACAACATAAAATCTCTCAAGAAGAGTAGAAATTGTTGGGGCATAAGTAGATGGTCTACCAATTCCATTTTCCTCTAAAAATTTGACAATTGTCGCATCAGTATATCTTGGTGGAGGTTGTGTAAAGTGCTGTTCTGGAATAAATTTTTTTAATTCTACCCTATCACCTTCTTTTAAAACTGGTATATGCTGTTCCTTACCCTCTTTTGATTTTAAAAGATCTAATGCCTTATTAAATCCCTCTTTTACAACTTTTGATACAGAAACTTTAAAAATAGCATTATTATTTTCTATAGAATAGGACTCTGTTATATGTTCTGCATTTGTCATCTGGGATGATAAAAATCTCTCCCAGATAATAGAATATAGTTTGTATTGATCCGGCGTCAAATATTGCTTAATAGAATCCGGTGTCCTATAAATAGAAGTTGGCCTTATTGCCTCATGAGCATCCTGAGCATTTTCCTGTTTACCATAAAAATTTGGGGATTCTGGCAACTCATCCGGATAATTATTTTTAATATACTCTCTTACCTCATTTAAAGCCTGAACAGAAACCCTTGTAGAATCTGTTCTCATATATGTTATTAATCCAACTGTCTCTTTTCCAATGTCAATACCTTCATATAATTGTTGTGCAATACTCATTGTTCTTTTTGAAGTAAAACCAAATCTATTTGCAGCAGCCTGTTGAAGTTTTGAAGTAATAAAAGGTGGTGAAGGCTTTATTGATTTAGTAGTTTTTTGAATGGAACTTACTATAAAATTATTTTTATCTAAAGAATTTATTAAATCATCAATCTCTTTTTTACTCTTAAATTCTGGATTTTTTCCATTAACTTTTGATAATTCTGCGATAAACTCTTTCTTATCTTTTATAAAGCTGGCTGAAAGTGTCCAATATTCCTTTGGGACAAATTTTTCTATCTCCTCCTCTCTTTCACATATCACCCTTAAAGCAACAGATTGAACCCTTCCAGCCGAAAGTCCACCTTTTACCTTTTCCCACAAAATCAGCGAGATGTTATAACCAACAAGTCTATCAAGAATTCTTCTTGCTTTTTGAGCCTCAACTTTCTCTTTTGTGATATCTCTCGGCTGCTGAACTGATTCTAAAATAGCTGGCTTGGTTATTTCATTAAATACTATTCTTTTTACTGGAAGAGATGGGTATTTTTTTTTAATAGCCTCGCTAATATGATAGGCAATTGCTTCCCCTTCTCTATCATTATCGCTTGCTAATAAGACAGAGGTGCTTAATCCAGCCTCTTTCTTTAAATTATTTAAAATTTTACCTTTTCCTCTAATAGTAATATACTCTGGCTCAAAATTATTTTCTACATTAATGCCAAGTCTTGATTTTGGTAGATCAATAATGTGTCCCATGCTTGCTACTACTTTATAATTCTTTCCTAAATATTTATTGATTGTCTTTGCCTTTGCAGGAGATTCTACTATTAAAAGAATTCTCTCATTATCGTTTTTAGAATTTAATGATTCTTTTTTACTATTAGAAGCCATATCTTTTACCCTTATTTTCTAAATAATTGTGATATAAGTGCTATTATTAATTCAAGAACAATACCAGATGTTATGATTATAATAGCAGTAATAATTTGCTTCTTTATATTAAATTTTATTTCTAACTTATTCTTACTCTTAGTACTCATAAATCAACTCCTAAATTCATTGTTTTATGCCAAATAACATCTCTTCACTTCTTTTAACAGCCTCTTCATAACTGTTAAAAACCTCTAAATAATATCCAAAGATCCAGCCTTTTTCTCCTCTATAATCTATAAAATACCAATAATCATTTATGTTTATAAACTCTTTTAATTCCTTATCCTTTTTTATTATTTCAACGACAGAACCAATTGGCAGATGATTTACTATTTTTGATTCCTCTTCTGGTGTCTCTCTTAGTTTTAAGCCATCAAATTTGGTTACTGCCCATTGATTCATCTCTTTTGGAGAAAAAGTATCAAATAACTCTATATAATTATTAGAATTTTCACTATTTTTATTTGAGCATGATAAAAATAATATAGTTATTATTAAAAAAAATAGTCTTTTCAAAAAAGCCTCTTTTATAAATTAAGGATTAAACAAAAAATTATTGAGCCTGCGTTAAAAAAAATTAAAGCAGACTCAATATTAACATAATTTTATTTAAAAAGATTAAAGAAACTATTTTTACCTAAAAATTTTGCTTCTGAACCGAGTTCTTCTTCAATTCTTATTAATTGATTATACTTTGCAACCCTATCAGTTCTTGACATAGAACCAGTTTTAATCTGTCCAGCATTTAAAGCAACTACAAGATCTGCGATTGTTGTGTCCTCTGTCTCACCAGATCTATGAGAAACAACACTTGTCCATCCAGCTCTTGTTGCCATGTTTATAGCGTTGATTGTCTCTGTGATTGTCCCAATTTGATTAACTTTAATCAAGATAGAATTAGAACAATTTTCCTTAATACCTCTTGATAATCTCTCTGTGTTTGTTACATAGAAATCATCACCAACAAGCTGGATTTTATTTCCAAGTTCTTTATTCAATTTTTTCCATCCTTCCCAATCATTCTGATCAAGTCCGTCTTCAAGAGAGATAATAGGATATTGTGATACCCATTTTTTATAGAATTCAATCATTTCATCTGTTGAGAATATCTTATTAGGATTGGATTTCCAGAATTTATAACCCTTTTTATCGCCTTCTTCAAATAGTTCTGATGCAGCAACATCCAGTGCTATCATAAAGTCTTTATCAATGCCAGTTTTGAAACCAGCCTTTTCAATTGCTTCGAGTATTACCTGAATCCCCTCTTCATTGTCAAGGTCTGGGGCAAAACCACCTTCATCACCTACGGCTGTATTCTTCCCTTTTGATTTAAGAACTGATTTTAAAGAATGGAACACTTCTGCAATATACCTAACAGCCTCTTTAATCGAAGATGCCCCTACTGGCATTACCATAAATTCCTGAAAATCGATCTTATTATCAGCATGTTTACCACCATTGATTATGTTTGCCATAGGTAATGGTAAAGTATTTGCTAAAGGGCCACCAAGATAAATATAGAGAGGCAATCCATAAAAATCAGCAGCGGCTTTTGCAACAGCCATACTTACCCCAAGAATAGCATTTGCACCTAATTTACCTTTATTCTTAGTACCGTCCAGTTCAATAAGGAATTGGTCTATTGCCGACTGATATCTTACTGGAATTCCCTCTTCTATTAATTTAGGTCCGATGATGGTATTAACATTTTCAACAGCCTTTAAAACACCTTTACCTAAAAATCTCTTTTTATCTCCATCCCTTAATTCTACTGCTTCAAATTCACCAGTTGAAGCACCAGATGGAACTATTGCTCTACCAAAGGACCCATCTTCAAGTAATACATCTACCTCAACAGTAGGATTACCTCTACTATCAAGCACTTCTCTTGCTCTTATATCTGCGATAAAAGCCATATTTTTACTCCTTAAATAAAAAATTTATTATATATTAATATTTTATTTTATTTTGTCAAGAATAAAATTATTAAGATTATATAAAAAAATCTATGCTGAACAAAAAATATGAGAAAGTTATTCTATTTTTAGAAAATTTTTTTAATTTTTTTCTTAAATTTTGTAAAGGATTTTCTTAAAAATTTTGTGATTAATATATAGAAAATAATTTTTTGTTAAGGAGGTTTTTATGAATAATATTCGTAAGATTTTAAAAAACTATAATTTTGAGCATGAGTTACATATTGTGGTTAACTCCTCAATGAAAAGAAGACTTGAAAATGTTGCAAGGAAATTTAACATCTCTATTTCTGGACTTGTGGTATATATCTTGCAGATCTATAGCAATAGGGTAAAAAAGATATACTGTTTTGGTCCCGAAGATGGGAATAAATATGAAAGGATAAATTGGGATAGTAGGATTCATCTGTATCTGTCAAAACAGGATTACAGATTTTTGAAGAAAATCCATGCTGATCTTAATTTTTTTAGCATGGGGGCTTTACTGAGGAGAATTATCCTACTTTTTTTGGAAGAGTATGAGAAACTTGGGATTACCGGGGTTGAGATGAAGTGTAGTGTAATAACATTAAGGTTATTCTTGAGACTAACAAAGATAAAAAAGTGGAATAAGAGCAGAGAATTATCCCACTTTGAAGGCAACACTACCCCATTCTACAAGGCAATCTACAACGATTGCTATCAAGTAGTGGGATTTGAGACATATTATTGACAGTAGTTATTAGAAATTTTACCTTTTTTTAAAAATAGAATTTTTATAAAACTAAACATTTATCCTAAATTTATTATTTCTCTCTAAAAATAAAATTTATATGAGGAGAAGTCTGTCCATTTAAATTATCAAAAAATAAAATCATATATTTTTTTGCAATAATAATTTTTTTCTTGACAAATTTTTATTATCGAAGTAACTTAGTTATAGCTATTTAAGTTTGAATTTAACAAAAAAATAAAAAAAATTATATCTTATGATACCTCATTTAGATATTAATAAGGCAATGTGATAAAAAAATAGGACAATTGTCGTATTCAATTTAACTAAAAGGTGTTATCTATGCCAGAAAAAGAAGCAAAAGCAAGGATAAAAATAAATAAACTATTGGAAGAGGCGGGATGGAGGTTTTTTGATACCGACGAAGGTAAAGCCAATATACTTTTAGAAAACAATTTTAAGATAACAGAAGAAAAGCTTAATGAGTTTAGAGAAAATTTTGAGCATACTAAAAATGGCTATGTTGATTATTTATTACTTGATGAACAGGGGTTTCCACTAGCTGTCCTTGAGGCAAAAGGAGAAAATAAAAATCCGCTTTTTGGAAAGGAACAGGCAAGGCGATATGCACAGGCACAAGGATGTAGGTTTGTTATACTTTCTAATGGAAATATTCACTATTTCTGGGATCTGGAAAGGGGAAATCCCAATATAATAACTAAGTTTCCCTCTCCTGATTCTATAAAAAGTTATTCAAATTTTAAACCGGATAAAAATCGTCTTATAAATGAAATAGTTAATGAAGACTATATAGTCCTTACTCAAAATCCATATTATAAAAATGATCCATCCTATCAGAATGAAACAACACGACAGAAATTCATTTTAGAAAATAAACTGCGTTTTCTGAGAAAATATCAATTGATGGCTGTGAAATCCATTCAAAATGCAGTGAAAGAAGGAAAGGATCGTTTTCTTTTTGAAATGGCAACAGGAACCGGTAAGACTCTTGTTGCAGCAGCAGTCATTAAGTTATTTTTGAGAACCGGTAATGCTAGAAGAGTCTTATTTTTAGTTGATAGAATCGAACTTGAAGATCAGGCTTATAAAGCTTTTGTTTCATATCTTACAAATGATTATCGATCAGTTATCTATAAAGAAAATCGAGATGATTGGCGAATGGCAGAAATCGTGGTTTCTACAATTCAAACCTTTCTTGCAAATAATCGATATAAACGAGCATTTTCTCCAGATGATTTTGACCTTGTGATCTCTGATGAAGCACATAGAAGTATTGGTGGAAATACCCGTGCAGTATTTGAGTATTTTATCGGCTATAAACTTGGGCTAACAGCAACGCCAAAAGATTATCTGAAAAATATAGATATATCTAACCTTGGTGAGGATGATCCAAGGCAACTTGAACGACGGTTATTACTCGATACATACAAAACCTTTGGTTGTGAAAGTGGGGAGGCAACTTTTCGCTACTCTCTAATCGATGGAGTAAATGATGGCTATCTTGTAAATCCAATTGTCGTGGATGTAAAAACAGAAATTACAACTCAACTTCTTTCTGATGGCGGATATGCTGTAATATCTAAAAATGAGGATGGTAAAGAGATTGTAGAAAACTTTGTGCATACTGATTTTGAAAGGAAATTTTTTTCAGAAAATACTAACTATGCTTTCTGTAAAGTTTTTTTGGAAAATGCTCTTTGTGATCCTATTTCAAATGAAATTGGCAAAACAATATTCTTTTGTGTCTCTCAAAATCATGCAGCGAAAATAACCCAGATTCTAAACAATCTTGCGGATGAGAAGTTTCCGGGCAAATACAATTCAGATTTTGCAATGCAGGTGACATCAATTATTGCTGATGCTCAGCAGTTTGCTAAAAATTTTGCAGACAATAAACTTTCTGGTTTTGGAAATTTTGATAATCGTTATAAAACGAGTAAGACTCGTGTCTGTGTTACTGTGGGAATGATGACCACAGGATATGATTGTCCGGATATTCTTAATCTCTGTCTTGCAAGACCAATATTCTCACCGACTGAGTTTATACAGATAAAGGGAAGAGGGACAAGGAAACATAATTTTACAGATCAGATTATTGATTTAAGACTTAGAGAAGAAATAGGAGAAAAACAGAAAACCACTTTTAAAATCTTTGATTTTTTTGCAAATTGTGAGTATTTTGAAAAAGAATTTAATTATGATCAAATTTTAGAACTTCCGCTATTTGAATATAGTAAAGGTGGAACCGAAAGTCAGGGGCATAATATTAATATTTTTGAATCAAAGGCAGAGGATTACATAAAATCTATTTCTGAAACAAAGATCGGTCCTAATGGGATGAAAGTGGATAGAATGTATTTTGAAAAGTTTGAAAAAGTTGTTATACAGGATCAGGTTATAAAAGAGAAGGCAGAGGAAGGAAAATGGGAAGAATTACTTGACTATCTTGAAAAAAATATTCTGAACAAGCCAGAAGACTACTTTACACTGGAGAAACTAAGAAAATCAATACAGATTGACCGCAGGATATCAATGAAAGAAATTATTGAGAAAATTCTTGGGATAATCCCATACTTTAAGACCAAAGAGGAACTTTTAGAAGAAGAGTTTGATAAATTTGATAGTAGATATTTACCAAAAGAAGAATATTTTGAATATGCAAAGACTGTCTTTAAAGCATATATTATCGATGCTGAGTTCAGGCAGATTGTAGATAGTGGAAATTTTGTCATGCTTAATACTTCTCCCTATGGTGAAGCATTCAAAAAATTATCCAACGATCTTAGAAAAGCAATACCTGAATATATAAAGGACAATGTGCCATTGAATAAATTTGTTGCTTGAAAGGTTTAAAAGATTTTATGCCGAAAAAAACAAAAATTTTCGACATGTTTTTATGTTATGTCGAAAGAAATTAAAAAATTCGACATGTTTTTTGAATATGCAGAAAAAACTGATTTATTCATAGATATAAAGGAGAACCCATGCTTGATGCAGAAACCAAACGACGAATCGACACAGCCCGTGATATACTAGTAGGAAAGGTGCCTGACCCAAAGAGTCAGGTAGAGCAGATTACCATTGCCCTCATCTACAAATTTATGGACGATATGGACAGAGAGT
>DAONLM010000096.1:0-10963 GCA_035406685.1 Spirochaetota bacterium
AGGTGACATTTCTATTTATATGAAATAGGTGACATTTTAATTTTCTTGACACATTTTTAGAAACACAACCTTGACAAAATTAGTAAAAAATGATGTATTTTTATTCAAAATAAATTTTAGGTGTTTTTATGGCAAATGTTTCTAACAATAAAGACTTTCCTCAAATGATTAAAAATTATCGTATCAAGGATTTAATAGGAAGAGGCGGAATGGGGGAGGTTTATCTTGCTGTTCATCCTACCTTAAAAAGGGATATTATATTAAAGAGCCTTCTTATTAAAGACAAAGAGAGTCAGGAAAGATTTTTAAGAGAAGCCCAGGTAATGATAGATTTCAGACATGAAAATATTGTTCAGGTATATGATCATTTTAAAGAGGGTAGAGCAACCTATATTGCAATGGAGTTTGTAAATGGAAAAGATTTAAATCGTATAATAAGGGAGAGAGAGAAAGAATTTGGCAGTGGAAAAATTCCTGTTCCTCTTGCATTGTTTATTTTATATCAGGCGGCACTTGGACTTCATCATGCTCATATTAAAGGTGTTATTCATAGAGATATAAAACCTCATAATATTTTAATATCAGTAAATGGGGATGTAAAACTTACAGATTTTGGTATAGCAGCAAAGAAGAATGAAGAAAAAGATTTAACAGCAACTGGGACAATTGTTGGCACCCCTGCTTATATGTCACCAGAGCAATTCAGTGGAAATAGAGAGTTAACCTATCAGTCGGATATTTATTCTTTAGGTGTTGTATTTTATGAAATGATTACTGGAATTAGACCTTTTAAGAATGAATATAGTGCCGAAGTTCTTTCTGCAATATCAAATGGTAGATATGATTCACCTTCAAAATATGTAAAGAATTTACCTCCAATTGTAAAAAAGATAATTAAAAAGACCTTTAATCCAGACATAAAAAAGAGATATAAAAATTTAATACCTTTATTAAAACTTTTGAAATCATATTTTAAAAAATATAATATCTTTGAAATAAAAGATTCAATAAGAAGATTGGTCTTAAGAGATAAAAAATTGTTAGAATCATCTTTTTTTCAGAAATTTTATAAGTATGAGAAATTGAGTTTAAGACTAAAAATTTTTAATCTATTGTTTATTTTTGTTACTCTTTTTCTTATTCTTTTTTTTGGGACAAACAGGCAGTATGAATGGATTTTAAGATGGAAATATGGGAAAGTTATCTTAGAATTTGAAAAAAAGAATATGGATGAGAATAATATATATATTCTTATAGACAATAAGGTACATAAGGCAATTATTAAAGAAGAAAAATTTAGGAAAGAATTTTATTTAAAAGAAGGTATTCATAAATTCACGATACGATCTGGGTCTTATATAAATAGAAAAGAGATATATGTTTATCCTCTATCTGTTCAGAAAAAATATAATGATATGATTAATGGCCAGATATGTCGTATACCAATTGCCAATTTATGGTCACAGGATGTTGCTCTTTATTTGAGATTCTGGGATTACTTTAATCCAAATAATTTGCTTTTGAAATTTGATAATTATACAGTTGCTAAATTTAAAGATCAATTTAATGATTTTAAAAAGGAGAGTGATAATTTAAAGTTAAAGACAAGGAGTGGCAGATATATTTTATTAAAAGAATATATTGAATCTGAAATAAAATCAAATCGTTCGCCCTTTTATTCTGGATATACTTATTCTTTTAAGATAGAAAATTTCAGTATTAAAGATAGAGAATATTTTGATAAAGAGTTCAGTCTTAAATTTGAATTAGAAGATAGAAGTGTAGTGACTCATTTATATCTTGTAGTAAAGCCAGCCAAAATTGTTATTACCAGTAATGTAAAAAAGTTAAATATTTTTCTTAATGATCTTAATAGTGGATTTATTTTTCAGAATAATCAGTATAAGAATCTACCTTATAATAGCATAAAACCAAAGAAAATTGGCGATAAATATGTAATTGAGCTTTTTGTGCCTCCAAATAGATATTCTTTTAGAATAAATAATGAAAAGCCAAAGATTATTAATTTAGCCAGTAATTCTATAATAGATATAGATGTAAAGAAAGAAAATGATAGATTCATATACTAACTGGAATTATAGTAAATTTCAATTTGATAAGATTCTTAATGATCTATCTTTTTATGCGTTAAGTTTGGAAGCAAAAAATCGTATCCTCACTTCAAAAGTGATCACAGATTTTGATATAATAGAAAAGAAATATTCTATCTTAAAAGAACTCATCGATTATATAAAATATGAAGAGGATAAAATCGATATTTTAAACATTTTTGATATAAAAGAGTATCTTCTTGAGGCTGAGAAAGGCTCTATTCTTGATGCCAGAAAGATTTATAGAATTTCTTATAATATAAATTCTTATTTTATTTTAGAGAGAAAATTTAATAAAGAAAAATTTAATAACTTAAAAAATATATTCAGCGTAAAAAATATTTCTGATAAATTTTATAAAGAGGTATTGAAATATTTTGATTATGATGGAAATATTGATAGCAATATCTCAAAGGAGTTAAAAGAAATTAGAGATGAGATTATTTTACTTGAATCAAAGATAAAGTTAGGAATTAATGAATTTTATAATAATGCTAAAAAAAATGATTATACTGTTGATAATCTTATATCCGTAAGGGATGGTTTGCCTTGTGTTGGGATAAAGGTTTCTGCTAAAAATAAGATTAATGGAATTGTTGTTGATTATTCTTCAACTGGACAGACTATATTTGTTGTCCCTTCTAAAGTTATAGAACTTAATAATGATATGATAATAGCAAAGGAGAGGGAAGGGGAGGAGATAAGAAGAATTTTAAAAGGATATACTGAAATAATAAAATCAAATTTAGACTCTCTAAAATGCATTGCAGAAGAGTTGATTGAGTTTGATATTTTTTTTGCAAAGGCAAAGTTTGGAATTGAAAATGATCTAAATATTCCAGTATTGTCTAAAGAAAGAATCTTAAAGATAGATGAAGGGAGGCATCCTCTTTTAGGGGAGAGTGCTGTACCGGTTACTGTTGAGATTGGAAGGGATTTTAATATTCTAATAATAACAGGCCCAAATACAGGTGGTAAGACTGTACTATTAAAGACAATTGGATTGTTTGTATTAATGAATCAAAACTGTATTGGGATTAAGGCAAGGGAAAATTCGATATTTTATGTATTTGAGAATATGTTTGTTGATATTGGGGATGAGCAATCGATTGAGGCATCACTTTCTACTTTTTCAGGCCATATAAAGAATATTATAGATATTATTAATAATATGAATGAGAACTCTTTAATATTGATAGATGAACTTGGAACAGGAACAGATCCGGTTGAGGGTGAGGCTTTAGCAGTGTCAATTATTGAGAAAATTTCGAGTAAAAATTCTTTTGCTGTAATAACGACTCATTTTAATGCTTTAAAGATGCTTCCAGCAAAGAATAAATCATTACAGAATGGTGCAATGGAGTTTGATAGTATAAATCTTATGCCAACTTATAGGCTTATAACCGGAATTCCGGGAAGAAGTTACGCACTTGAAATTTCTGAAAGACTTGGTTTAAGTAAAGATATTATAGAGAGTGCAAAGTCTTTAATAGATAAGAGATTTCTTGATATAGATACTCTTTTAAAAGAGATAATGTTACAAAAAAAGAATTATGAAGAAAAATTAATTGATCTTGAGAATAAAATTAGAGATTTTGAAGAAGAAAAAAAGAGATTTTTGGTGTTAGAAAAAGAACTTAAAGAAAGAGAAAAAGAACTTAAAAGAATCATAAAAGATCAAAAATATGACTTTCTTATTGAGGCAAGAAAGGAGTTTGAAAGGATTGTACAGAATGTTAAATCGAATAGAGCTGATAAGAGGAGTATTTTAGAAGGTAAAAATTTTATAGAGAATATAAAAGAGGAATTAAATGAATATGAAAAAGATATAAAGAATATAGAAGAGCAAATAAGAGATGAAAAAGTAGATAAATTAAATATTGGGGATGATGTCTTAATAGTTTCAAAAGATATAAAAGGGACAATTGTCTCTAAATCAAATAAAGATGATGAATTCATTGTTCAGGCTGGGATTTTAAAATTGCCTGTTAATATAGCAGATTTAAAAAAGATAGGTAGTAATAATAAAGAAATAGTAAAGCCAGTTGTATCTTTTAAACCCTCTTCAACATCTTTAACTATTGATTTAAGAGGTTGTAGATGTGATGAAGCAGAAAAAAGACTGGATAGATTTATAGAGCAATCCATTGCCTCTGGAATTTACACAATAAGAATAATTCATGGAATGGGAACTGGTGCTTTAAAAAATTTTATTCATAACTATCTTAAATCTTCCTCTTTTATTGTATCTTTTGATTATGAAGAGGATATGAATATTGGTAAAAACTATGGAGTAACTATTGCTAAATTAAAATGAGAATATTTTAAAAATATCTTATAAAAATAAAAAGGCTGCAAAGATTTGCAGCCTTTTTATGTTAATTGTGTAAATTTTTATTTTGTAACAACTGGTGTTTTATCCATCTTATTCTTTTCAAGGAATCTTAGTATCTGGTCTCTTCCGATCTTGTCATACTCTCTCTTTCTTACTTCCTGATTTCTCTGATAGAGTATTCCCCAAGCCTCTTCATGATCAATTGGATAATCTCTCTTTTCATTTGCAAGATCATAAATAACTTTAACATCTTTAATATAAACTACAAAGTCACCGCCAACTTGATCTCCCTGTCTATAAATTCTAAAACCAGTTAATTTTATATAAGGATCATCTTTTGGATAAAGAGGAACTATTGCAACAACTCTATTTTGAACATTTTCAATGTAGTTTGGATTTCTCCATGTTAACTGTCTCCAACCATCAAAATCAAGTGGTTGTGGGAAAAGAATCTCTGTCTCTACATTGTCCTGATCTTTATAAAGAACTGCTATAGAATTTTTAAATTGACAGCCATATACTGATATAGTAATAGCCTTAATGACACCAACATTTCTAATTACACCCTTTCCATTTAAGAATTTTCTCCCTTTACCGAATTCGAGTTTCTTTTGATCTTCTGGTAATGGATTACCTTTATAATCTTTGTCAATATCTTCATAGGCTGGAATTTCAAAAGGTGGTTTAATTAATGCCCAGTTATTAAATGGTGATTCTGGGAACTTAATTCTTGCACCCAATACTGTAAAGCCCTCTCTATTTTCTGGATATTTTGGATTATAGTTAGTACTAAATTGATAACCCGGGAATAGATAGTTATCATCTGTAACATCTTCTCTTAAGAATTCAGTTAACTTTGCATTCTTTGGATATTTACTGTGCCACTCAATTGCCTTTGAAAACTTCATATTTGAAACAGTTGCAGCAGAAGAGTTAAGAACAATATACCAGTTGTAAGCAGCAAGAGATACTGTCATCTGTTTTACATCCTCTTCGCTAAAGTTTGATCCGGCAATAGCAGAATAATCCATACAGGTTGGCATATGTTGTGGAGTAACTTTTAAGTTACCAACAACATCCTTTTCAGTGAAAAAGTGTTCATTAAATTTAGAGTTAGCAACCTCATCTTCACTTTTACTTACAGTTGGATCATAACCATTACCATTAGCCTTTAATAGGTCAAAGTCGATTAAGATAGACTCTTTACCAAAAATAAAACTTACATTTAATAACAGGATAGTCCCTAAAATAAGGGTAAAAATTTTTTTCATTTTACACTCCTTTATTTAAAAAAATATTTTATACTGCCACTCAATAATGCAGTATATACTAAAAAGTTTTTACTAAACCTTTTAGTATTTGTATTTATTATATACGATATTAAGTATAATTGTCAACAATTAAATTATTTTTTTTCAAAAAATAATTTTTTTAAAAAATCGTCATTTATTCATCAAAAACTTTAAGATTATTTTAATAAAATTTTCCAGTCTGGTTTTAGTTCCTCTTCTATTTTTGTATTTCCCGCATATTTATATTCTTTATTATTAAAATATATTTTTACTTTTTTAATGCTTCTCTCATTTATATAGATAGAATTTACTATTGACTTAATAATAAGATCATAAATTAAAACTTTATTATTTTTTCTCCATTCTATATTCATTAATGTTTCTTCTGTCAAATTAAGATAGTATACATCTTTATCAAGCCAGGAGTTAAGCAATTTTGAATCTTTTGTAAAAAAATTCTTAATTTCAGGAGAAAGAGGCCCTAATAATAGCTCGCTAACTATATTGTCAAGTCTCTCTTTTTTATTTTTTCCTTTCTGGATTGCTCTTCTCTCATAAATTAATTTAGAATTTGTCTTATCCGGGTAGAATAGTATCCCGTAAAAGTAGTTCTTTTCTGAGATAAAAAAGCCAGCAATTATTATAATTATTATTATTACTGTAAAAAATATAACTCTCGCTAACTTTGATGATAAAATGTCGTTTACAAGATAATTATCAAGAATATTAAATTTAATATAATCAATTACTCTTCTCATATTCTAATATAAAATCCTTAATTCCATTAAAAATTGCGGTTGCTATTTTAGACAAATATGAATATTTTGTCAATCTTATTGCTTCATATTTATTAGAATTAAATCCAATTTCTACTAAAACTGCTGGCATTATTGATTTTTTTATAACAAAGTATGTCTCTTCTTTGGTTCCTCTATTAACAGAGACATCCCCTATCTCTTTTTCAAGATTATCCTGAATTTTTTTTGCCAGTTTTTTTGATTCATAGTATATCTCATCCTGTAGCATTGAATTTATCACATTCTCAACATCTTTGTATTCTGATACCTCTCCTTTCTTTATAACATCCCTTTTATAATTTGAGGTTAAATACCATGTCTCAAAGCCATAACTTTTTGTGGATAGTGAGGAGTTAACATGAATTGAGATAAAGAGAGTATCCCCATATTTTTCATAAATAGAATTTGCTATTTTTGCTCTATTCTCTAATGAGATAAAAATATCAGAACTTCTTGTTAATATTATCTTTTTGTCTGTAAAATTCTTTTTTAATAATTCATATAAAATTAAGCCACATCTTAATACTATATCCTTTTCCTTTATTTCATCATATCCCACTGCTCCTGGGTCTTTGCCACCATGACCAGGATCTATTATGATTGCATAAATTTTCCTTTTATCTTTCTTTTCTATTTTAGTGATATTTTGATTGTCATTGGATGAATCAAGAATATTTTTTATCTCTCTATCCATTTTGTAGTCTGTATCAAGATCTTTTTTTATATTTGCAATTTCATTTTCCGAGAGATTAAAAAGATAGTCATCTCCACCAAAATATTTTACTATTAAATTTATTGCACTTGAAGGTATAAGATATTCACCTATTTCTGATTTCACAAAGTCTTTTATAAAATATTTTTTGTTATTTATAAATATATAGTTTGAATTTAGGACAATAAGAGCAGTTTTGTCATTTTTTTTTAGATATAATAGACTTCTAATATTATCATATTCAACATCTAATTTAAATTCTGATATAATATTGTTAATAGAATAGTAATTTTCTGAAAAGATATAAGAGATAATAACTATATTTATTATGATAAGGATATTCTTTTTCAATATTGTTACTCCATTTTTTCAGCACTTAGAATAACGGCTAAACTATTACCAACCCCTTTTATGTAAGGATTTTCGTATATATTTGTCTCTGTGATAACTATTCTATCCTCAGAAATATTGTAATTCTCCATTAAAAATTCTTTTATTTTTTTTATACGAGCATAAGACAATGAATAGAAATGCGAATCATTTAATTCTATCACGCTTAGAATCAATCTTTTCAATTCGTTATTCGATATATTTTCAGTTAATTCTCTATTATATAATTCATTATAAATCTTTTTTAATACTTCGAATTCTTCTGGGCTATCCTCTTTGACTTCTTTTTCACTATAAAGAAGAATTTTATCATCTAATATTTTTCTTTTTAGATATTCCGAATCCTTTGTTTTATCGACATATCCTTCTATTATAAAGAATTTATTTTTATCTTTAAATCTATTTTTCATCTCATTTGAGATCAATGTATCAATATTAGAAGTAGGTTCATCTCTTCCTGCTTTAAAATATATTATATCAATTGTCCCATCTTTTTTAAAATCTCTTATATTTACGTTTGAAAGTCCCTTTTGAGAGTTGTCAAGAATATCATAGAATATATTAAAAAATATCTCCCTGAAATCAATATTTGGTTCCCCCCATTTACCTTGAATTGGGACATTTAAGCTAATGTTTCCTTTATCATCCTCTATTATTGTTACTATTTTTGATAAATCGCTTTTTTTCTTTGAAGTTGTTTTTGTAATCCTTAAATTATTTAATTTTAGTCTTACCTCTGCATTAAGATTGTTTTCTTTTATTTCAAATGGAATTTCAAGATTAAGAATACCAGAATTTATTTTGTATCCAAGATATTTATTAAAATATGGGCTAAATTGAGAGACAAGAAGATCTTTGGTATTTAGACTTCCCTTGACTTTTATTGGACTTAACATACTATTTATCATGATCGGATTACGATTGTTTATAATGCCAGTAATGTTTATTTCCCCTTCTGGATATACAAAAGATGGAAAATTCTTGATTTCTCCTTCGATTCTTGAGATATCAATTTTAAAAATTTCATCAAGAGAATAGTCAGTAAATTCTATTCTACCATTTTTGAATTTTATATTATCTATATTTAGTTTTATATCATCATCCTCTTTTTTAAAACTTATTTCATTAAATGATAGAAGATAGAGTTTTTTATCTTTTTTAATATCAATTACAATATATGGTGAGTTTGCCTCAATTGAGTTTATATTTACAATAATCGGAAACATTTGAAAGTTATGAACAGATATAAAACTATCTGCTAATTTAAAGACTGGCCTATTTTCTACATTCACAATGAATGAACTAATATTAAGATTTCCACCTGCCATTATTTTTTTACTGTTTTGATTCAATTCTAATTTTATATTTGAATTTAAGCCGACTAATATTGCATTAAAATTTTTATCTTTTGATATATAATTAGCTTTTATATTGTTTATATTGATATTTTCATTGATTTGAATTAATTTTTCTTTTTTTTCATTTGTTTTTTCAATGAAGTTTATCTTGTTTTCTGAAAGACTAAAATTTATATTTTTTATTAGGGAGCCTTTTTTGTCTACTGGAATTGTCCCATCCTTTATTTCTAAATATTTAAATGAGATCAGTTTTTCTTTTGTATTAAAATCATTTAAGTGAAATTTTATATTTTCTGCCCCTAAATTATTTTTATACTCCTCTATTTTTATATAAAAATTTTCTATTTCTGCTTCACCATTTATTTTAAATTCTTTATCGATGTAAGAGAATTGTCCCATAAATGTTTTTATTTTAGCACTTTCAAGATTATTAAAAATATTTTTTAGAAATAACAACTTTTCTAAATAAATATTTTTTGTTTCAATATATTCTAAACTAATATCGATTTTTTTGAGATTAAAATTGCCTTTAATCTTACAATTTTCAATGACATTCTTTAATATGAATTCTGTATCGAAATAAAAATTATTACTATCATAAGTATTAAAATCTTTGATATTTAGATTATTTATATTAAAATTCAGGATGTCTTTGTTAAAATTGTCATAAATAATCAATTTTGTGTTATTGGCATTGAAATTTTTAGTATTAAATTTAAAAATATTTTTTGTTTTAAAACTTGATTTTTTAAAGAAAATAGATGGATTTTTTTCATCCAGTATTAGATTAATACTTCCATTTTTAACATTTAGATTTTCAAGAATTAAATTATTATTAAAAATATCATAATCTCTTATTTCTGATATAGCATTGACTCTATCAATAAATATTTTTTTGGCATTTGTGTCATATAATACTAAATTTTGCACACTAATATTACCATTTATTCTAAATTCTGGCCTTTTATTTTTATATGATTTAAATATAAGGTTTAATCTTGTATTAACTATTCCAGAAACAATCTTTATGCCGGCAATATCTGGTATAAAAGGGGATATCTCATTCAGGTTAAAATCTTTTAACTCAGCATCAAATTTATTTACAAGAAAACCTTTGATTATTTCTGTTTTACCATTTATCTTAAACTCTCTATCAAATATTTTGCCATAGATTACTGGATTTAATTCAATATTTTTGGCACTTCTTATTCCGGGTAATATAATAGTAATATCTTTTGCAACAGGTTTGAATTTATTGTTTTCAAAAAGATTAATTTTACCATCATTTATTTCAAGATGTTCTATTGTAATTGGAATGTTGAAATTTGTCTTACTTTTTTCTTTTTTTTCAATATTAAGATATTCTGGGAGAGAGTATTGATTCTTTTCTTTTTTAAAAAATATAACTGGTTTTATTATTTTAATATAAGAGATTGTTGGCTTAAGTTGTAATAATTTTATATAGTCAAAATCTATCACTATTTTTTCAAAATATAGGAGTTCTAAGTTTTTATCTTTTAGAGATAGATTTTCTATCTCTAAATACAATTTATGAGGAAGATATTTTAGTTTTGAAAAAGATAGATCTCTTTTAAAGAATTTTTTTACAAAAAATGGGGAATTGTATATTAATATAATTGGTATTGAGTTTATAATAACAAATAGGAGTATAAAAAATAATAATATTTTCAAAAATATTTTTTTGTTTTTTTTTGGTTTATCTTTTTCCATATTTGTAAATATAATATAATTAATAACTATTTATTGCAAAATATTTTACCAATTATTTATATTGATAGTAAAGAATTTTTTATAGGATTTAGTTGTCTTCAACATTTAGCTGTTTCTAAATTTTATGAGAAGTTTGGATTTTTACTATTTTATTTTTAGGCAACTTTTTTAATTTTTTTCTTAAATTTTGTAAAGGATTTTTTCATAAATTTTGTGATTAATATATAGAAAATAATT
>DAONLM010000097.1:0-10922 GCA_035406685.1 Spirochaetota bacterium
ATAAATATCAAAATATAAATTTTTTGAAAAGATATTTTTTGCCTAAAAATAAAATGGCACCCCTATAATATATTTTTCTGGAAAAGTTTTTGACAAACAAAAAAAAATTTAGTATATTACTCTTAATTAATTCTATTAGTAAACTAAGAGAATATCTCATGTGACTTTAATCATTAAAATAAAAAAGAAAACTTTTTTTGAAATAAAGGGGTAAAAGATGATTAATAAGGTAAAAGATAGCTTTAATGAAAAGGCCAAAAAAAGCATTGCAAGTTTTATTGAACAATTAAAAAAAATGAGAACCGGAAGGCCAAGTGTTAATATTCTTGATAATGTAATGGTAGACTATTATGGTGCTCCTACTCCATTAAATCAGACAGCATCTATTTCTGTTCAGGATGGTAGAACAATTCTTGTTCAGCCCTGGGATAAGACAATGTTAAAAAATATTGAGAAGGCAATATTTAAGGCAGAATTAGGTCTTACTCCATCAAGTGATGGTAATGTTATCAGGATTAATGTCCCCCCTCTTACAGAAGAGACAAGAAAAGAGATAGTAAAAGAGGTGAAAAATATTGCAGAACAGGTAAGGGTTGCTATAAGAAATTTAAGAAGAGACGCTAATGAATCAATAAAAAAACTTTTGAAGGATAAGCAGATTACAGAAGATCAGGAAAAACATGCTCTTGATGAAATTCAGAAACTAACAGATAATTATATTAAAGAGATCAATACTATTTGTGAGAAAAAGGAAAAAGAAGTACTTGAAGTATAATGAAATTGATACTAAGAATATTAAACATCTCTCTGTTATAATGGATGGGAATGGTAGATGGGCTAAAAAACAAGGACTACCAAGAACTGCGGGACACAGTGCAGGAGTAGAAAAAGCAAGAGAGATTGTTTTATTTACAAAAGAGTTAAAGATTCCTTATCTTTCTTTGTATACCTTTTCTAAGGAAAACTGGAAAAGGTCAATGGATGAGGTCTCTTTTTTAATGAATCTTATTGTCAGTCATTTTGAAAAGGAATTTCAATTTTATATTGATAATAGAATTAAGATCATTCATCTTGGTGATAAGAATGGTTTACCAGAAAAAGTTTTAAATGCTATCTATAAAGTAGAAGAGGATACAAAAAATTTTGATTCAATAACTTTGTTACTTGCTATAAATTATTCAGGTAAGTATGATATTATTCAGGCTGTTAATAGAATAATTAAGGATGGGGTGAATGGAGAAATTACAGAAGATATTTTTAAGAATTATCTTTTGACAAAGGATATTCCTGATCCAGATTTGATAATAAGGACTGGTAATGAATTTAGAATAAGTAACTATTTTTTATGGCAGGCTGCATATACTGAATTTTATATATCAGATAAAAATTGGCCAGATTTTACAAAAGAGGATATGATAGAAGCAATTAATAATTATAACAATAGAGAGAGAAGATTTGGAGGAGTAAAATGACAAATTTTACCAAAAGACTCATATTAACACTCGTCGCTGTCCCAATTGCTATTTTTATATTATTCTGGCCAATGGATACTCATATATTTGTCTTTATTATATTCTGGATTTTAATTACTATTTTAGGAAGTTATGAGATAAATTCTTTAATATATCATAAAGGTATAAAGGTAAAGAGATACTATCTTCCAATAATTAATAGCTCCATATTGATTGCCTCTTATCTTTATGCAAATAATTTTTTTAATATTCAGAATTTTAAACTATATTGGATTTTTTTTGCCATATATATAATTACTATTATCTCATCTATCTATGCACGAGATATTTTTAAGCAGGACCTTACCTACTCTTTTGAAAAGATGTCATATACATTATTTGGAATGTTATATATCGGTATTCCATCATTTTTTATGCCTTTTATTTTTAATATAAGTAAAAACCCTAAAAATCCGATTCCTATATTTTATAATATTGATTCCACTGGAACACTAACAGGGTCTCTCCTTGCTCTATTTTTTATAGTTCTGGTCTGGTCAAATGATATTTTTGCATATGTATTTGGAATGGCTTTTGGTAGAAATAATGTTATAAAACTTGCAGCAAGCCCAAAAAAAAGCTGGGCTGGATATATAGGGGGATATCTTTCCACTTTTGTATTTGTTACGATATTCTATTTTCTTTTTGATAGATTCATTAAATTTGATATATGGTTTTACTTTGGCTTACCATTTATTACAGGTATTCTTGTGCCTATAGGCGATCTTGTCGAATCTGTTGTAAAAAGATCGGCAAATGTAAAAGATTCTGGAAATATTATTGCCGGAAGAGGTGGCATTCTTGATTCTGTTGATACGATTCTATACCTTTTGCCAATATACTTTTTATTAATCCAACTCTACTTTGCCATTAAGAGTCTATGAAAAATATCTCAGTACTTGGTATTACTGGTTCAATAGGTCATTCTACTTTAAAGGTTCTTGATAATTATAAAAAAGATTTTAATTTAATTTCTATTTCTACTCATAGTAATGTAAAAAATTTATTAAAGTTAATAGATATATATAAACCAGAATTTGCTGTTGTTTCTGATAGAGCGTCAATGTTTGATTATTTTGGAGAGTATGAAAAGAATTACAATAATATCAAGATATATAGCGGAGAGGATGGATTATATAAAATCTGTTCTGACAGAAGAAACAATATTATTGTAAATGCCATTTCTGGTAAGTCTGGATTAATTCCTTCTTATAACATTCTTACTAATGGAATAGATCTTGCCCTTGCAAATAAAGAAAGCATTGTCTGTGCTGGGCCTATTTTAAAAGAGATTGCTAAAAAAAATGGTTGTAACATTATCCCAATCGACTCTGAGCATTCTGCTATTTTTCATCTGTTAAGAAATAGAGATAAGAATGAAATAGAGAAGATTTACCTCACTGCTTCTGGTGGACCTTTTTTTAGAATTGAAAAAAAGGAGTGGCATAAAATAACTGTTAAAGAGGCATTGAATCATCCTACATGGAAAATGGGAAACAAGATTTCTATTGATTCAGCAACAATGGCAAATAAAGGACTTGAGGTAATAGAGGCAGAAAGGCTTTTTGATATCTCTTATGATAAAATAAATGTCTTGATTCATCCTCAATCTCTGATACATTCCATGATTGAGACAATTGATGGGGAAATATATGCTCAAATTGGGCCAAATGATATGGCTATACCTATTCAGAATGCTTTATTTTATCCAGAAATAAGATATAATTCTTTTAATAGATTTAATTTTAATAGAATTGTCACACTCGAGATCTTTCCAGTTGATCTAAAAAAGTTCAGGATGCTTGATTTTGCTTTTTACTGTGGAAAGAAGAGCGGAGTATATCCAGCTTTTTATAATTTTATTAATGAGATATCTGTAAATCTTTTTCTTAATGAAAAAATTAAATTTACCCATATTGAGGAAATAATGGAAGAGAGCCTTGAAAATTTTGAAAAAGAAGATTTTCTAAATAAAAATATTTTAACAATGGAAAATATAAAAATTACAGAGGATCTGGCTAACAATATTTGTGAAAAGTTATATGATAAATTTAAAAAATAGGTTAACTTTATTTTTTTCATTACCATTTTATCCATCTGAAAGAAAAAACATGTTTTTACATGGTCATATATCTCTTGGTATTGAAGATAGAGTTTATCAGATATTTAACCCTTATCTTTTAAAATCAGACTTTCTTGTATCAATAATGCCAGTAGATGAATGGCTTTATAATGATTCCTCGTACTGGGTCGATAGAGACAAAAAATCAAAAACATATAGATATGTCCATCTTTATAGAAAATCTGAATTAAAAAGAACCACAGTATTTTATTGCTCTTTTAAAGTAGAAAAGGAAACTATAGAAAAAGCAAATAGTTTTTTTTCAGAAATAGAAAAGCTATTTAAATATGGCAAATTGAAATTTAGAGTATTTAAGGACAATTGTTCTGGTTTAATAGCGGATTTCTTTTATAAAGAAAGATTGATAAAAAGAAATTTTTTTAACTTTATACCTTTTCTCTTTTTTAAAAAAGTTATTGTTACCTTATCTCATAAAAAAATAGATTTTGTTACTGGAATTTTATTTAAAGAAAAAAATATGGATTTTAATATTCATAACTTTTGTTGGCCATATATTTATAAACCAGAAAAAACAATTTTAAAATGGATAAAAAAATACAATTTTATCGATAATATTGAAAAATAAATTCTCCCCTATTGCAGATTATAATTTAGAATAGTTATTGAAAAATTTTATTTTTAAGATTTCTCTGTCCGTTTATAAAATTTTTATAATCAAGAATTTTTTTGCCTTCCAATTGTAACATTTCCAATCTTAAAAGAGAGTCTTTTGTTTTAACAATAAGTCCTTTCTTTATATCGGCAATAACAATCTCCCCGTTTTTATTATCTTTAAATTGAGAAAAATCGATCTCATTCTCTATTTTTGCTTTATAAATATTAACAACTTTATCATCAAGATGGGTATGAGCAATAGGCCATTTTACAAATGCCCTTATTTTATTAAAAATTTCTCTACCAGATTCATTCGTCCAATCAATAAGCCCATCCTCTTTTTTAAACATTCTACAATAAGTGGCTTTCTCTTCATCCTGTGGTAAGGGTTTTATATTATCAAAGTAAGAGATAACTTCAACTATCATTTCACTCGCAAGAGTTTTTACAAGTTCTTCAATAGAATTTGCATCATCTTCCTCTTTTATCTCAAATTCTCTCTGCAATAAGATATCCCCACTATCAACTTTTAATGCCACCTTTTGAATGGTTATCCCACTTTTTGTTTTGCCCTGTAAAATTGCGGTTTGAATAGGAGAAGGGCCTCTTAATTCTGGCAATAAGGAGGGATGAATATTTATCCCCCCAAATTTAGCCACATCAAAAAAATCTTTTTTTAATATAATTCCATAAGCAAATGTAACAAATATATCTGCAGAATATTTTTTTAGATCTTCTATCAATTCAGAAGAAATTTTTTCAGCCTTGTATAATTTTAGATTTAACTTTTCTGCTTCAATTGCTATAGGTGTAGGAACTGGTTTACTACTCCTTTTTAAAGGTTTATCTGTTTGAGTTAAAACAGCCACAACTTCAAAATTTTTATTTAGGTTCTGTAAAACCTCTACCCCTATATCTGATGTTCCTAAAAATAATATTCTCATAAAGTTTTCCCTCATTGAAGTTAATAACCAAAATTTTTAATTTTGTCAAACTTACATAATTTCTGTGTCCAGTATTCTAAAACCAATTGCTCTATCAATATGATATTTTTCAATAAGCTCTTTTTTCTCAAGATCAGCAATTGTTCTTGCTATTCTTAGTATCTTATGACATGCTCTTGCTGTAAGTAGGTTTTGCTCCATAAAATTTTCGAGTGACTTTTCTGCATCTTCTGTCATTTTGCAATAAAAGGATATCTTTTCTGATGGAATTAAAGAATTTAATTTAAAATCTTCCATCCTGTATCTAAATTCTTGAATATCTCTTGCCATTAGGACCTTCTCTTTTATTGCCTCTGATGATTCATTTTTTTCACCATTTATAAGATTCTTATAGTTGACTCTATCAATTTGAAGTTGAATGTCTATTCTATCAATAAGAGGATTTTTTAATTTTCTTCTATATTTTTTTACCTCATTCATTGAACAATTACATATACCAGACTTTGTTCCAAAATACCCACAGGGGCATGGATTACATGCTGTAACAAGTAAAAAATCAGCTGGATATACGGCACAGCCGTTTCTTAAAGAGATATAGACCTCTTTTTTTTCAATTATTGTTCTTAATGATTGAAGAGTATCGTTTCTAAACTCCAGTAATTCATCAAGAAATAGTATTCCTTTATGTGCAAGACTCACTTCGCCGGGTAAAACTTTTGGACCACCTCCAACAATGGCACGAACACTAAAACTATTATGAGGAGATCTAAAAGGTCTTACTGTAACCCAATTATTCCCCTGAAGCATTGCTGCTATTGAATAAATTTTATTTATCTCAAAAATCTCTTCTTCTGTTAAATCTGGCATTATAGATGGAAGTCTACTTGCGCCCATTGTCTTTCCAGAGCCGGGTGGTCCTATTATCAACATATGATGAAGACCGGCTGCTGCTATTTTAAAAGCCTCTACCATCTCTTTTTGCCCCATTATATCCTGATAATCGCCATAACTATTTTGCTTAAAAAAATAATTGAGCGAAAGAGTTTCTTTTTCACTCTGATTAATATTATTTACAAGTTTTTCTATCATATCATTGATAGATTCTGCTGCAATTATGTTTGAATGATTTAAAAATGCTATCTCATTAAAGTTTTCATAAGGTATAACGATTTTCTCAAAATTTTCTTTGATTGCTTCAAGCACCATTGGCAAAATTCCTCTGACCCATTTTATCTCTCCACTTAAATTCAATTCGCCAAAAAATGCTATTCTTTCTGTAATGTTTTGAAGATAACCGCATGCCTTTAATAGAGCCACTGCAATAGCAAGATCATAATGAGTTCCTATTTTTATTGTCTCAGCAGGAGATAAATTTATTGTGACTCTCTTTACCGGAAACTCAAGTCCACTATTTGAAATAGCAGGCCTAACCCTTTCTCTTGCCTCTTTAACTTCCTGAGACAAAAGACCTGTAACAAGAATAACAGGTAGCCCATTTTTAATGTCAACCTCTACCTCCACAGGTGAACAGTTAAGCCCATTTCTTGAAAAAGTCCAACATTTACCAACCATAAAAACCTCCTTTAAAATTAGTAAAAATATTATTTTCTAAATATTAATCACAAAAATTCAGAAAAAATCCTTTACAATAAAACGTTGTATTTACAAATATTTTACATTATTTTTTAAAAAAATGGTGAAATTTTGTTATCATGAGAAAAAAATATTTTTTTACCCTAACCTACTTCCCCTAAGGATACTGACATAAATTTATTTTTTTTGATTTTAAAAAAGTGTCTTAGAGAGGACTTTTTATATTCCAGAACCTTAAATTATTTTATAGTTTAAGAAAGTTTGTCACTTTTAAAAAAAATCCAAATATTTTTTCTTTATAGATGATAATATGGGGCAATTTTATTTTTAGGTAAATTTTTTTATTTTTTTTCTAAAAGTTGTAAAGGATTTTCTTAAAAATTTTGTGATTAATATTATAGAAATATTTTTTTAGAAGGAAGGAGGTTTTTTTATGAGTAAGAGAATTTTAAATTGTAAAAATAATGATTACCATGAGTTACATTTTGTAACTACTTCAAAGATGAAGGAAAAACTTGCTAAGATTGCTAAAAAAGAGAATATCTCTCTTTCTAAACTTATCTGCTATGTATTACAAAAGTTCTCTGATAGGGTTAAGAAAAGATACTGTTTTGGGTGTGAGGATGAGAATGTTTATGAAAGAATAGATGCTGATGCCTCTATACATTTTTATTTACCGAAGGAAGATTATAGGTTTTTAAAGAAAATCCATGCTGATTTAAATTTTTTCAGCATGGCAAAATTGATAAGAAGTATTCTTGAAATTTTTATTGAAGAGTATGAGAAAATGGGAATGCTTGGATTTGAAAAAAGGTGTGGTTTAATAACATTAAGGTTATGGTTGAAACTGACAGAGATAAAGAGGTGGTGGAAGAGTAGAGAATTGTCCCACTTTAAAGGGAATTTCACCCCATTTTATAAAGCAATATACAATAATTGCTACCAAGTAATAGGCTTTGAGACCTATTATTGAAAAAAATTATTTTAAATTCTACTCAAAAAATAAATTATACTATTACAATCCTTTCTCACACAAAATTAACGAGAGGATAATTCTATCTTTTTATCTGCATAAAAAACAAAATCACACCTATGATAATATCAAGTAAATCAATAAAAATTATAATGTTTTTTAATATTCTCTTTTACATCCCAAAAGCATCTTAATCCTTTCTTAAAAATCACATAATCCCCTTTTTTGATTTCATATTCTTTACCATCTGCTGTAACTATTACTCTTCCTTCAATAATATAGCAATGCTCATCACTATCATATTCCCAATCAAATTTTTTTACCTCACATGTCCATATGGGCCATTTTTTTATCTTTTCTAATTCTTTCTCATCTATTTTCTTTATAATAACATTTTCCGCCATATATCCCCCTTTATTTAAAATTTTGAACTTGTATAAACTACTTTAGCCTCTTTTTCCCCAACAAAGGCAATTCTATGTAATGCCTTAATTAACTTTTCATACTCATTTTTGTTTTTTGACTTTAATAAATCCTCCTGAGTTACATCTATGATACCATTCTTTTCAAAAGGTAAAAAAAAGTTAAAGCCACAGGCAAAATCATTTACATCATATTCAATCTCTTCCTCCTCTTCGTTGTGTGCTTTAATCTTAATTGGGTCAATGCTACCAAAAATATATTCTAAATGAAAGTTAAAATCTATACTTTCGTCTTTGTTTTGTGATTGTTCCTCATCCTCTACTACCCATATTATCTCTTCATTAAACTTAATAGTAAAATTAATCTCTTTTTTATCCTTTTTAGCAATCCCTTTTATAATAAAAGAATAACCGGGAAAGTCATAATCAAATGTTTTCTTTAAACTAAAAGAAATAGTCTTAGTTGGTGAAGTTTTTTTTGGCTTTGTTATCTCAGTAATCTTTATTTTATCGTAATCCACACTTTTTAACTGTAAAAAAAATTTATCATAAATCTTAATCACTACACTATCGGTTATAGTGACATCTCTTATATGAAGTAAAACAGATTGTAGACTTATTTGCCAGCCATCTTTATCAATAAATTCTTTTTTAACAAAATCTTTTCCACTAGCATAAAATATCAATGTTTCATCTTTTTTATTTTTATTACAATCTAAAAATATAAACAAGACAAGAAATAAAATTGTAATTTTCTTCATTATATTCTCCAGAATTGAATATTGATTTAAATTATATCTAAAAAAAAGAAAAATGTCAAAAACTAATTGACTTTCTTAAAAAAATATTTTTAAAGATATTTATATATATTCTCCATATCTAAATATAAAATAATGTAAGGGGATAATTTGAACTATAATTTTAGATCAATAGACAATAAAATAATTTCTCTTTTATTTTATTTTGCAGGGGCTATCATATCTTCAATTTTAATTATATTTATAAAAGAAATAAGGCCATTCTTCCTATTTAGATACTCTTTAAAAACAATTCTATTTTTAATATTAAGTTTAATCAGTTTTATTATATTGGATTTTTCTTTTGCAAATGAAAAAGAAGAAAAAAATAATCTACACCAGATAGAAAATATTTTTGGTCCAAAACCAGCTATACTTTATGTCTTAATTATATGTCTTGTTGGGGCGTATGTTGAAGAAATTCTTTTCAGGGGATATCTGTATATACTATTTAAAAATATCTTATATATTTTTATTAAAGATAAAATTATCATTGAGATTATCGTGATAATTTTAATATCATTAATATTCAGCCTGTTACATATAAGTCAGGGTATATCTGGTGCAATATTTAGCTTTATTGCTTCAATAATATTTTTTATTTCTATATTTATCTCTTCAACAATTATATATGCCATGATTTTTCATTTTCTCTTTAATTTTATCGAATTTTTATTTATTATCCCTTATAAAAGAAAAAAATACAAATTAGACATAGAAGAGAATAACTAAAAAAGGCTCTCAATGAGAGCCTTTTTACTATTTTATAAAACTTAACAATTTACTACTTCTTGTTGAATGCTTCAACCTTGCAAATGCTTTTTTCTCTATCTGTCTTATTCTCTCTTTGGTAAGATTATACTTTTTACCAATCTCTTTCAGGCTCAAGCTTGTTGTACCATTTAAACCAAATCTATGCTCTATTATATCTTTCTCTTTTTTTGTTAATGTATCAAGAACTGAGTTTATAATCTCATTAAGATGTTCTCTCTCGATTTTCTGCTCCGGAGACACATATCTATCATCTCTTAAAACATCTGAAAGAAGAGTTGCATCTCTGTTATTTTCATACAATGTTGATTCAAGAGAAACAGTCTCTTTTGAAACATCTATCAAATGCTTTACTATCTTGGAATCCATGGATAACTCTTTTGCTATCTCTTCTGGGTTCGGCTCTTCACCACTATCTGATGCAAGCTTTTTTCTTACTTTTTCTATGCTTAACAATTCATTTGCTCTGTTTAAAGGCAATCTTATCATTCTTGATTTTTCACATATATATTTTAATATTGCCTGCCTTATCCACCAGACAGCATAACTTATAAAGTGATAACCTAATGAAGGATCAAATTTCTCTATTGCTGTGAGTAAACCTATATTACCCTCATTTATGAGATCTGCAAGAGGAATCCCCTGATTTTTATATTTTTTTGCAACTACAACTACAAATCTTAAATTAGCTTTTATTAATTTCTCTTTTGCTTCTTTATCCCCATCTTTTGCTTTTATTGCTAACTCTTCTTCTTCTTCTCTTGTTAATAGAGGGATTTTACTTATTTCATTTAAATAGTATGATAATGCATTGTTATAATTTTTACCCGAATTTACTAACTTTTTAGTTTTCATTTTACCTCCTTGTTAAAGATAATAAAAAATCTCCCTCTTTCAATCTTATTTAGCATTTAATATGCCATTCATATAAAACAATTGTATTTGCATTATAAATAATGATGTTATAACAAATTTTATTATTTATAAAAATTTGATTTTTTAATATAAAAAATGGCATTTTTACACACTTTAATTAAATTTATTATAATATGAGTAAAATTTACACAAAGAGAAAAAATAAGTCTCTAATTGGATATTTTTTATACATTATAGGGTGCTATTTTATTTTTAGGCAAAAATTTTTTATTTTTTTTCTTAAATTTTGTAAAGGATT
>DAONLM010000098.1:0-10874 GCA_035406685.1 Spirochaetota bacterium
TAATCACAAATTTTTTGAGAAAATCCTTTACAAAATTTAAGAAAAAAATTAAAAAAAATTGACTAAAAATAAAATCACATCCTAAATTTAGTTTGACAATAAATCTACTTTTTAGTATGAGTATTAAAAGAGAAATTGGAGGGTAATATGTCATATTTAAATAACTTATACCTCAATGTTCCAACAATTGTTAATATTTTATTCTTTATAGTTGGGCTTGCTATTTTAATTAAAGGGAGTGATTTATTCATAGATTCAGCGATTTTCTTTGCAAAAAAGGCAAAGGTAAGCGAAACAATAATTGGCTTAACTCTTGTAAGTATGGGGACAAGCCTTCCAGAATTAGCAACTAATATCAATTCTGCAATAAAAGGAAGAACAGCAGTTGCAATAGGAAATATAGCTGGGTCTAATATAACAAATATTGCTTTAATTGTGGGTGTTTCAGCATTAATTCTTGGAAACATTTATATTAATAAAAAAATATTATATAGAGATACCCCAATAATGATATTAACTACAATAATTCTTTTAATATTTTCATATTTTTTTGATAAAAATGTATTTGCGATAAACAGAGTAGAATCAATAATACTTGTTATTTTAATGGGTATATATATATGGTATCTATTAAGATTTAATAAAGAGCAGATTGAACAATCCAATGAACAAATAAAAATAAAGTCAATCCCAATAGCCATTTTATTTTTTATTTTAGGATTAGCTGGTGTTGTATTTGGATCAGATGTGATGGTAGATAATATACTTATTGTTGCCAAAAGATTTCACATAAGTGATGGCGTAATAGGTGCGACAATTGTGGCAATAGGGACAAGTTTGCCAGAACTTGCAGTTTCATTCATTGCCATCATAAAAAAGAAACATGATTTAAGCATAGGAAATGTTGTGGGAAGTAATATATTCAATATACTTTTTATAATAGGGATCACAGGGATAATAAGAGATGTAGCAATAATAAATGCAGAAGGAACCACTGATAATCTTATGTTATTTTTTACTTTACCAGTGACATTAGGAATTGCAATTTTATTCTTTTTATTCTCTTTATTTGGCAAAAAAATAGGCAGAATAAAAGGTTTAATATTTTTATTACTTTTTATAGGTTTTATAATAGTAAATTATATGAGTGGAATATTTTTAAATTAAATTCTGGAAATAATTAAAAATCATTTTTGAAGATAGTAAAATTTATTTTTTTCAAAATCATATTTTAAATAAGAGCCATTTTTTTGAAGAGAAAATATCAATCCATATTTTGAATATCTTGCAATAATGCCTGCTGTCCCTATTAATTGAGAAGAGGCTATTTTATCCCCTTTCTTAAAATAGACTCTATCAAGACCAGAATATATGGAAATTATTTCGTTACTATGTTTTATAAATATTGTTATACCATAACCTTTTAAATTATCAACATGGATTACTGTTCCCTCTCCTACTGAAAAGACATTTCTATTTTGAATATTATTATCTGTAAATATTATTACTCCTCTAAAATTTGAAGTAACCAGAGGCTTTATATTTCCTTTTATAGGTAGGTAATAATTTACATATTTTTTTTGTTCTTCTTTTTTTACATTTTTTTTATTTTCTGTATTTTGGAAACTCTCTTTTACAGGAATCTTTAATTTATCTCCTTTTTTTATTTTTGTAACATCTGTTATTTTATTTATCTTGCATAATACTTCAAGAGGCACATTATAGCTTTTACTAATTCTCCATAGAGTCTCACCATCTTTAACATTGTGTATCTTATACGATTCAATAGAATACAAGAGGTATGAATTTACTAAAATCAATAAAAGGATTTTTATTTTAGTCATATTTATCCCGACTATTCTGTAATATTGATAAATTCGACTATGACACTCATAATCTTGAAAATTTTTAAAAAAATACAAATAATTTTTTAGAAAAAATAGAAATTTCTTAGAGTAATCTTTTTATCAAAACACAATTTAAAATTTTACTCTACATATCAAAAGCCATCTGTGATAGTATCCTAAATTAGCACCACTGAATTCACCAATCTGCCAATCTTTATTGATCATACTCCAATCAAAAGGAAACATTGCCTGAATAGATATATTAAATGCCTGGAATGGCTCAATTTCACCAAAAATAGTAAGTAATCCAGATTGATCATCTATCCCAAATAGATAACTTGTACCAAGACGAAGATAGTCATTAACCTTTACATTAATTAATCCAGAAATATAATCATGTCTTAAAAAGTTTAGGCTTTTTTTCTCTGATTTTAATAATTGTATTCTATTATAGGGATTGGTATATTTCCATTCTGATGAAACATAAATTTGATCTATACTATCCCACCAATCAAGCATACCAGAGCCATAAAAAAGATATTCTAATTTCAAATAGACCCATCCTCCTGGCAATGTATAATCCACGCCAATTGAAGCCTCAAGTCCTTCATATCCATAAAAATTTTTGCCATAATATTTGCCACTCTTAAAAGATTTATGCTCAAATTTATAAAGAATATCAAAAAAGAGTCCTATCTCAATATCTGCTTTAAAACTTACTGCTACAATATGAGAAAAATCATTATTTGTTGACTCTTGGAGTCCAATTGAGGCCGGGTCTTTTTCATACTCTATTTGAGGTAAAAAAAATGCGTATAACAATTCGAAATTTATTTTTTTAAAAAAGAATTTAGCTTTTGTACCAAATTTAAAATCCCATCCTTTTGATTGCAAAGGATCATCTGGCGCAACTATAAAAGTTTGAATATTAAACAATCTTGCAGGATAGAATGATGCAAGAATTGCAAGTCTTGGCTCTGGTCTTGCTGTAGGATTTAATGGATTTTTGGGATTAAAAAAGTCTATTGGGGAAAACATAGATTCTTTCTGTCCCGATGCTATTCTAATAAGTCCAGTCTCAATATCAAAATATTCGTTTCCAGCCTTAAAATATAATCTCTCCAATTCAAAGGATCCAACATATGCTGATTTATAGTAAAATGGCAATGAAACTAGCTTTATTAGCCCCTTTTTGTTTAATAGTGCAGATTTATCAGTCGAAGAATCCCCTGCCTGAACAAAAAGAGAATCAGGGAAAAAATAGTCATAAAAATTGGTAAATGAACCAGAAAAGGTATTTATATTTATTGCAAAACCAAAAGAAAGATTTTCATTAATTTCTGAATTAAGTCTTAAATTTAAAAAATTATTTACCCCCCAATTAAATTCGCCATAGTCTGTATCTCTGTTAAAGGTTTTTGTATGCGCAAGATCTACTATACATTCATAACTACCATTAAACTTAATAGATCCTTTCTTCTGAGAAAAGATATTTGCTATAATTCCTAATAATAAAATTAAGACAAATAAAAATTTAAAACCTCTCATTGAATTATCCTCTTAATATTTATTTTTTTTTAAATATTTTTAAAATAACTATAATTTATTAATTTAGTAAAATAATAAACCACAGATATCCCCCGTCATTTATAGGGATATCCCCTTCTCATAACCAGATATCCCTTGTTGAAATATACAGATATCCCCTTTTATTTTTATAGAATAACATATATTTTTATATTCTTTACTCAAACCTCATTGCATCGGTAACAGACGTTTTTAATGCTCTTTTAACAGGTGGCAATGCCATAATAGCTGCTATTAAAGTTGCAAAAATCATAGAGATAATCATCACTGGAATATTCCAAGAAGATTTAAATACACCAATCACCCTGTAGCCAAAATTTTCCATATTCATATTTGTTAATATTTCTGTCATATCGATACCAACATTTGTCATATAAATATTTATTAAAATTCCAATAATAACACCAATAGTTGAGCCTATCAAACCAATCAAGCCCGCTTCATATACAAAAAGTTTTTTTACTTCATTATCTTTCATACCCAATGCCCTTAACATCCCAATCTCTTTTGTTCTTTCAAAAACAGCCATAAGCATAGTATTTGCTATACCAATGATTGAAAGAAATATTAAAAAGATTGATACAAGTTTAGAAGTTCCGGTCTTAGTAGCAGAAATAGATATAAAATCAAGAGCATCATCATACCAGCTTACCAGAATAAGATCTTCATCATTTATATTTTTATCATTTAATGTCTTTAATTGTGGAATATGCTTTTTAATAACGCTTATACTCTCGTTTCTATGTGGTAAACCAGAAATATTTTTATTCTTTTTTCTTATACAAATTTCAGTAATACCACCTTCAAGAAGTAGTCCCTTTTCATCTTGTAAAATATCAAGCGAGATATATCCTATTTTACCATTGAGATATGGATTTGGACAATTAATTAATCCGCATACTCTCAACTCAATTAATTGATGTATATGTTTTATATTTCCATTTTCATCCTTTCTGTCAATAACTGTTGTAAGTCTTACAGTATCACCTATATCAACCCCCAGATCCTTTGCCCCTCTTATGCCAAGTAAAATTTCAAACTGATTTTTTTCCGGAAATTTCCCATTTTCTATAAAATTATGAGTTATAAAAACCTTTTTCTCCATCTCTGGTTCAATGCCAACAAATAAAAAAGGCAATTCTCCATCCTTACTCAAAAGAGAACCAGCAAATTTTATCCGTGGGGCAGCATCATATCCTATTTTATCAAGAGATTTTAAAATATCTTCATAGTTTGTAAAAGCCTCATACATCGGTAGTTCATCTTTTATATCAAAATATCTCTTCTTATAAATTTTTACTTCTCCAGTCTCAAAATTAACAAGATTTCTTCTCGAATCAATGTCTATTCCATACAAAAATGCATCTATAAATATAAAAACAGTAACAGAAATTGTAATTGCAAGGATAGTAAAAAAAGATTTTAATCTATGCCTTTTAAGATTGGCAAATGCCATTTTTAAGAAAAACATGTTAGAACTCTTAAGTTTCATATTAGACCTAACCTCCTTAAAAACTAAACTTCCTCTATCACTACTTTTTAAGATTTTTGAGACTAAATACACTATCTGGAATTTTAACATCAAGATCTATATTTTTCATAATAAACTCAGTCTTTGAATTCTTTCTTAATAAATCCCTTGTCTCTATCTGAACTGGAAAATTCTTACCTTTTATCTTTTCATATTTTATTATTTTATTCTCTTTTAATGCTGCGCCAGAAAGAGAGTATAACTCCTCTTTTAATGGAAGATAGATATCCTTTTCAACCCAGAGTTTTCTCTTGGGATATGAGACATTCTTTGTCTTTGCCGTTAATTCTAAAACCCATACATTCTTCCCATCATAAGTTATCTCCTCAACTATTTTTGCATTATATTGTGCAGAGAGTGTATTATTTTCTGTCATATCCTCATAAGAAAGATCTGATCCCATCACAGACTCTTTTAACATATGTCCTGTTATCTGCATAACATCTTCCAGATCTTCAGAATATACATAGAGAGTCCCTTCTATCTTTAAATATTTTGTCCCAAGATCATCCTGATTTGTAAATTCAGTAAAAAATTCTTTATTCCCTCTTGCAAGAGTCTTAAATGTTTTAACATATTTCTTTCCAGAAATATATATAATCATCTCACCTTCATATTTTATAGAATCATAAACCTGATTGTTATCAATATTTTTCAAGATGGTATTTGCATCCTGAGAAAAAATCAATAAATTGACAATCAAAAATAAAAATATAAATCTCTTTTTCATAAAAACTCCTTTTTTATAAAATATTCTATCAAAGATAGATCTTATCTTCTTAGAGCTTCAACCGGCTCAATAAATGCTGATTTTAATGAGGGAAAAATTGTGCAAATACTGGACACCACAATTCCAAAGAAAAAAGCCTCAATTAAATAGATAAAAGAAAAACTTATATATATTGTATTACTTATTGGCAGCTCAATACCACCAGTCATCTGTTCAACACTTATTGGAAAGTTCTGTAATATTCCAGTAACAATTCCCCCTAATATTATGCCAATAAGAGAGCCTATTTTACTCAAAATCACTGCCTCTAAAAAAAATAACCCTACAATCTCACCTCTTTTCATACCCAAAGCACCCATCATTCCTATCTCTTTTATTCTCTCATGGATTACCATAATTATTGTATTTACTATTAAAAATGAGGCTACTATTATAAATACAATGTAAATAATACTATATATTATGTTTACCTGTTGCAACATTGTAACCCAGTAATTCTTTTTCCATTCTTTTATAAGAGTCTTTTCTTTATTAAAGATATTTTCAATCTCTTTTATTATTTTTGAAGAATCTTCTGGATTTTCTAAAAAGACAAAGATCTGCTGAGTCTGTCCCTGTAAATTTGCGACTTTCTGTAACTTATCAATAGGAACAATTATATAATTATTGTCATAACTAAGAAAATCAAAATCAAACATTCCAACAACTTTGGGCATAAAAAACTTATCAGAATATTGACTTGAGACTATCTTCATTTGAAGTTTGTCTCCAATATTTAAGCCTATCTTTTTAGCAAGTCTATAACCAATAAGGCATTCATTCTTATTAGGATCCGGTATTTTTGAATCTTTTAATAAACCATTACTTTTGGTCTTTTGATTCAAAAAGTTTGTACTTGCCTCTTTTTCAAAATCAACTCCCCATATAACAGCATGTTTAACATTACTATTTGTAAGAGTTGCTATTGCTGTAATTCTTAGATTAACACTCTTCACACCTTTTATACTCTCTATCTTTTTAACAATTGTCTCTAAATCCTCTTCTGTCTCAATTGCAAACTGTAATGGATAAAACTCCTTTTTATTTTCAAAATCTTTTGAATTTATAAGAATATCTCCTATCTCATAAGTTCTTAATGTATAAGAATAACTTCTGAGCATCCCATTTACGAAGGAGATCATTATGACTATAAAAAATACCGCAACAGCAATTGCTATTATACAGAATATGGATCTTCTTAAATTTCTAAAGATATTTCTATAAGCAATTGTTATTAAACTAAATAAACTATTCATAAAATCCTCCTTAAAAATTATTCAAATCTTAAAGCATCAACAATATTTATCTTTAATGCCCTCTTTACTGGGAAATATGCGGTTAAAGATGCTATTAAGGTAGAAAAGATACCGGATAAAACTATCTTATCCCAGTTCCAGATGGATTTAAAAATACCTATTACCCTGTATCCAATATTTTCCATATTACTTTTCTCAAAGAATTCAGTATAATCAATCCCAATATTTACCATATAAAGATTTGTAATAATACCCAATATTATTCCAGCAAAAGCGCCAATAAACCCAATTAGCCCTGCTTCCATAAAATATAAAAGGCTTATTTCACTATCCTTTGTCCCCAATGCTTTTAACATCCCAATCTCTTTTGTCCTTTCAGTAACAGCCATAAGCATTGTATTTGCTATTCCGATTACAGCAAGTGTCAAAAGAAGAGCAATTGTAATATATGATAATATCGCATCTCCACTCGATACAGATATATAATCCTTTGCATCCTTGTCCCAGTCCACAAGTATCAAATCCCCTGGTAATAGATCTTTTATCTTATTCTCAATAAATTTTGCCTTTTCACTATTTTTGGGCAGTTCTGTAAAATTTGCATCTTTTTTTCTTATACAGATTTCTGTAATATGACCTTCAAGCATAAGCCCCATCTCATCCTGTAAGATAGACAATGGAAGATATGCTATTTTACCATTAATTATTGAATTTGTAGAATTGATTATCCCTATTACTCTTAATTCCATTACCTGATAAATATGTTTTATCTTATTATTCTCATCTTTTTTATCAATAACAGTGCTAAGCTTAACTGTATCTCCAATATCAACTCCTAAATCCTTTGCTCCCTTTATACCAAGGACAATTCCAAATAGATTATCTTCAACAAAAGTCCCTTTTTCTATAAACTCATGAGTCTTAAAGACTCTTTTCTCTAATTCTGGATTAACTCCTATAAATAAGAATGGCAATTCTATCTCTTTACTTAAAAGAGAACCTGTAAATTTTATCCTTGGCGATGCATTGTATCCCTCTTTATCGAGTCTCTCTATTATCTTTTCATAATTCTTAAAACTCTCATACATTGGAATTTCATCTTTCTTTTCAAAATACTCTTTTTTATAAATCTTTACAGATCCGATCTCAAAATTGATAAGATTTCTCTTTGAATCTATCTGAATGCCACTAAGCCAGGCGTCTATAAATATATAAAGCCAGACACCAATTGCTATTGCAGTAGATGTTATAATAGTCTTTGTCTTATGTCTTGAAAGATTTTTAAAAGCAAGATTTAGTAATTTCATTTTATTTCCTCTTTAATGATTTTTCCATCTCTTAAAAATACGAGTCTCTTTGCGTATTCCATTACCATTTGATCATGAGTAGAAAAAACAAATGTGATCCCTTTTTCAGTATTTAATTTTAACATAAGATCGAGTATCTCAGAACCAGTCTTAGAATCAAGATTTGCCGTAGGCTCATCCGCAAGAACCAATTCTGGATCTTTTATGAGTGCTCTTGCTATTGCAACTCTCTGCTGTTGGCCACCAGATATCTCTTTTGGTTTCCTTTTTTCCATTCCTTCAAGTCCTACAATTTTTAACAACTCCAATGCCTTATTTTTTGCCTCTTTTGGATTTACACCGAGTAGAGTCAGCGGAAATATGACATTCTCCAATACAGTCAATACCGGTATTAAATTGTAAGCCTGAAATATAAAACCTATCTTTTCTCTTCTTAATAATGCAAGTTGATCTTTAGTCAATGATGAGATATTTTTTTCATTAAGGTAGATTTCTCCCTTTGTTAATGTATCAAGGCATCCTATAAGATGTAATAGAGTGGATTTACCACTACCAGAAGGGCCTACTATTGCAGTAAATTCTTTCTTTTTAACAACAAAATCAACCCCCCTTAATGCATTAACAACGATTTTGTTAACCACATAATCCTTATAAAGATCTTTTGTTTTTATTACTTCCATAAAAGCTCCTTTTATTTCTTTATTTTATCCAGATATAGTTCTGGATATAAAAAAATTATTTTTTCTCTTTTTTAATTTTTTCTATCTCTGATAATGCTGTAACTCCAAAAATATCCTCTGTTTTTAATTCTTTGGCAAGTTCTGATGGTATCATAATCATACTATTTCCATTTTTTAATCCCTCATTTAAAATAGCAAGTTTTCTTAATGTTAAGGCAATTTCATTCTCCTTATAAATTTTTGAAGCCTCTTCAAGTTTCTTTGCTATCTCTATTTCTGCTTCTCCTAGCTGAATTCTTGCTTTTTTCTCCCTTTCTGTCTGAGCCCATCTACTCATACTATCCTGTAATGAATCCGGTATCTGAATATCTGTTATCTTAATATCCTGAATAGTTATTCCCCATTCTGTTGTCTGCTTATCAACCTCTTTTCTTATTGTCTCTTTGATCTCATCCCAATTTTCAAGAAGAGTTGAAAGAGTATTACAACTTATTGCATTTCTTAAGGAGGTTTGAGCACACAATATTACAGCCTCAACATAATTTTCAACTTCAAGTATAGCCTTTTCTGCATCCCATACAAGCCAGTAACACAAGGCATCCACAGTAACAATCACACTATCTTTTGTTAATGTTGTCTCTGCAACAAAGTCAGTCACCCTTATTCTCAAATCTACTATTTTATCAACTCTATCTATAAATGGTAAAACTATAAATAACCCAGGTCCTTTTACCTTTTTAAACTTTCCGAGCCTTAATATCACTGCTCTTTCCCACTCTTTTGCTATTTGAAAAATTGGTGCCATAATCCCTTCTAAACATATAAAAGTTGAAAAATAAAGAGTGTTAGTCCCCTTTAACCATAATAGAATAAATATTGTTAAAAATGAGAGTTTTATAATTGCTTCCCATCTACCCAAAAGTATCATAAAAAAACCTATAATAACAGGGAATACAAGCATTTCAAGATAGATTTCAAGTGATTCAATACCTGAAAAATAGGTGTACAAAAGATATCCCCCTGTTAGAAAGAGCACAAAAACAATTGCTCCAACAGGGCTTAATGAAAAATCCTTTTCAAAATGCTTTTTAACAATATTTTTTATTAAATAATTCTCTTTTTCTTTTTTAAATATCTCAAACATCCTCTCTCTCCTTTAAAATATTTATTAAATCTATTTTATTTAAACCAAGATCTTTTGCTTTTTTAATAATTTCTGAAATAAATTGATTTATTACTCTCTCTCGCTCTATTTCACTATTATCAACCTTTTTTTCTGAAACAAAAGTTCCATTACCTACCTGTGTTATAAGAAAGCCTTTTATCTCAAGTTCATTATATGCCTTTGCAACTGTATTTGGATTTATTTTTAACTGAATGGCAAGGCTTCTTACAGTAGGAAGTCTGTCCCCTGGTTTTAATTTTCCAATATTGATATTATATTCAATCTGTTGAATAATCTGCCTATAAAAAGGAATCCCACTCTTATAATCCAGTTCAAAATTCATTTCTAAAACCTTAAATCAAATGTATTATTGTATTATATATATAATACAATAATACATTTTTATAAAATTGTCAAATATTTTTTTTTAAAAAAATTATTTTTTTAAAATATTGTAAATTATTTTATAAAAAAATTGAAACATTATATAAAAAAAAAATTTAAAACCTAAATCTGTAATAGTAAAATATAGATTTTCTATAAACATCTAATAGTTATACTAACAAAATTTTAATTTGTAAGTTATTGACAATCTATATGAAAGATAGTTTTAGATCATGATAAGTGTAGGTCTGTCCCTCTTTAAATCATAAGAAAATTATAGGTCTGTCCCTCAATTTAATTTTTTTCAAAAAAAACTAAATTTTTTCTCAAAAATTGTAAAGGATTTTC
>DAONLM010000099.1:0-10840 GCA_035406685.1 Spirochaetota bacterium
TCTATATATTAATCACAAAATTTTTAAGAAAATCCTTTACAAGTTTTGAAAAAAATTTAAAAAAAGTTACCTAACAATAAAATCGCGCCTTATTCCTAAAAAATTATAAGCATTTCTTGACAAAAGTAATTTATTTTTTTAAAAAAATAATGCAATGAAAAAATGTTTTTTGTTACTGTTTTTTCTTTTAATTTATTGTTATATTTTCTCTCAAGATAATTATAAGAAAGATGCTAAATTTCTTTATGAAATGTTTTATCCTGCTGATGAAGGAAGTAATAATCAGGAAAGATTAATTAATTATATTTTAACTTATTTAAAAAATATTAATGTCCCTTATAATATCTATGATATAGAGATAGAGCCAGAATTCTATACCAGATCTAAAAATATTGAAGTCTTTTTAAAGGCAAAAGAGAATACAGATGAGACAATAGTAATTTTGACTTCCTTAAATACTCCTATTATTGATAATAAATATTTTGATAATAGTATCTCTATTGAAATTACTCTTAATTTAATAGATTTTTTTTCTAAAATAGATCTTAAAAAAAATATCCTTTTTGGATTTATTGGCTCTATTGGGAAGGATGATTATCCTAAATATGGTTTTACAAGATTGTTGAATCTATCCGAAAATCCATATAATTATATAGTTACTTTTATAGATATTCTTACGATTGATAGTAATGTTTATTTTACTGGAAGCATGAATAAAAAACCTTTACCGAGTATTTTAGTTAATATTTTTGATAAAGTAAATAAAGAAAAAACTTTTTTATTTGATTCTTTTGAGATAAAAAAAGCAAAGTTAAATCTGTTGCCATCACGACAGTACTCTGATATTTTTAATCAAAAAGAAATTTTAGCAGTGGAATTTTCAAATAGAAATAAGAACTTATACAATGTTTTTTACTATAATTCAGAAAAATGTAATAAATATACGCTTTTTTTTATTGAATGGATAAAATCTCTTAACAATTTAAATTTTAAGTTTCAGAGAGAATATAATTATCTTTATGAGGACATTTTTGGCTATAAACTTTTTATTAAAGAAAAGAATTTATTAATTATATTTTTATTTTTAATATTTATTACTCTTTTTACAAGATTGTTCTTCCCAAATTTTGAAAGATTAAGAATTTCAACTATATTAAAATTATTACCTTATTTTATTTTTTTATTTCTCTGTTATTTTTTATTGAGTTTTCTTCCTGTGATATTATTAACACCCCTTAACTTTTTTTATAATATTCAAAAATCCTATTTAAATATTCCTGTCCTCTATTTTTTTGTTATATTTTTTATATCATTTCTTATTATTATTCTCATTATAGATCTTTTTAAAAAAATCCCTCTACCCAAACATAGTTATATTTATATTATTGGGGCAATTTTATTCTCTTATGTAAATCTTATTTTGCTTGCTTTATTTGATATCTCATTTGCTTATATTTTTATATGGGCTATTATTTTCATAACTTTATCAAACTTTACCGGTAGAAATTATTTACTAAAATTTATACTTTATTTTATATCAAGTATACCCTTTATTAAATTTATATTTGATATTACCTATATGGGCAATATAAATATAATAAAAAATTTATTTAAAAATCTTTTTATTTATAATTTAATATTCTGTTTAATATCATTCCCATTTATGTTTTTATCTATAAGATTTTTTCTAATCATAAAGAACTATCTAAAATTTTCTTTATCAAAAAGAAAAATATTATTCTTTTTTATAATTTTTCTATTTTTATTTACACTTCTTTTTGCTTTTATCTCTATTAGATTTTATTCTGAAGAGCAAAAGATAGAGGCTAAATTAGTAATGGATTATAAAAAAAATAGATCATATCTTGATATAAATTCATCTTCTATTCTTGGAGAGTTTTCTTATGAAATTAATAATAGTATAAATAAAATCATGACTAAAAATAAAAATATAAGAATCCCAGTAAATAAACCAGAGAATGAATATAATATCAAGTATAATGTTTATAAATTTTATGATTATAACAGATATGAAATAATCATAGATTCAAAAGATATTATCGAATTTATGGATATCTCTATTTATCTTCCATATCTTTCATATATTTTTAATGCAAATTATTCATTTTCATCTTTTGATTCTGATAAAGAAGATTTAAAGAGAGAGTCCATTTTTCAATTAAAAATACCAAGAAACCCTGGAAATAAGGTTGTGATATTATTTGATACATTAAAAAATATCTCGCCAAGAATAGAATTTGTTATAAAATATTTTAATCCCTCAGATATTAAAATTTACAAACAAAATTCTATTATAAAATACGAGAAGGAATTCAGAGAAGAGATAATATCTTTTTAGAAATATATTTCTTCTTCCTAATTTAAAATATATGGAATTTTTATTCCACTTATAATAATAAGTGGAATTTTTATTCCATAGATATTTTTTGTTTTTGTTTTAAAAATAAAAATCATCTATTTATTTTAATATAATTTATGTTTATATATCTTTTATTTTATATTTTTGATTTATTTATACTTAAAATGCTAATTTAAGATTTATAATATTATATTTTTCTATTATTTTCTTTAATTTTCAAATTAAAATATTTATTTATATTTTTAAAAATTTTATTAAATTCTTATTGTTCTGGCACAATAATTGCTTATATATTTATGCTTTTGAGAAGCAAAATTCTGCTCTCCAAGGTCCCACCCCCTCCCTAATTAGGAGAGCAGTTTTTTTATTAAATTTTAAGAGTAAAATAAAAAGTAATTTTTGTTTTAAAGGGAGAATGAGTTAAAGAATGAAGAATGTGAAGGCTTTGTTCATTAATTATCATAATAATAAAGATCATCTTTTAATGGATTTTTTTAAAATTGGTTTTTTTTCTGTGGATATCACCTACAATTTTATAGACACTTTAAATAAAATAAATTTTAATAAGTATGACATAATATTTTCTGATTTTAACCTTGATGATTCTAAAATTCTTGAATTATTAGAAAGAATAAAAAAACACCAACATTGTTTAAATGTTCCAATTGTATTAATCATTGAAGAAAGTCATAATCTCATTCTTGATAAAATTCTAAACATAATTGGTGGCTATGAGGTTATCACACTTCCTATTTCTCCTGAAAAGGTATCAACTATTTTAAAAAGATTTGAGAAAAAAGATTTTCAATAAAATATTAAGCCATTTGGCAAAAATTTTAAATTATTTTTATAAAATTAAAAGATTTTTCTTTACTTTTTTAAAAAAATATTTAATAGTAAAAATATGAGTGATGAAAAAGATTTAATTAATAGGATTAATAGATCCAGAAGAGGAAATATTCATTTTCTAAGAGAAGGGTTACTTGATTCTATTCACAAAACAATAACAGATAAACTTCAAAGGATTAATAATAGTAATCAGAAACAAAATAATAATAAAGGTAAAACTATGGATAAAAAAGCAGAGGCTGTTATTTTGGCTGATAAAAATGTGAGAGCTGCTATTCAGGAACTTGCTGTTGCTTTGTTTGACTTAAATGATAAAGAGATTGCTCAAAGACTTTTAGCAGAACATATTTTTATCTTAAATAATATCTTTAAAGAATTTGAATAATTTTTTTAAAAGATATCTATATTCTTTTAAACAGTTAAATTATTTGTAAGGTAAGATAATTTTAAGATATCGCTATTAATATATTTATCTATAAAAAATAAGATAAAATTCTTTACAAGTTTTTATTTTTATAAAAATTTTCTTTCTTTATTAAATAAAATTTTAATATAATAATAATTTTTTTTAAAAAAAATTGCCTATTATTTAATTTTTATTATATAATTTATAATATGGAATTATTAAAAAATCAGACTATTTTGATAGCTTCTAAATCAGAAGAAATTAATAATAAAATTCTTTCTTTGCTGAAAGATTATAAGATTTTAAAAACAGATAACGGCAATGAAGCAGCTGAAATTGTTTTAAAAAACAATATTGATTTAATTCTTTTTGACAGAATGTTAAATGATATCAATATATTTGAGTTTTCAAAGATTTTAAAAAACAATAAAAAAACTTTTAACATTCCTCTTGTCCTTTTGAAAAAAGAGGATTCTATACTGGAAGATTTCGATATTTTAACCAGCGGAATATTGGATTTTATAAATGTCCCATTTGAAGAAAAAGAGTTTTTGATAAAAATAAGATTTTATCTTAAATTTTATTCTCTTATAAAAAAGTTAAATAAAGCAGTAATTGATCCAGTGACAAAATTTCCAAATAAATTTTCTTTAACAGAGAAATTAAAAGAGGCATTTAATCCTAAATTATTGCTTATTAAAATAACAAATCTACACCTTATTTATAAATATTATGGTGAAATAATCTCAAATGAAATAGAAAATTATTATATAAAGAATATAAAAAATAAAATACCACAAGAATTATTATCAGATATCACAATATATCATATTGATAGAGGGTTGTATGCATTACTTATTGAAGATAACAGTAATGAAATTGAAAAATTTATGCTTTTTAATATATGTGAAAATTTTTTTAAAGGACAGGAAAAAGTAATTGTAAGTAATAAATATAAATTCGAATTAAACATAGCAATAGGAATAAGTATGACCTCTAAAGATCCTTTTTTATATAGTGAGATAGCTCTTGATTTTGCAATTGAGAAAAAGACCGGCTATATTTTTGCAGAAGATATAATAGATATCTATATTTCAGAAAAACAGAATCATATTTTCTGGATAAACAGGATAAAAAGGGCATTGGATGAAGATAGGATAATTCCATTTTTTCAACCAATATATAATAATAAGACTAAAAAAATCGAAAAATATGAAGCACTTCTTAGATTAATAGATGAAGAGGGAAATATAATAGAGCCAGCAAATTTTCTTCATATTGCCAAACTTGAAAATTCCTATTTTGAAATAACTAAAAGAATTATTAATAAAACATTTGAAATTTTTAAGAATAGAAGTGAAGAGGTAAGTATCAATTTTTCTTTTATTGATATAGAAAATAGTGATATATATCATTACATATTTTTAAAGTTAAAAGAAATGAAGGATTTTGCAAAACGTCTTGTAATAGAACTTGTAGAAGATGAAAATATAAAAGATTATGGGATTGTAAAAACATTTATTTATGAGGCAAAACAATATGGTGTAAAGATTGCAATAGATGATTTTGGCAGTGGATATTCAAACTACAAGAGGATTTTTGATCTTAATGTAGATTATGTAAAAATTGATGGCAGTTTAATAAAAGATATAGATACAAGCCCTTTGAGTAGAAATATAGTTAGTTCAATAAAATCCTTTACAGAAAAATCGGGTATCAAAACAATTGCAGAGTATGTTGCTAATGAGAATATATTTCAAATAATAAATGAATTAAACATAGAATATTCTCAGGGATATTATATAGGTAAACCAGAGGATTTAACAAAAAAATGAATAGGACAATTGTCACATTTAGTAGAAGAACTGATGGTGGGCTTTATATCGAATGGTTAATAGATAAATTAAAAAAAGGCTTCTGTCAATATCCAAATCCAGTAAGTGGTAAAATAATAACTCAATCCTTAACAAAAGATAGTATAATATTTCTATCATTATGGACAAAACTACCAAATAAAATTGTCCCATATATAAAAGAATTAATAAATCTTGTTCCATTGAATATTCAGGTCACATTAAATTGTTATGGAAATGCTGTTGAAAAGAATATCCCTTCAAAAAATATTCTTATAGATTCTTTTAAAAGAATCTCTGAGTGTATGAAAAACATAAATTTAATAAACTGGAGATATGATCCAGTAATGCTTTCTGAAAAATTTAATATAGAATGGCATCTAAATAATTTTTACGATCTTTGCAAAAATCTTAATGGTTTTACAAATAGAGTTATGGTGAGTCTGGTTCAACTTACCGGCTCTTATTTTACCCTTTTTTCAAAAGTAAAAGAGAATAGAATAAATGATAATGATAGACTGATAATGTTTGATAAAGAGACTTTTTTTAATATAATTGAAAAATTTATTTCAATAGCAAAAGAGCATGGGATTGAATTGAATATATGCTGTGAGCCACATCTTGATCCAAAAAAAGATGCTTTATTATTTAAAAAATTCGGATCTCTATATAAAGGATGTATTTCTGAAAAACTGGTTAGAGAATTTGAACCTTTCTTAAAGATAAAAAAAACAAAAGGACAGAGAAAAAACTGTTTATGTTGTGATTGCCATGACATAGGAGTTTATCATACATGTAGTAATGGCTGTATTTACTGTTATGCAAATAGAAAATCTTCATATATTTCAGATAAAATATCCAGTTCTTTTTGATAAAAAAAGGAGAGACATTTCTGCCTCCCCTTTTTTGTAAAATCCAATTTTTAAAGGAGTAAAATATAATGCACTTCTAAAAAATCCATTTTTAGATTGCTAAAAAATTATCTTTTAAAATATTTTGTATGTAACAATTCATGAGCCTTATGGCTTCCAGGCTCTCCTAAAAATTCTTGATACAATTTTTGAATTTCAGGGTTTTCATGGGACTTTCTATACTTACAATTTCTATCTTCTTTATAAATACCCCTCATTCTATCTTCTATGAGTGTCATATCACCATGTTTAAATGGCTGCCCACCACCATTGATACAACCACCAGGGCATGCCATAATCTCTATTGCATGATAATGAGATTCTCCTGATTGAATCTTTTCAAGTATTTTTCTTGCATTACCAAGACCAGAGGCAACAGCAACATTTAATTTTAGACCATCAATATCTATTGTTGCCTCTTTTATACCTTCGAGTCCTCTTATATCTGTAAAATTTACTTCTTTTAGTTCTTTTTTAGTAAGCCATTCATACGCAGTTCTTAATGCTGCCTCTAATACCCCACCAGTAACTCCAAATATAACAGCAGCCCCTGTTGATTCTCCCAATGGGCTATCATACTTTTCATCCTGAAGTTGTGCTAAATCAATTCCAGCCTCTCTTAGCATGTATACAAGTTCTCTTGTTGTTATAACATAGTCTACATCCTGTATTCCATTACTACTAAATTCTGGTCTATTTGCTTCATATTTTTTTGCAAGACATGGCATAACAGAGACAACAACAAGATCCTTAGGGTCAATTCCGATTTTTTTTGCATAATATGTTTTTGCAATTGCCCCAAACATCTGTTGAGGTGATTTAGCACTGGATGGTATATGAAGTAAATCTGGAAAATTTGTCTCAATAAAATTTATCCATCCAGGGCAACAGGATGTTAAAATAGGTAGATTTTCATTTTTGGTGATTCTATCAATTAGCTCTTTTGCCTCTTCCATTATTGTAAGATCAGCGCCAAAATTTGTATCAAATATTGCATCAAAGCCCAATCTTCTTAAACCAGCAACAAGTTTACCAGTGATTGGCTCTCCATCTGGAAGACCAAATTCCTCACTTAGTCCTACTCTTACTGCTGGTGCTGTTTGCACAATTACTTTTTTAGTAGGATTATTTATTGCTTCCCATACTTGATCTATATAAGAGATCCCAGTTAAAGCAGCAGTGGGGCAGACAGAGACGCACTGACCACAAAATGTGCAGGCAGTATCTTTTTGTGGAAGATGAAATGCTGTTGATACAACTACCCCAAATCCTCTACCAACTGCAGAAAGAACCCTACATGTTTGCACTTCATTACACATAACCTCACATCTTCTACACATTATACACTTTTCCAGATCCTTTTTTAAGGAGAAACTGGATTCATCTTCTCTAAATCTTAATCTTTCTCCTTGAAATCTTATTTTCCTTATATTTAAATCTGCTGCTATTTTTTGTAAATCACAATTGTTATTTTTAGGACATGTTAGACAGGAGTTTGGATGATCTGATAATAGTAATTCTACCATTGTTCTTCTTGCTTTTACTGCTCTTGGAGTATTTGTTTTTACTATCATTCCTTCTGTAACTAAAGTAGCACAGGAAGGTGCTAAATTTTTTCTCCCTTCTATTTCTACCACACAGACACGGCAGGATGCTATTCTATTAATTTTTGGCATGCCCGGAAATTCATAATAACAAAGTCTTGGAATTTTTATATTTACTTTTTCTGCTGCTTCAAGGACAGTTGTCCCTTCTGGCACAGTAACAGTAATATCATTTATTTTTAAATTTATCATTTTTTGATTGCTCATAGTTTACTCTCCTTAAAAATTATTGAATAATTATAGCGCCAAATTTACATTTTTGAATACATGCGCCACACTTAATGCATTTTGATTGATCTATGGTATATTTCTTTTTTATTTCACCAGAAATACAACTAACCGGACAATTTCTTGCACATGCAGAACAACCAACGCACTTTTCTTCAATTATGAAATATCTCAATAATTTTGAACAAGCACCAGCCGGGCATTTTTTATCTTTAACATGAGCAACATATTCATCGTAGAAGTATTTTAAAGTACTTAGGACCGGATTTGGTGCTGTCTGGCCAAGCCCACATAATGATGTATCTTTTATTATCTCTGACAATTCTTTTAATGTCTCAAGATCTTCCATTGTACCATTACCATCTGTAATTTTTTGCAATATCTCCAATAATCTCTTGTTTCCTACTCTACAGGGTGTACATCTACCACATGATTCATCTTTTGTAAATTCTAAATAGAATTTTGCAACATTTACCATACAATCATCTTCGTCAAGGACTATCATACCACCAGATCCCATCATAGATCCAATTGCAGTAAGATTGTCATAATCTATCTGTATATCAAGAAATTTTTCAGGTATACAACCACCAGAAGGTCCACCAGTCTGAACTGCTTTGAATTTTTTGTTATTCTTTATTCCGCCACCAATATCATAAATTATCTCTCTTAAAGTAATGCCCATAGGAACTTCGACAAGACCAACATTATTTATCTTACCAGCAAGAGCAAAGACTTTTGTCCCCTTACTCTTTTCACTACCAATTTTAGCAAACCATTCCCCACCATTTAAAATAATTGGAGGTATATTTGCAAAAGTCTCTACATTGTTTACATTGGTAGGTTTTTTCCATAAACCGCTCTGTGCAGGGAAAGGTGGTTTTACATTTGGCTCTCCTCTACTACCTTCTATGGATGCTATTAAGGCTATTTCTTCGCCGCATACAAATGCCCCAGCTCCATAACTCAATTGAATATCAAAATTAAAATTTGAACCTAAAATATTCTCTCCGAGTAAGCCATACTCTCTTGCCTGCTTTATGGCAATTTTTAATCTCTCTATGGCAAGAGGATATTCTGCTCTGATATAAATATAACCTTTATTTGAACCAATAACATATCCAGCAATAGCCATTGCCTCAAGAACAGAATGAGGATCGCCTTCGAGTACACTTCTATCCATGAAAGCACCGGGATCACCTTCATCCGCATTACATATAATATACTTCTGATCGTTTTTTTCTTTTTTAGCAAATTCCCATTTTAATCCAGTAGGGAATCCGCCACCACCTCTACCTCTTAAGCCGCTTTTCTTTACCTCTTCAAGAGTCTTTACATCTCCTAACTCAAATAGAGATTTTGCCAGTGCAAAATATCCATCCATTGCTATATATTCTTCAATATTTTCTGGATTGATAAATCCACAGTTTCTTAGTGCTATCCTCATCTGTTTTTTATAAAAGGGGATATCATCCTGTCTTTCTATTTTTTGATTTGTGGCTGGATCTATATATAAAAGCCTCTCTACTTTCTTATTATTTATTATATGTTCTGTTATGATATCTTTTGCATCTTCTGGTTTTACGCTAACATAAAAAACGCCATCTGGTTCTATGTCGACAATTGGACCTTTTTCACAGAATCCAAAACATCCAACCATTAAGCATTGATAGTTATCTTCTATTCTATTTTTTGCTAATTCTTCTTTTAAATTGGCTAATATTTTTTTACTATTAGAAGATTGACAGCCAGTTCCACCACAAACAAGAATACTTTTCTTTACATCTTTTTTTATTTCACCTTTTCTCATCAATATATTTAAAAGAGATTTCTCTTTTAAATTTTTTAAATCTGATATAGAATTTAATTTAGGCATTTGTGTTCTCCTTTTTTGAATTTTTGGCTTTGTTTATTAATTCTTCTACATCCTCTTTCTTTACTTTGCCATAAACTTCATCATCTATAATTACTACTGGTGCAAGACCACATGCCCCAACGCATCTTAATGATGTTAATGTAAAAAGGCCATCTTCTGTGGTCTTACCACTCTTAATTCCAAGTCTTTTCTCAAATTCTTCTAATATTTTGTCAGCACCTCTTACATAACATGCTGTCCCCATACAGACATTTATAACATGTTCGCCTCTTGGCTCCATTGTAAAAAAAGAATAAAAAGAGACCACGCCAAAAACTTTTGCTGGGCTTATATCCAGTCTCTTTCCAATATGAATCTGCACAGATTCTGGAAGATACCCAAATAATTCCTGAGCCTTATGTAGAATTTGAATTAAATGCCCTTTATTTTTATGAAAATCTTTTTTGTCTAAATTAAGACTATCAATATAAGCATCCAATTCTTTAAAAAGATCAGCAGAGCAAGATGAATTTGACATTTTTCCTCCTTATAAAAAATAGAAAATAAATTGAAAAAAAACGGATACTTTTTAAATAGAATTGAGGCAATAAATTTTAGCTTTTACATACTATTTTTTTTAAAAAAAATCAATCTTTTTCTTTTTATATTTTATAAATTGGTGCTATTTTATTTTTAGGAAGATAAAAAGATAGAATTATCCTAAGCTAAGTTTTGAGTAAGAAAGATAGAATGG
>DAONLM010000100.1:0-10773 GCA_035406685.1 Spirochaetota bacterium
AAATAAATGCCGATGCATCTATTCATTTTTATTTACCTAAGGAGGATTATAGATTTTTGAAAAAGATCCATGCTGATCTAAATTTTTTCAGCATGGCAAAATTGTTGAGATTTATTCTTCAGGTATTTATTGAAGAATATGAGAGAATTGGGATGCTTGGATTTGAGAAAAAATGCAGTCTTGTGACACTGAGATTATGGTTGAAATTAACAGAGATAAAGAGGTGGGGAAAGAGCAGAGAATTGTCCCACTTTAAAGGGAATTTCACACCATTTTACAAAGCAATATACAATAACTGTTACCAGGTAATAGGATTTGAGACCTATTATTAGGTAATTTTACTAAAAATTTTAGCCAAAAAATAAATAAAACTATTATAACTTTTCCTCAAATAAAATTACCATGAGGATAAATTTATCTTTTTAACTGCCTCAAAATAAAATAGCACCGTAATCTCACCCCTTTTAGTTTTTAAAATTAACAAACTTTATTTTCTTGAGCATATATTCTGCTATTGCAGTATCTGTCATACCTTGTTATTTTAATGTTTTAATCTAACCCACTCCTTTTTGTCTATCATATTTTTACCTCTTTTTTAAAATACTGGGAAATTTTATTTTAAAAAAATGGGCACTTTTTTTTAAAATCGCTGAAAAAATAAAGTTATTCCAGTATTCTTACTGAAATTATTTCAAGCATACTTGTTGGAAAAAATAAGAAGTAATATTATTTTAATCATTTTCAGCGATTATTAATTTTTGTCCATTTTTTTTATTCTTTACAAAAAAATATTATACCTAATTACTTAGTTTATAAAAAATAAAATTTCTTAAAAATTTCAGCAAAAATATTCAAAAAAAACTTGCCTTTAAATGATATTATTAGTATATTAAATAAAATTTTTATTTTAAGGATATTTTTATGGAAGGAATTAAAATTGGAGACATTGTCTCTGTTGCTTATAAGGCAAAACTTAATAACGGGGAAATATTTGATTCTACTGATTCTCAAAATCCACTTATTTTTAAAGTTGGTGATAATAGGTTATTACAAAAATTTGAAGAAGCAGTAATTGGGATGAAAAAAGGGGAAACAAAAACTATTTATCTTAAATGTGAAGACGCATATGGCCAATATGATGAGTTTTTAGTTTTTGATGTTGACAAAAGTATGTTTCCGGAAAATATGACAATAGAGTTAGGTGAACCAATACAATTAAGAATGACGGATGGAACTTATGGCATTGCTATTATCAAAGAGATAAAGGATCAAACTGTAATTCTTGATGCAAATCATCCACTTGCTGGTAAAGATATCAATTTTGATATAACTATAGTCGGGATTAATAATGTATCCGAAGAGGAATTCAATAGTATGTTTAATCACTCCTGCTCATGTGAAGATGAAGAATGCAATTGTGAAGAAGGTTGCGGTAATTAATTATTTTTAAAATCGAAATTTTGATATAATTACTCTATTTTGTAAGGGAAAAAAGATGAATAAAGAAAAAAACAATAATCCTATTAAAATTGAGGAAGGAAGAGAAAAAGATCTTGCTTATGGTGGTCAGGCTTTAATAGAAGGTATTTTAATGAGAAGTAAAAAAGGATTTGGTTTTACAGTAAGAAAACCAGATGGTTCTCTTTATAAAGAAAAAACAGACTATACTTCTCTCAGTGAAAAAATAAAGTTTTTGGGATTACCATTTGTTAGAGGTATAGTGGGCTTCTTTGAAAATATGTTTATTGGGTTAAAAGTATTAAATAAGTCAGCAGAAATAGCATTTCCAGAAGAAGAATCTAACAAAAAAACCTCAAATGTTACTATATTTCTTACTTTTTTGTTGGCTTTAATGTTTGCTATGGTTATATTTGTTGGAATACCTTATTTCTTGCCTTCTCTATTTAAAATAAAAGATAATGAGACACCATTTCTTTATAATCTAATAGCAGGATTTTTTAGATTTATATTCTTCTTTGCATATCTATTTCTAATTTCATTCTTAAAAGATACCCAGAGGTTATTCAGTTATCATGGTGCTGAACATAAAACTATTCACACTTATGAGAAAGGTGAAGATTTGACCATAGATAATGTCAAAAAATCGTCAAGACTTCATCCAAGATGTGGAACTTCTTTTGTATTTATTGTATTTTTGATTACACTTTTTATCTTCCCTTTTATAGATAGTCTTTATATAAATCAGGAATGGTTTAGGGCATTATCAAATTTAGATAAATTAGGAAGGATTATTCAAAAATTAATAAAGCTAATAACTCATATATTCATTGGTATGCCAATAGTTGCCTCAATAAGTTATGAATTATTAAAATTGTCTGGTAAATTTTATAAAAATTTTCTTGTGAAAATTTTTGTTGCTCCTGGATTATTCTTTCAACTATTTACAACAAGAGAGCCAGATGATGAGATGATAAAAATCGGAATAATAAGCCTTAATCTTATATTGGGCAAGGAGGACGTTAATACTCCAAGAAAAGTTACTGATGAGATTTTTATTTCTAACAATAAGAATTCTTTAGCATCCACATTACTTTTATTTCCATTATATCTCTTTTTAATTCTTTAATCTTTATTTTTCAAAAAGAGACTTTCTATCTTGAAGGTCTCTTTAATTTTATTTTTTCAATGATCTTAAAAATAAAAGGTATACCAACAAAAGATGTCAATAAAGCCATTAAAATTCCAGAAATAATAGAAGTACTTAAACTAAATATAGCCTGATTACTGGACAGTATTAATGCACCAAAACCAGCAATTGTCGTAAGAGCAGAGGCCAAAATTGATCGATTTGTCAATATAATCTCCTGATCATCTTTTCCCTTGATAAGAGAGAGCGTTATATAAATTCCATAATCAATACTAATTCCTAATATAATAACAGATGCCGCAATATGCATTATATTTATACCTCTAAATGTATAAAATGATGTTGAAAGAGCAGCGATTACAGATAATAACGGGGATAATATAATCAAAAAAGCACCAAATATGTCCCTTATGCCAATCAATATTATAATAAAAATTATTATAAATGCCACAAAGATCAATTTTATTGCCTCTTTTTCAAACTTTAAAATTCCATTGCCACTATCTTTAATCAGATCTATCACAAAATGTTTGATACCAGCCTCATTAAGAATAGAATCTATTTTATTAAGTTTTACTCTATCTTCTATAAAAAGCATTAAATATATTTTATTATTCCATTCGACAAATAGATTTTTTAATTCATTTTCTAAAAACTGAGGTAAGGTTGATAGTTGTAAACTATTTATATTATCAATATTCCTTAGCCACATATCAAAAGAATCAATTGTAAAATAAGAGTTTCTTAATTCATTATAAAATATCTCTTTATTAAAGTTATTCTTTATAAAAATCTTTCTTTTCTCTAAAATAGTATTAGATGGTAAAAAAATAAGTTGAGACATATTGCCTAATTCAATATTTTTTTGATATAATATATTTAAAGCATTGGTAGCTTGCTCAATTAACTCTTTTTTACTGTCACCTTCAAAAACAATAAAAAGAGAATCAGTCAATTCTGCAAAACTCTTCTTTATAAGTTTAATTCTCTCTTCAAGAAATCTGTGTTTTTTATCAAGATTAAGAATTTTATCCTCAAATCTTACAAAGAAAAAACCAGTAACAAAAAAAAGAACCACAATAATCCATATTATAAAACTAAATCTATTTCTAACTCTTATATTCAAAATTGGTCTTGACTCTATGTAGGCTGGTGGTAAAAATTTTTGCAAGCCAAAAAATGAAAAAAAGAATGAAAGAGTTATTGAAATTAAGGCAAATAGAGATATCTCTTTTAATGCAATTATATTTGAGAAAAGATAGATAATCAAAAATGCGACAATTGTCGTAAGAAATCCAAGAAACATTGATAGACTGTTTTTCTTCCTAAAATCAGAAAGAGTTTTATATAAAGAAGCCTTACTAATATAGTGAATAGTATAATCAATTGCAATGCCAGATACAGTAGCACCAAAAGCAAGTGCAATACCACCATAACTTTTCTTAAAAATAGCAATAAACAAAAAAGATAGTGCAAAACTAATCACAATTGGTAAAAATGAATATACTAATAAATCAATTTTCTTAAAAAATATAAAAAAAACTAAAAGAGTAAGAAAAATAGAGAGTATGAATATTAAAAAGACTTCTAATCTTATACTCTTATAACTATCATAAAAATATAAATGAGAAGAATATAAAAAAGAAATGCAATTATTACTATTTGCCATTTTACAGAGATCTTTATCAATCTGATAAAGAATCTTTACCTTATCATAATCCTGATTTTTAAAATCAGCATTAAAGATTTTGATATAGTTTTTTTGATCTTTACTTATGATTCCATCTTTAAAAGGGGTATATCTTCCTGAATCCTTATTAATAAATTTCAAAACATCAAATCCCATCATCAATGGATCAAGAAAAAATGAGTCTGTAGCATAAAAGAATGGGTTACTTTCAATATATATGATCTTTTTTTGTAGTCTATCCTTTATTTCCTCTTTTGTAAAAGGGTTTTTTAGATTTTCATACGGATATAATAATAAAGAATTTTCCTCACAGTATTTTAAAATATCCTGAACATCATTTGTATTAGGAAGCCCACTCTTTAATTTTAAATCATATTTATTTAAAATATCCATTGATTTATCAATTGCTATTTCCAATTGATTTTTATTATTTGCAGAAATATATAGTATTATCTTATTTGAAATATTTACTTTACTTGAAAGCTCCATTGCTCTTTCAAAAGCAAAGTCTTTGGGAAAAAGATTATCAATAGAGGTATCAATCTTTATTTTAGAAGAAGAAAAAATTATTAATATAATGGATATCCCAATTATTATCAATGAAATTATTATACGAAAAAATTTTATATTCATATTAACTCTTAAAAAAGATTGCTATCAATATCCATACCAGTTTTTGTATTTTTAAATTCATACCTTAAAAAAGAGCCATCTTTATAAAAAATAGTAAGTTCTTCTAATTTATAATCATTGCCTTTAGCAGTAATATTAGTAACATAAGAATTATTTTTAGGAATTATATTATAATGATCGGTATTATTTATCTTATTTTTTGTAATTACAAAATTCTCATTAAATTCTTTATCATCTAAATTAAAAAAGATCGCAATATCAAATTGAGAGCTATTGGTAATATCTATAATAATCTCATTCATATTTTCCCTTTTGTAGTATAAATTGTTATCTTTTTTTCTTATCTCTATAACAAAAGGCGCAAGTTGTTTATATATAAACTTATCCTTGCCATTCATTGCAATATAGCCTGTAGAAATACTCTCTTTTTTAAGATACTTAAATTTTTTATAAGATATAAACTCAGTATAAAGTTTATAATCTTTTGGTACCGGCAGTCTATTCTGAGAGAAGAGAAAAGAACCACATATAAAAAGTAAAATAAGATAATTAACTTTCACTCTTCTTCCTCTCAAGACATTTTGTAAAATTTTCACAAGTAAGACAGTGAGCATCCTCTTCTTCAAAATCTTGTGGGTCACATAGAACTACATTTTGTTCTTTTTTATCTTGCTCTATTTTCTTATATTTATCCATATTCTCTAAATATGCTCTATTTTTTTCCATTATCATATTAAGAGCAATATTTTTTTTGAGATTTCTGTATTTTGGGATAAATATGCCTAAAATCTTCTCAAAAGGATTAAAACCAAAGATTTTTTTAAAGAATATCAACAATGATAGATAACTTAAAGAATTTGACAAAAATAGAGATATTGATGCTGGCAAAACAATAAATCCATAATTAAAATATGAACCCTCTATTTCTCCTATACCAGGCATAAAAAAGGAGAGTATTATATGAAGACCAACCAAAATAAGAGAAATTATCGCAAGTATTTTAATTCTTATTGGTATTACAAAAAAAAGATAGATTCTCTCCTGAGGAAAATTAAATCCAAATGCCACCATTAAAGAGAGATACAATTGAGTCCTATCTGCTAAAGGAAAAAATCCACCAAATAAAAAGGCTGATATACTCTTACATATAATAGAAAGTAATAAATATAAGAAAAATATTTTACTGCCCCATATATTTTCAAGATTAAAACTAAAAAAATAGAATATTAATACACTAAAAAAGAAAAAAAATAAATTTTCTGGGAAATAAAATACATAAGTTATAAAACGCCAGGGGAAGACTTCAAAAAAATTGGAAGATTTTATTACAAATAGATCAAAAAAAGTATTGCTATTTATCTTATAAAAAGTATACATTAAAACAATAAGGCCTATAAAAATAGGTGTAACTCTTAAATTAAAACTGGTTTTCAATTGTTATTTCCTTAACTATTTTTTTTAAAAATATATCTTAATTTATTTTATTTTGCAAGAAATTTTATCTCATTAAGAGAGCATAAAAAATACTTTTTCTGAATTTATTTTTACAAAAATAGACCAAAAAACAAAATAGAAAGAGGGATTTTTTGCATATAGAAAATAAATAGCATAATTAAAGCAAATCCTTATTACCTTTATCTAAGAATTACTCTTACCCTGTAAAATTTTATAAAATTTTGGGAACTCATTTGACTTATGTTTAGCACAAATTATAGAAGAATCATTTTTATTTAATGGAAGTTTTTTATTGTAAAGATTACTATATATCTCCATTGCGAAACAACCAATCTTTGGAATACCTATTATTCTATTCATCTCTTCCCATAATTCCTTTATACTTTTTTCTCTGACATTACCAAATGAAAGTGGAAGAAAATCGCATGGCAGTAGATCACCAGAAGCAGTAATATATGAATGTTGAGTCCCAGCCCCACATCCAAACTGTGATTTACTCTCTGTATGAGCAAATGTTGTAACCTTTGGTAAACTCATCATTCTATTTGCTGCATATTGAATTTTTATAAGTTTTTCCCTATCATTCTTTGAATAGAATATATCTTTATTTTCTTCTTTATTTAAAAATAGATTGCCACTTATTATAGGCTCGAGTATTCTTATCTCATGAGCCCCCATTTTTTTTGCGAGTTTAAAAAGTTTAAAGAGATACTCTTTATTAACATTTTCTTTTGGAACAACACTCTGAACAATTGTATAGAGCCCAGCTTTTCTTGAATTTTTAATTGCATTAAGACTATCCTCAAATGCATTTTGATCCCCTCGTTTTTTATTATGTTCTTCTTTAAAGATAGAATCAAGGCTTATACCAACAGCGAATAGACCTCTATTTTTTAAATTTAGTGCCTTTTCATAACTAAGATATTTACCATTTGTATAAAGTATTGTTATTGATCTATCATCAACAAATTCAACTATCTCTTCAATATCCTCTCTTAGTAAAGGCTCTCCTCCAGTAAAACCAATAATTGATGTCCCCATATCCTGAATATCTTTTATTATCTTTTTCCATTCTTCAGTTGTAAGTTCTTTGCCAATATCTCTACCTTTTGCACTACAATGAAAACAGTCATAATTACATTTATTTGTTAAAGCAAGAAAAAATGATATTGGTGCGGATCTTTGAGCTAACATCTGCTGGGTATAAATATTTTCTTTAACTTTTGTTGCAAGCACCATGGATAAAAAAGATTTTGAAGGTACTGGGGGTAAAAATGAAGAAACAATGAATTTATCTTTGAATTTTATAACTTTCTCTTTCTTAAGAGCATTAAACATTCCTTTTAATAATTTTATAAAAGAATAGTTTTTATCATTTTTAAATGCATTATGTATATCTCTTAATAATTTTAAACTTTTTAAATTTAATACCATGTGCAAAATAGTTGGTAAATTTGTTACAAACATATAATTAAACCTCCTTTTTAAAAATACCATAACTAAATTTATGATTAATAATATATTTATTATTAAAATTCTTTTTCTTTTTTATCTTTTCAATAATAATTTTTTCAATTTTTTCACTATTTTTAAAAATGTTATTAGTTCCAGCTAATGCACCACTATTTTTAAGCCATTTATATAATTCTTCTGGCGACTGAAAACAGACTATCTCTTCACCTTCGTCAATTTCGATTGGATTAAAGTCATATTTTTTAAACCATTTTATGATCTTTTTTTTACCATCTGGCAAATTAAATCTTATATCCATTATTTTTTGAAATTCATCCGGTTTTTCCAACATTGTCTCTATAAAAATAGTCTCAATATCTTTCAGTGTGCCTTTTATATTTGCTATTATTCCAACAATTCCATTATTTCTTAATACTCTTTTAAACAATTTTAATAATTTATTATGATTAAAATATGGTAAAGCCCAACCAATGTATATTGCGTCATAAATACTTTCTTCTGATCTTTCTAAAAATTCTATCCCATCACATTCTACAAACTTAACTCTTTTATCAAAAATATTTTCTGGAAGCATATTTTTTGATATATCAACCCCATTAATTTCTACATTATGCAATCCTATTTTATCAAACTGCTCAAGAAGTTTTTTTGTTATATATCCACTCCCACAGGCAAAATCCAGTATTTTTATTTTTGTAGCATTTAAAGAGAGATAGTTAATATTTAGTATCTTATCTGTATGTTTACTCATTCTATTTAGCCATTGTGAATATGTGTGGCTAACGATATTATACTCTTCTTTATAATCATTTTCATCTATTTTTCTATTCGTTAAAAAAAAGAGAAGCATTTTAAATAAGCCATAAATTTGTCTTAATATTTTCATTTTTTCTCCCATAATATAATAAAATAAAAATCTTTTACTATTTTATCCATCTCTTTAAAATTGTATTTTAAAAGCAATTGTTCAATTTGATTTTTAGTAAAAAAATATAGATTATTATTGAATAGTATTTGTTCAAAAATCTTAAGCAATTTTGTCTTAAAATTATTTATCTCAAAATCGTAAATTAAAATCCAGCCATCCTTCTTTAAAATTCTATTTATTTCAATAAAGAGTTTATCTTTCTCTTTTATATGATGAAGAACATCTGTTAGTATTACAATATCAAAATAATTACTTTCTAAATTTGTATTGGTTATATCAGAACATAACACTTTTATTCTATCATCATTTATCTTTGATAGCATCATTTGACTTTCATCAATTACATATACCTCTTTACAATAAGGTAATAGATGTTTTGCAAGATACCCTGTTCCACCGCCTAAATCAGCTATTACTTCATTACCTTTAAGATTTAATAGTTGTAATATCTCTTTTTCTTTATAAAGATCAAAAAATTTCATAAAATTATCATAATAAATATAAACCTTATCAAAATCATTTTTCATTTTATTTTCTCTTTTTCTAATCTATCAATACTAAATATAACATAAAAAAGAAATATATTGATAAAATATTTGTTAAACAAAAGTTGAATTTATTAAACAAAAGTGTAATTTCTATAAAATAAATAGACTTTTTCCCCAAAAGACTAATAAAAAGAAGTGCAGCTAATAGTTTGCAATAATAATAATATACTCACCAGCAATTTTATCTTTTGTTATATTTTCTTTGATTTCTCTATATGTTCCATTATATATCTTTTCATTTATTTTTGTTAATTCTTTTCCTATACATATTTTTTTATCTAAGAATATCTCGCCTATCAAATCAAGAGTCTTTAAAAGACGATGTGGACTTTCAAAAATAATATGAGTAGCCTCTATACTTTTTATATCTTCTAACTCTTTTCTTTTTTTCCCCTCTTTTATCGATAAAAATCCATTAAACATAAATCTATCTGTTCTAAAACCAGAAACCACAAGTAAAGTTAAAATCGAAGAGACGCCAGGTATTGGGATAACCTTTATATTATTTTTAAGACATAAATTTACTATTTTAATCCCTGGATCAGAAATACATGGTGTTCCACCATCAGTTATTAGAGCAACACTCTTACCCTGTTGTAATAAATTTAATATGCCATTACTCGAATTTTCTTCATTATAACTATGATAGGAGATTAAATGTTTTTTTATGTTATAATGATTTAATAATTTTAAAGAGTGCCTTATATCTTCACAAGCAATAACATCGACATTTTGTAAGACATTTAATGCCCTTAAAGTTATGTCCTCAAGATTTCCAATTGGAGTGGAGACAATATAGAGTGTGCTATCTTCTGTTTTCATTAATTATCCTTTTTGAATCTTAATATACTTAAAAAAGTAAAGCTTGTCAAAAATTTTTATACCAGTGAATTTATATTGGAAGCGATTTTATTTTTAAAGAGAGAAAAAGATAGAATTATCCTATTCTTAATTTTGTTTGAGAAAAGATTGTAATAGTCTAATTTATTTTTTGGTAGAATTTAAAATAAATTTTTTCAATAGTAGGTCTCAAAACCTATTACTTGATAGCAATCGTTATAGATTGCTTTATAAAATGGGGTGAAATTCCCTTTAAAGTGGGACAATTCTCTACTCTTCCACCACCCCTTTACCCCTGTCACTTTCAACCATAACCTCAACGTTACAAGACTGCATTTCTTCTCAAATCCAAGCATACCCATTTTCTCATATTCTTCAATAAATACCTGAAGAATAAATCTTAACAATTTTGCCATGCTAAAAAAATTCAAGTCAGCATGGATTTTCTTTAAAAACCTATAATCTTCCTTTGGCAAATAAAAATGAATAGAGTCATCTGCATTTAGTCTTTCGTAAACATTCTCATCCTCAGGACCAAAACAATATCTTTTTTTGATCCTATCAGAGAACTTTTGCAATACATAACAGATCAATTTTG
>DAONLM010000101.1:0-10671 GCA_035406685.1 Spirochaetota bacterium
TGCAAGATATATACCACAAGTCCAGAAATAGAGATGTTAAATTTCCTTGCAACATTTTCAAGTCTTCTTTTCATTGAGGAGTTAACCACAATATGTAACTCATGCTCAAAATTATAGTTTTTTAAAATCTTACGAATATTATTCATAAAAATCTCCTTAACAAAAAATTATTTTCTATATATTAATCACAAAATTTTGACAAAAATTCACAATCGCTGAAAATGATTAAAATAATATTACTTATTATTCTTCCAGCAGGGATGCTTGAAATAAGTCCAGCAAAAATACTGGAATAACTTTATTTTTCAGCGATTTAAGAAAAGTGTCAAAATTTTTGAGAAAATCCTTTACAACTTTTAGAAAAAAATTAAAAAAAATTTTGCCTAAAAATAAAATCACACCCTTTTTTTAATTATTAAATATTTTTCTTGACATTTATGTAATTTTATTTAATAATATATAAAAATTTTATGCAGGAGGAAAGGATGCAGTATATACTGGTAAGTCTTATATCCATCCTCCTTGGCGGCGCTATAGGTTTTATTGTTAGAATTATTATTGCTAAAAGTAAAGTTAATTCTGCTGAAAATAGAGCAGCAATGATTTTAAGGGAAGCAAAACTTGAAGCAGAAGCACAGAAAAAGGAGTTATTATTAGAAGGTAAAACTTTCCTGATTCAGGAAAGAAATAATTTTGAAAAGGAGACAAAAGAGAGAAGGATTGAGTTACAAAGAGCAGAAAGAAGAATTATACAGAAAGAGGAGCAGTTAGAGAAAAGAATAAGTGATCTGGAAAAAAAGGAAAGAGTAATTTCGGAAAAGGAAAAGGATCTTACTGCTAAATTAGAAGAGATCAATAAACTTCAATCTAAATGGCAGTCTGAGTTAGAGAGAATATCTGGAATTTCTTCAGAGCAGGCAAAGAATATGCTTATGAAGGAGTTAGAGGATAAAGCAAGGCAGGATGCTCAGATTTTGATTAATAAGATTGAAGAAGAGGCAAAATTAAATGCCAATAAAAAAGCTAGAGAGATATTAGTAACTTCAATCCAGAGAATAGCTTCTGAGGTAACATCAGATATTACAACAACAAGTGTCTCTTTACCTAATGAAGAGATGAAGGGTAGAATAATAGGAAGAGAAGGTAGAAATATCAGAACATTAGAGACTTTAATTGGTGTTGATATAATTATCGATGATACTCCAGAGGCAGTGGTTATTTCAAGTTTTGACCCAGTTAGAAGAGAGATAGCAAAAATTGCTATATCAAGATTGGTTGCTGACGGCAGAATTCATCCGGCTAGAATAGAAGAGGTTATAAATAAGGTAATAACTGAAGTGAATGACATTATATATGATGAAGGAGAAAAAGCAGTTATTTCACTTGGTATACCAGGTTTTTCTACAGAAGGTATAATTAACCTCGGAAGGTTATATTTTAGAACTAGCTATGGTCAGAATGTATTATACCATTCTATAGAAGTAGCTAAAATAGCCGGTACATTAGCAGCAGAACTAGGTTGTGATGTTAATCTTGCAAAAAGAGCTGGATTACTTCACGATATAGGTAAAGGCGCCGCTTCAGATGGGGATAATAGTCATACTGATGCTGGTTTTGAACTGGCAAAGAAAATGGGGGAATCAGAGAAGATATTAAATGCAATACTTTCTCATCATGGTGATGTTGAGCCAAATTGTCTTGAATCTATACTTGTCCAGATAGCAGATGCTATAAGCGCATCGAGACCAGGGGCAAGAAGAGAGAGTTTAGAGAGCTATATAAAGAGATTGGAGAATCTTGAAAATATAGCAGAAAGTTATGAGGGTGTTGAAAAGGCTTTTGCAATTCAGGCTGGTAGGGAATTAAGGGTTATTGTTAATAATTCTTCTATTAATGATGCAAAGGCTGAGGCAGTAGCAAGAGATATTGCTAAAAGAATTGAACAGGAGTTAAAATATCCTGGAAAGATTAAAGTGACCGTTATACGAGAGTCAAGATTTATTGAATACGCAAGATAAAACATCATGTTTTAAAAGAGGCAACTTTAAAGAGTTAGCCTCTTTTTATTTATAAAAAATAGATATATATTTTAGTATCTAACATTTTTTTAATCATAATTAAATTTATATTATTTTTTTATAAAAATTATTTTTTTTATATTTTTTTAAAAAAAATATTGATTTTTTTTAAAATATAAAATAATATATAAACAAATAAAAAATAAAAAATGGAGATTTTAAAATGGAAGGATATAAAGAAAAACCTTTATTAATTGAAATTTTTTCATTAATTTATCTTTTGAACCCAATTGGAAATATTTTACTTATTTTATTCGTTAATACCTCAGATACTCCCCTCGGGAATCTAAATAAGTTATTACTCTTTATATCTCAGGGTAATATTATTGTAATTCTTAATGTTATATTCTGGTTCTCAGCTTTACCTCTTGCTTATGGTTTATATAAAGTTAGACTATGGGCATGGTATTATTTTTTAATTCATTCAGTAGGAATGGTTATATTGAGTTTATTTGGAAATGACTACAGAATACATTTTAATGCCTCAACAATTATAAATTGTGTATTTTTAATTCCAATAGGCTATTTTATTTCTAAGGAAATAAGAACGCCATATTTTAATCCTAGAGTTAGATGGTGGGAGCAGGCAAAAAGATTTCAGCATGAGGCTAAGATAATCATTGAAGGTAATGAATATAAAACTTATGACCTCTCTATTGCTGGGGCATTTGTTATAGATGAGGGTAAGGCTGGTCTGGAAATCGGTGAACTTTTGCCTATTATACTTGTTATTGATAATGAGACAATAAACTGTTTTGCAGAAGTTAGATGGGTAAATAATTCTAGTAATAGGTATCCAGTTGGATTTGGGATTAAATTTGATAGACTTAGTATAAAAGATAAGGCTAAATTAAAAGCTTATATTAAACTATTACAAGAATTGGGTAAGAAAGAGTCACGTTAAAATAGATTTTAAAAAGATAAAGATATATACTTAATATAATACCAAACATAGTATATATTTATTGCAAAAGTGGGATATCTTTATAGATAATATTACTTTTAAAAATGATGGACATTTTTTTAAAAAAGTCGGATTATATGTTGTCTAAAATATAGATTTCTATTATAGTATGAGATAGAAAATTTATTTTAAGACTGCTTCAATTTATTTTGAGTTGTTAAAATTTTTAAATAGATTTTATAAATTTTTTTAGAAAGATATCCCTTCTTTGAATAAATATTTAACTATATTTTTATAGATTTCTAATCTCTTCCTATTTTAAGAAATTATTTTCTATAATTAATTTTAAAATTTTTTATAAACTCCTTTTTAATTTTTTTAGAAAAATTAAAATTTCTTTTTGAGAATAAAATAATTACATCGTTGTTAATTTAAAGTTAAATAAAAATTATATTTTATTTGACTTTTTATCTTAATTATATTATATTTTATTTATGCCCCACCCGAGATTGGGTGGGATACAAATATTATAAAAAGGAGTTTTTATGTCAACTAGAAGAGAAAAATCTATAAATATTAAAGGCATGCATTGTGCTTCATGTGTAGCTCTAATCGAAAATAGAGTAAAATCATTAAAAGGTGTGAACAATATTTCAGTTAATCTTGCAACAGAAGATGCTAATTTGATTTTTGATAACTCAAAGATTTCTTTTGAGAATATAAAAAATGAGATTGAAAAACTCGGATATAAAGTGGAAGAAAAAGACTTTAACAATATGGATCAGGATAAAAAAAAATTAATTTGATGTGGTTTCAATTTTTTATAAGTGCTATGTTTTCCTTTCCTCTGCTTATGATAGCAATGATGCCTATGATTAAAGGAATAAATCATTTATTTCCAGAATTTTTAGATCCAATGAAATATCCAGAAAGATATAGCCTAACACAACTCTTTCTTGCTATTCCGGTTTTATTTATTGGTAAAAATTTTTATATCAATGGAATAAAATCTTTTATAAATAGATCTTTAAATATGGATACCCTTGTAATGATTGGCACTGGCAGTGCATTTATATACAGTATATTTTCTACAATTTTGGTGTTAACTGGAAAACATAGTTATGTAGAAAATCTATATTATGAAACATCCAGTGTAATAATTACTCTTATATTCCTTGGCAAAACACTTGAAGCATCTTCAAAGAGTAAGGCTGGTGAATCTATAAAAAAATTGCTGAATTTAGCACCGAAAAAGGCAATAAAAATTGTTGATGGGAAAGAGATCGAAGTGGATGTTAAGGATTTACAGATTAACGAGATTGTACTTGTAAAACCAGGAGAAAAAATTGCCACTGATGGGACAATAGTTGAAGGGATAACGAGTATTGATGAGTCAATGTTAACTGGTGAGAGTATTCCGGTAGAAAAAACTGTTGGTAGTAAGGTATTTGCTGGCACAATTAATAAAAATGGTTCAATTTTATTCAAAGTAGAAAAAATTGGCAAAGATACCTTTTTATCCCAGATAGTAAAATTAGTAATAGAAGCTCAATCCTCAAAAGCACCAATTGCAAAAATTGCTGATAGGGTTGCAGGGTATTTTGTTCCAGTAGTGGTTTTAATAGCATTAAGTTCATCTATTATCTGGTTAGTTTCTGGCAGGGATTTTGTATTTAGTCTAAAAATATTTATTTCAGTCCTTGTTGTTGCATGCCCATGTGCTCTTGGGCTTGCTACCCCTGTTGCAATTATTGTAGGAACTGGCAAAGGCGCAGAAAATGGCATACTTATTAAAAATGGAGAATCCCTTGAGGTTGCTCATAAAATTGATACAATTGTATTTGACAAAACCGGTACCTTAACAGAAGGAAATCCATCTGTCACTGATATAAAAAGTTTTAATTCATATAGTGAAATCGAAATTTTACAAATTGCCTTTTCACTCGAAAAAAAATCAGAGCATCCATTAGCAGAGGCAATTATAAAAGAAGCTGAAAATAAAGGTATTCAATCTCTTGAGGTTAGTGATTTTGTAAATATACCCGGAACTGGCATAAAAGGAAAAATTAACGATAAGATGGTATTAATCGGAAATAAAAGAATTTATCAAAAAATTGATTCTGATATAAAAAATGAGATAGAAAGTTTTGAAAATCAGGGCAAGACTCTTGTTTTTATAGTAATAGAAGAAAAACTTTCTGGCATAATTGCATGTAGGGATAACTTGAAGAGTAATGCAGGAGAAGTAATAAAAATTTTAAAAAATAAAGGGATTAAGCCTGTTATGTTAACAGGTGATAATAAAAATACAGCTTATGCAATAGGAAAAGAATGTGGAATAGAAAAAATTTTTTATGAGGTGTTGCCAGATGAAAAACAGAATAAAATAAAAGAATTGATTTCTAATGGTAAAAATGTCGCAATGGTTGGTGATGGTATAAATGATGCAATAGCACTATCCACTGCTCATCTTGGGATTGCTCTTGGGAGTGGAACAGATATTGCGATAGAGGGTGCTGGAATAGTATTAATAAAAAACAATCTTATGGATGTTATAAAGGCATTGAATCTATCAAAAAAAACTCTAAGAAATATTAAACAGAATCTTTTCTGGGCTTTCTTTTATAACATTATTTTAATCCCTGTTGCTGCTGGGATATTAACCTTATTTGGCGGACCACAATTAAATCCAATTTTAGCAGCATTTGCAATGTCACTAAGTTCTGTCTCTGTTGTGTTGAATGCTTTGAGATTAAAATTTGTAAAATTATAAGGAGGTTTTTATGAAATGCGATAGCTGTGAAAGTAAAAAGGCAATAGAAACTTTAAAAATCGCAAAAGGACAGATTGAAGGAATTATCAAAATGATTGAATCAGAAAGGTATTGTATCGATGTGTCAAAACAGATACTTTCTGTTAATGGCTTAATAAAGAAGGCAAATCTAATTATCTTAAAACAGCATCTTCAAACCTGTGTTAAAGAGGCTTTTTTACAGGGAAATGAAAATGAAAAAATCGAAGAGATAATGTTAATTTTAGAAAAATATACTCAGAATGATTAAATTAAAAGGAGATAAAAATGAAAAATATAAATGTTTATATTAAAGGTATTCATTGTGAAGCATGCATAAGACTAATTAAAGAGGAATTTTCAAAATTGTATTTTATAAAAGATATTAATATTAATCCATTTACCAGGATTGCTACTATTACTTATACTTCTGAAGAATTAGATATCCCATTTCTTAATAATCTAATTAAAAAATATGGATATGAAATTGTAAAAGAAAAATTAAGATCTAATATTTTAAAAAATTGGATTTTACCCATAATAATTACTTTGTTTATAGTTGGGGTATTCTTTATTTTACAAAAGTCTGGCTTACTGGAGAAAATAAAACTTAATCAAGAGACAGTATCATATGGCTTTTCTTTTTTTACAGGTATATTAGCATCGGTTAGTTCATGTTTTACTGTTGTAGGTTCAATTGTCATAGCATTTTCTGAAATTTATAAATTTGAAAATAAAAATGGTATATTAAATGTTATTATACCGAATATTTTATTTCAAATTTCAAGATTATTTACATTTTTTATACTCGGCGGTTTTTTAGCATCTATTGGTGTTAAAATTTCTATAAATGGTTTTACTTTTGGATTAATAAATATCTTTATTGCTATTATAATGATATTACTTGGACTTAATATATTAGGATTGATTCCTTCAATAAGTAATTTTGGTATAAAAAATTTAGGTTTTATTACTAAAAGTATTGAAAAAATTAAAAAATCAAATAAGTTTTATGCCCCATTGGCTCTTGGATTTTTAACATTCTTTCTACCATGTGGTTTTACTCAAAGTATGCAAATATTTGCTATTGGATCAGGAAGTTTTATAAAAGGTGCCCTATATTTATTTTTATTTGCCCTTGGAACATTTCCTGTTCTGTTTATAACTGGTATTACTGCATCATTTTCACAATTGAATAAACTTATTCTTCTAAAAAGAACTGGTGCTTTTTTAGTCGTTATTTTTGGTATTTATACATTCTTTTCTGGAATATCTATAATATACTTTAAAGGTAACCTATTTAGTTATGAGAAAGAGAATTATCAGAGTAAAAATAATAATTTAGATAATCAAAAAGAAAAAGAAGATCAAAAATTTGAAGAAAAAAAATCTCAGGAAATTCAGACTGTAAAAATGTCAATAAAATATTATGGATTTGAACCACAGGTTCTAAAAATTAAAAAAGGAATAAAAGTAAGATGGGAGATATACGGAGAAGAGGTAACAGGTTGTACCAATGCAATAATATTTCCATATACTAAACAACGAATACCAATTAGAAATAATCAAAAAGTTATTTTAGAATTTATGCCACCAGACAAAAGGGGTTATCTACCATTTTCATGTTGGATGGGAATGGTAAGAGGGGTATTTATTATTGAATAAAATACATAGTAGAGAAAAATAAAATAATATTATCAACTTAAACACAGCTTTCACCTATAAAAATAATTAAAAATGATTTAACTTAATTATAGATAAAGTAGTTATGCAATAAATAATTTTATTTTAGTGTATACGAATAATTGTAATTTATTTGTATAGTTATTGATATAATATTTAGTACCCAAATTAAGTATCTAATTTAAAATAAAGTATTGAAAAATGTTAAAATTAAACATAAAATTGCCAACCTATTTGTAGTAACGATGATAAAATTGGTCTAATTATTCTAACCATTTTAAGAATAAAGTGGCTATTAAGAAAAAATATTAAAATTATAGATAAAGTTGTGTTGAAATAGAGGGGGAAGAGAAGTTTGTAAATAAGGAAAGAAGAATTGCAAAAGGAAATAGAAATTTTAAGGGAATCTAAGGCTGTGGTGAAGATTGGTTCCCCAGATATCCCAGCCTCTGACACAACTAACGATTATTTTTTAATCAAATTCAACATAAAATTTTGTCTGAAAGGGATAAAATTCTTATAAAACTTAAAATTTACCCAACATTTTTATATTTTCTTGATTTTCTCTTTAATTATAACTTAAGATAAGTCTATTAATTTTTTTTGCCTAAAAATAAAATTTCTCACTTAAAATACTCTCTTAATATAAAATCTTGACAAAAATTTTCTAAAATTTTAATTACAATAGAAAAGAATATCACTTCAATTTTAAAAATAGATAGAGATAATGAATAATATAAAATTAACAATTTCCTATGATGGAACAAATTATTGTGGATTTCAGATTCAAAAGGATAATAGAACTGTTGAATATGTTTTAAAAGAGTCTATCTCTCAGATATTAAAAGAGAATGTTAAAATATATTGTGCTGGAAGGACTGATACAGGGGTTCATGCAGAGGGGCAGGTTGTAAATTTTTATTCTCCAAATCCAAATATAAAAGAAAAAAATTGGATTCTTGCCTTAAACTCTATTTTACCCGATGATATAAGAGTAATGAATTGTGAAATAGTTTCTCCTGATTTTAATGCCAGAAATGATGCAATATTAAGAGAATACTGGTATCACATAATAAATGCACCTGTAATATCAGCCCTACAAAAAAGATATGTTACTCACTTCTATAAGTTTAATTTAGATATAGACTTGTTAAACAGGTATGCCAGTCAATTTTTGGGCGAGAATGACTTTACCTCTTTTTCTTCTGCAAATGATATGAGTAAATCTAAAAAGAGATATGTTCATTCTTTTGTAGTGGAAAAGGTAGATAATATGTTCATATTTAAAATTCAGGGCAATGCCTTTCTTCAACATATGGTAAGAATAATAATAGGGACAATGATAGACCTTCACAAAAGAAATTCCCCATCAGAAAAGATAAAAGAGATAATGCAGGCAAAAAAAAGAAGCATGGCTGGTTTAACATTTCCACCAAATGGCCTCGTATTTAAAAAAGTATACTATAACGAAAATGAGATAAAAGATTTTGATAAGATTCCATTATTTGTAAGACTGAAAAAATTTAATGAAGGAGAGATAGAAGAATGAAAAAAATTTTTTATGATCAGAGTATAAATCTCAATGATAATATAATAATAAAAGATGAGGAACATCATCATTTAGCAAATGTTTTAAGATCAAAAATTGGTGATTCTTTTGTAATTGGGGATAGTAATGGGATGGAGTTTGTTGGGAGTATTATCAAAATAACTAAAAATGAGACAATTATTAACATAGAGAAATTTTTTAATAGAATACCACGTCTTAAAAATATAAATCTATTTTTCTCTATTCTTAAAGGTGATAAAAATGAGGAGATTATAAAAAAATGCACTGAAATAGGAGTTGATAATTTTTATCCAGTGATAACTAAAAATTGTATGGTAAAAATCAATCCCGAAGAGTCTTTTAATAAGATAAATAGATGGAGAATAATAGCAAAAGAGTCAAGCATGCAAGCATTAAGAGAAAAAATTCCTTATGTAAATAAGATTATTTTATTTGAAGATTTAAATAAATATGCTATAAAAGGGGCAAAATTTTTTGGAGATATAAAATCTAAAAAAGGTTTATACAATTATATAAAAAGAAATCCGATTAATGAAGATAATATATACTTATTTATAGGACCAGAGGGGGATTTTACAGATTATGAAAGGGATTTTTTATACAATACTGGATGGCTTGGATTTAATCTATCCAATTATATTTTAAGAAGTGAGACAGCAGCAATTACTTTTTGTTCAAATATTATGATGTTTATTGGAGGGGATTATGACTAATTTAAAATTATTGGGAATTAATGTGGATTCTATATCCGAAGAGGAGATCTATGATTATATCCTAATTTTATCAAAACAGGAAAGACCAATTCAGATAGTCCTTCTTGATACTTACTTATTAATGAAGGCAAAATTCAATAAAGAACTCGCAAATATCATAAATTCGAGTGAACTTGTTATCCCAATATCAAAAGGTATAAAATTTGGCCTTGGTTTTTTTAAGAAAAAGGTCGATCATGTTTATAATTATTTTAGTTTTATAATAAAACTACTCGCTCATTTTACTGATTTTAAAAAAAATATATATATTTTGGGTGGAAACGAAAGAACAATAAAAAGAGCCGAAAAGAATATTAAGAGTTCTTTTCCTGGAATAAGATTAATGGGAAGATATCATATTCATTATAAAAAAGACTTTGAAAAAGATCTTATAACAGCAATAAGAAAAACAGATCCAGCACTTACTATTATTAGTATGAAAAGACCAAAACAAGAGAAATGGATAGCAGCCAGACTCTCAAATTTTAAAAGTGGAGTCTTTATTGGGGTTGAAAATTTTATTGATATAATTGGCTCAAGATCATCCTCTGAAAGAAATATAAATAAAAGTTCATATAGAGGAAAAATAATAGCAAGGAATCCATTTAGAATTTTTTATTATATATTTTATCTCATATTACTTATTATAGCAAAAATTACTGGTAAAGATTAAAATTAAAATTTTTTTCTTGAGAAAAGACTTCTTTTTTAATCTTTATTTTCTTTATAATAAATTGAGAATCTTTATTTTTTTGAGTATAACATTTGACTTTATAAAGAGAGTATTACAAATTTTCATAAGTAATCATAATCTGATAAATTACGACTAATTCTTTTCAAAATTAAAATCGGATTTAAAAAGAATAAGAAAATAAAATTGAATTCAATAATTA
>DAONLM010000102.1:0-10632 GCA_035406685.1 Spirochaetota bacterium
TATCTACTTTTAATCAAAAATACTTTTTCAGGAAAACCTAAGTAAAGAAAGGCTGGGGTGTGATTTTATTTTTAGGCAAAAATTTTGACAAAAATTCATAATCGCTGAAATGATTAAAATAACATTACTTATTATTCTTTCCAACAGGGATTCTTTGAAATAATTTCAGAGAATACCGGAATAAATTTATTTTTTAAGCGATTTTAGAAAAGTGTCAAAAATAATAAAAAAAATTGCTTAAAAATAAAATCACACCCTATTTGTTACGCTACTAATTTTTTTATTTACAATTTTTTTTTATTATTATAAACTTATAAAGTGATTATTATAATATCTTAAAAAAGGATATATATTTTTAAAAAGGAAATTCTTATGAGATCTTATAGTATTAACAATAATGAATTATTATTTTTTGCTTTTACATTGTTTCTAATAGTAAATTCTTTACTATTTTCCGATGAAAAATCAATTATAAACTGGCATCTAAATAGTGCTGATATCTCTCTAAAAAATGATGAAATAACTATAAATACAAATAGATCTTTTATTCGAGCTGTTTCTAATGTTTATAAAGGTGAAAAATGGGAGTTTTCATATAAATTTATATGGATGGATGGAAAAATCTTTAATGCTGGAGCGTATTTTGGTTACTGGCATCCTAATTCAACATTTTTTTTAGAAACAACAAGTTTTGGGAAAATATATATTAAAAGAATTTTTGAATTTGATAATAATGAATATCACAATTTCAAAGAAACCCCTTTTCAAATAGAAAAAAACAGATGGTATAAGGTTACAATAATCCGCAAAAACGAAAATTATAAGGTGACAATTGACGATAAATTAGTATTTGATTTTAATGAGAGTTCTTCTTATAATCCAAAATTAGAAGATTTTAAAGGAAAACCTTACACAAATAAAAGGCATCCCAATTTTAATGGAGGTTTTGCATTAGGTTTTGTTTATAATTATGCATCAGGAAATAATGATAAGACACTCGTATGCTATAAAGATATAAATATAACTGGTAGTGATTATAATGGTATTCAAATGAAAGTGCTATCAAAAGACATCAGTTTGCGTAATGGAAATAATCGAATATCTTTATGGTATGAAAAGGATGATAGTAAATACTATAAAACTGGAAAATATTATGAGGAAAACTCGGATCTTTTAGATCAAATTGAGCAAAGCCTGCATTTCATAGAAGAAGTATCAGATGTTGCATTTGATTTTAATATTGAGCCAGAAATTTATTGTGGGTTTGCTGGTTCGGGAATTAATGAAATTATGGTCTATATGCAAGAAATTCAAAATCCAATAGACCATATTACCCTTCATGAAGAAACACATTGGTTACCTATTTTTTATAGTAAGGCATTAGATAATGAAGGCTTCTGGATAAATCATTCAAATGTAAACCTTGTTTCAAACCTTGTTTTTAATAAGATGAATAATATCAAATATGATCCCCTTGTTTTTAACTATGATTATTATTTTAACTGGTATAGCCCTGAATATGATATCCCTTTTTCAGTATATAGTAAAACCAATAAAATAATAAAAAAAAATAACAATGATCATTGGTTTTTTCTTGATTATACAAAATCAAATCTTTTTTTAACTTCAATCTACCAGCAGATAGGACATAAAAATTATCAGAAAGTATGCAGGTATCTTAAAGAAAGTAAAATTGATTTAAGTTATACCAATTATATAGAGACTTTTGAAAAGGTAACAGGGAAAGACTTAAGTCATATGAAACCAGGATGGATTGATGATAAACCTTATCTAAAAGGATGGGGGATGGCAGATATATTTAGTGACGCTGATGGTGACGGCCTTCGTGATATAGAAGAAAATACCTTTGGAACAAATATAAATAAAATTGATACTGATAATGATGGGTATTCTGATTATTTTGAAATTTTAAACAAATACGATCCACTTGATAAAAAATCTCCGGGGTTTATAAATGAAATTAAGATTGATGGAATAATCGATGATTTTATTAAAATTGGCTCTAAAGAAATTAAAAAATTTTCTGATAGGGAAAATGATCAAACTATAAAGACTGGTTTTGATATAAAAGATCTCTATTCTTTTTGTGATGATAATTATCTATATGTTGCTGTTAGTTTTTTTAATTCTATAAGATCTTTTAATAAATTATTTTATATAGGTATTAATGATAATTTGATCTTTTATTTTAATAATCAGGGTTTATATGGAATTTTAAAAAAAATAAATAATAATTGGATTGGAGAAAGTGTTTCATATAAAGCAAAAAGCCAGATTATTGGTATTACAACAAATAATGGAGGAGAATATAAAATTCCTATCTCCAATTTAAATAATTCTTCAACTTACAAAATATATTATAAAACTATAGAAATTGATGAAAAAAATAACTGGATAGAATCTGATATATCAAAAATAGTAATAAAATCAAAAAAATTTAATGAGGATGATATTTTAATAGATGGTGATATTAAAGACTTTTTATCAAAAGGTAAAAATATTAAAACTATTATTGATAAAGAAAAAGATGGAAAAGCAGAAAAATATATTGATATAAAAAAGCTTCATGCCTTTATTAAAGATGATTATATTTATGTTGGGGCAGAATATTATTCTCAGAATGTTGAATATAATAAATCTTCAATAGTGCTTATAATAAGTTCCTATGGCAAAACAAAATTTGATTATTGGTTTCAATTAAATTTAGTAAACGACTGGCATATTTTCTTGAAGTATAAAGAAGAGGATCAAAATAAAATAACTATTGAAAAGAGTCAATATCAATATGACTTATTTCATAATAATGAAACAGAATGGAAAATACCAATGAGTATATTTGAGGATTCTTATAAAATTGAAATTAAATTAATATCTGCTTATGATAATAACTGGGATGCGGATACTACACAATATCTTGTCTTTGGAACTACTAAAAAATCCAATGATGAGATTCTTATTGATGGTGATATCGATGACTTTTTATCTCAAAGTATTAACCTTGTCTCTTTAAAAGACCCACAAAATGATACTCAGGCAAATGATGGATATGACATTAAAAATCTATATTCTTTTATAAAAGATGATTATCTTTATATAGGTAGTGATTATTATAATATACCATCAAATTTAGACAACATATCTCAAACTTTGATTATTACCTGCTATGGAAAAGAAAAAATAAATTATTTATTTCAAACACCAACATTAAGAGGATGGTATTTATTTCAGAAATATAAAGATGGTCAGGAAAAAAAAGATACAATATCTAAAAAGGATTTGAAATATGAAATTGCCTTTGATAAAAGTGGGGAATGGAAACTTCCTCTATCAATCTTTGGAGATGCAAAGAAAATAGTGATAAAATATATAACAAACAGTAAAGATAAATGGGATAATGATACTGCGACAATTGTCGTAAAAAATTCTAATTTCTCAGATAAAGAAGTATTAATCGATGGTAATATTGAAGATTTTAAGAAGATTTTTATTAATGATTTTAACTTAATTGAAGATGAAAGTAATGAAGGAATTGGATATGATATAAAAAATCTTTATACATGTGTTAAAGGAAATTATCTTTATATTGCCTCTGATTATTTTAAAATTCCATTTGATGGAAAATCTTATACACATACCTTACATATTCAAAACAGAGAAACAAAAGAAAACTGGTGGATACAGGGTTCAGAAGAAACGATATGGGCTATTTTAACATTTCCTGATAATACGCCAGTTGAGAAATGGAAAAAAATAGATATTCCGCAGGATATTGAATGCTTTATATCAAAAGATGGGGAATGGAAGATCCCACTATTAATATTTAAAAATAATTCAAAGTTATATATTAGATATATTGCTGGTGGAAATGATAAAGATAATAAACAAAATTGGTATTATGATGAGACAAACTGGCTTGAGGTTGATTCAGTAAATAGATAAAGGATATTTTTGGATATTTGTTTCAAAATAGCATGCTCCTTATTATTGATTTAGATTACATATAGATAAAAATAATGAAAAAAAGTAAAAATAAGTGATTTATTTTTATACATATAAAAAAATTTTATTCTATTATACATATTTTACCTTATTTTATAAAAGATATGGCTTTTATTTTCAAAAATTCAATCTATATCACTTGACACTTTTATATTTTTTTTGTAGATTAATTTTCAATTATTTAAATCTAAAGGTTTTTTAATGGAATTGATTTTAACAGTAATTTTTGCAGTAATTGGATTCGGAATTTTAGTATTTTTTCATGAACTCGGACATTTTATTGCTGCGATTTTATTCAAAATAAAAGTAGAAGTCTTTGCAATTGGATGGGGGCCTGCTCTATTCAAATTTACAATCAAAGGAGTTGATTTTAAATTATGTGCCTTCCCTATTGGTGGATTCTGCAAATTTAAAGGGGACGAGCTCGATGAAAATTATGAAAAGGTATCAGAAGATCCGGATTCATTCTATAATGCAAAACCATATAAAAGGTTAATAATAGCATTTTCAGGCCCTTTTATGAACTATATAATAGCACTTCTATTTTTATCATTTTTGGTAATGCTTCCTCATAAAGAGATCGCAATACCTCCTAAAATATACCTTGTCGATGATTATAACACTAAATTCAGCAATAATACTACAAATGATAAAGAGACCCCTGCAAAAAAATATGGGCTTAAGACTGGCGATCTTATAATAAAAATGAATAAAAAAGAGATTAAAAGCTATGATCAATTGACAAAATTTATGTTTTTTAATGGTAAAAAGCCAGTAAACATAAAAGTAAATAGGGATGATAACATAATAGAGTTAAAAGTTACCCCAGAATGGGATCCATATCAATTAAAGGCAATTCTTGGTGTATATTATTATCAAATTCCTGTTATTAAATATTCTGAAACAAATAAACTTATACGCTATTTAGATCTTAGAGAGAATGACATTATAATTGGGCTTGATAATGATTTTGAAGATATCACAGATATTGTAGTGGATAAATATCTTAATCAATATTTTGCCTCAAATAAAATTGGAATAATTCATATAAAAAGAGGGGACAAGATAATTCAAAAAGAGATAGATTTTAGTAAAATTAATAATTACATATCAAAAGATGAATTAAGGCTTGATTTTCATTATCCAGAAGTACCTATAAAAGGGAAAAATATCTTTGCAGCATTAAAAGATGGTTTTGTAGCAAGTAATGAGGCAATTGCCATATCAGCAATAGGGTTATATTCTTTTATATTTAAACCAAAAAAAAATATTGAAAGACAGATCGGTGGTCCTATAAAAATAGCCAACATAATAGGCACTGTTACTATAAGTGGTTTTAAGGAGAGTCTTATTGAAGGAATAAGAAATTTTTTTACAATTGTCTCATATATCTCTCTTGCTTTAGCATTTTTCAATCTTCTGCCAATTCCAGCAGTTGATGGAGGACATATAGTTTTAAATATATATGAAATTATAAGAAAAAAAAGATTGAGCATAAAAGTATTGCAAAGAATAAATTTAATAGGATTTGCTATTTTAATAACACTTGCAATAGTTGTTTCTATTATGGATGTTTCCAGTTTTTTTAAGTAAAAATTTTGCCCGGATGGTGAAATTGGTAGACACGCCAGATTCAGGTTCTGGTGGGAGAAATCCTATAGGGGTTCAAATCCCCTTCCGGGTATTTTAAGAAGTATATTTTTATTGTGGAGGTTTAATATGTTATTTTCAGTAAAACACCTTCACTCTATGTTCTGGTTGGTTTAAAGCCAGCCATTTATATATATTGCCGCTATCTTTTTATGTTAGCGGCTTTTCTTTTAAATATTATACACTATTTTTAAAAGTGATTTTTAGAATAAATAGATAAATTTTATTATAGTAATAGAATATAAATTATGCATAAAATTTTAAGGATTAATATATGTTTGATTTAAGTAAAAATATTCAATCAGAAGCAAGAATAGAGACAAGAATAATACCAGCCGATAGACTTACCCCTATAAAAATTTTAGAAGACATGAAAGGCAAGGTCCTTCTTGAGACTGCTTATGCAGAAACTGGTAAAGGTAAATATTCTATTATCTTACTAAAAGAGGCATTTACTATATACAAGAAAGATAATAGATACTATTTAATAAATCCAGATGGGAAAAAATATCTAATAAAAGCTGGCAAAAAAGGATTTCTTGATATAATAAAGGAATTCAGAGAGAGAGCACCTAAAAATGAGAATCTTTATGAATTCCCTATCCCACTTGGAGGAATCGGCTATCTTGGTTATAATTTTTTTGAGGAAATAGAAGATATCAAATTTAGACTTAACGATGATAGAGGGTTGTATGATTCTGCTTTTATCTTTGGCAGAAATTTTTTAATATATGATCATCTTCACGATCAGGCACTTCTTATCTCTGCTTTTTATAGAGGAGAAATAGAAGAGATAGATCTAAAAAAAGAACTTGATAACATAGAGAAAGAGATAAAAGAGATAGCCACAAAAGAGAGTGATTATTTCAGATATATTCAGAAAAAATCAATTATAAAATCGCCAAACGATAGAGAATCTTTTATTGAAAAAGTTAAATTCTTAAAAGAGGAAATCTATAAAGGTAATCTCTTGCAATGTGTTATTTCGAGAAGAATAGAAATTGAAACAAATTTAAAACCAATTGAGGCTTATAGAAATTTAAGGATGCATAATCCATCACCATATATGTTTTATTTTGATTTTAATAAGTTTCAACTCTTTGGGGCATCTCCTGAAGTGATGGTGAAAGTAAATAATAATAAAATTACTGTTAGACCAATAGCAGGCACACGTCCAAGAGGAAAGACAATGGCAGAGGATAAGGCTTTAGAGAATGAGTTAAAAAATGATGAGAAAGAGCTTGCTGAACATCTTATGCTTGTTGATCTTGGTAGAAATGATGTTGGTAGAGTTAGCATTGGTGGAAGTGTGAAAGTTAAAGAAGAGATGGTTGTTGAAAAATATTCAAATGTTATGCACCTTGTTAGTGAGGTTGAAGGGATATTAGATCCAGAGAAGAAGGTAGAGGATGTTATTAAAGCAACATTTCCTGCTGGTACAGTCTCTGGAGCACCAAAGATTCAGGCTATAAAGACTCTTGATAAGATAGAAGATTATGCGCGAGGTCCTTATGCTGGGCTTGTTGGTTATTTTGATATAAATGGAAATTTTGATAGCTGTATAATAATAAGAAGTGTTATATGCAAAGGTAAAACAATGTGGCTTCAGGCTGGAGCTGGAATTGTTTATGATTCTGTTCCAGAAAAGGAATTTGACGAGACAAACAATAAAATGAGGGCACTCATGATTGCACTCGGTTTTAAAGATTTTTAACTTAGGAGGAAAAAATGGTTCTTATACTTGATAATTATGATTCATTTACATACAATCTCTTTCAGATATTTTTAAAATACAATTATCCTATAAAGGTTGTAAGATCAGATAAAATTACAATTAAAGAGATAGAGAAACTCAATCCTTCATATATAGTTTTATCCCCTGGTCCTGGGACGCCACAGGAGGCTGGTATCTGCATAGAAGTTGTCGAAAAACTTAAAGGCAAATATCCTATTTTAGGAGTATGTCTTGGGCATCAGGCAATTTTAGCAAGTTTTGGTGTTCCTATTGTAAATGCTGCAAGAATTGTCCATGGAAAGGTTGAAAGACTTATTCACAATGGTAAGGGTATATTTAGAAACATAAGCCCCGACACAAAAGTAACAAGGTATCACTCTTTAGCAGCCAAAGAAAAAGATATACCAGAATGTTTTACCATCTCAGCAAAATGTGAGGATGGCGAGGTAATGGCAGTAGAACATAAAGAGTATCATCTTGTTGGCGTTCAATTTCATCCAGAATCGATTGGTACAAAAGAGGGAGAAAAGATGATTCTTAATTTTCTCCATTATAGAAGAGAGAATGTGCCTGTAAAAGAGTGTCTTGCAAAACTTCTAAAAAAAGAAAATCTAACATTTACAGAAGCATATGATATAATGGATGAACTTACAGAAGGCAATATGCATGAATCACAAATAGGCTCCCTTCTTACCTCCTTACAGATAAAAGGATTTACATCTGAGGAACTAGCTGGATTTGCTTCAATTCTTAGAAAAAAGGCAATCTCTTTTCCAAAACCAAAGGAGAATGAAAAAAGACTTGATACCTGTGGCACAGGTGGTGCAACAAATTCAAAGACATTCAATGTATCAACAACAGTGGCTCTAATTGCTGCGTCCTGTGGAGCAAAAGTTGTAAAACATGGTAATAGGGCTGTAACTTCAAAATCTGGTAGTGCAGATCTATTGGAAAGGCTTGGCTTAAATATAGAGATGAGTGTAGAAAAGGCAATCCAACTCTATTATAAGACTGGCTTTACCTTTTTATATGCAAGAAAATTTCATGCAGCAATGAGATTTGCCGCTCCTTCAAGAGCCGCTCTCGGTTTTAGAACTGTTTTTAATGTAATAGGGCCACTTTCAAATCCAGCGTATGCGACTCATCAGATAATTGGTGTATTTGATAAAGATATGACAGAAAAAATTGCAGAGGCATTAATAATACTTGGCATAAAAAGGGCCATGGTTGTCAGTGCCTTTAATGGTCTTGATGAAATTTCTTTATCATGTCCAACAAAGATTACTGAGATAAAAGATGGCTGGCTCAAATCATATATTTTTAATCCAGAAGATATAGGGCTAAGTTATGCAAAACATGAAGATCTTGTTGGTGGAGATGCAGAAGTTAATAAGAACATAACATTGAGTATTTTAAAAGGCGAAGATGGTCCTAAAACAGACCTTGCTTTATTGAACTGTGGGGCAGCTTTATATGTTTACGGCATAGCAGAAAGTATCAAAGAAGGGTATGAAATAGGTAAGACAGCTACTAAAAGTGGAAAATCTTTTGAATTTTTAAATAAAATCATAAAAGAGGGATAAAATTTGCTTGAATTTTCTGGTAAATATACAAAAGCCAGTGTAATGACTGATAATATAGATCAGGAGACAATTTCACAGATCTATACCTTTTTAAATCAAGAGATATTTAAAAATTCAAAAATAGTAATTATGCCGGATTGTCATAAAGGGGCCGGAACTGTCATAGGATTTACAATGCCATTAAAGGATTTTGTAATTCCAAATATGATAGGGGTTGACATTGGTTGTGGAATAGAAGCATATAAACTAGGCGAGATTGAGATCGATTTTGAGGATTTTGATAGATATTTACGTGAGAATATCCCATGTGGATTTGATATAAGAAAGACAAAACCTCCAATAATATTGGATAATAAAGATTTTAATGAAAGACTCAATAAAACAGTAAATAATTTAAAATCAGATTATAAAGGAAAATATGAAATAGAGTATGAGAGAGTTATCAAGTCAATTGGAACATTAGGTGGTGGTAATCATTTTATAGAAATAGATGTTGATAATAAAAATAACAAATATCTTGTTATTCATAGTGGTAGTAGAAATTTTGGCAAAAAAATAGCAGAATTTTATCAACATAAAGCAAAGGATTATATAGAAAAGCATAAAATCAAAGGAATTGCAAAGGGACTCGAATATCTTTTTACTTTTGAAAAGGATGGAAAGTCTTATCTTGAAGATATGAGATTAGCACAGGAATACGCATCTCTTAATAGAAAAGTTATGGCGTTTATTCTTTTGAAATATTTTAAAAAATCAAAAGAGACGATTATGACAGAAAACTTTTTTGATGGGATAGAAGTAATAAGATCCATTCATAATTATATAAATTTTAATGATAAAATAATAAGAAAAGGGGCAATCTCTGCTCATAAAGATGAAAGATTAATTATACCGCTTAACATGAGGGATGGCACTATTATTGGAACAGGAAAAGGTAATCAAGAATGGAATATCTCTGCCCCTCATGGTGCTGGTCGAATTCTTTCAAGAAGTATGGCTAAAAAACAACTTTCACTTTCAGAATTTAAAGAAACCATGAAAGGAATCTGGTCGAGTTGTATTGAGAAAGATACAATTGATGAATCCCCAATGGCATACAAACCAAAAGAGGAGATTTTAAAATATATTTCTGATACAATTAGTATTGATTTTATTATGAAACCAATATATAATTTTAAGGCAAGTGACGAATAATATCCATCTTTTTAAAAAGAGAGATTTGTATAATATAACTATAATTTTTTTTATAACAACATATAAGACATATGTCGTAGTTTTAAGGGGGATATCCCACTTGCAAAAAGGGGATATCTATTTCAATAATTGAGAATATTCTTCGTTAATAAAAGGGGATATCTGAATAATAAGAATAAAAATATTTTTAGTATGAAAAACTATTTTTTACCGATCTTAATAAGGATCTTACACCAGATTTAGTATAATAAATAATTTTTTTTAAAAGCAACAATAATATCCCTCTTATACGGGTGTGATTTTATTTTTAGGCAAAAATTTTTAATTTTTTTCTTAAATTTTGTAAAGGATTTTCTTAAAAATTTTGTGATTAATATATAGAAATATTTTTTTGTAAGGAGATGGTATGATAAAAGTCTGGTAGTCCAGATAAAAAGTTTTCCTTATTTG
>DAONLM010000103.1:0-10626 GCA_035406685.1 Spirochaetota bacterium
TACAAAATTTAAGAAAAAAAATAAAAAATTTTTGCCTAAAAATAAAATCGCACCCAATGTATCACATTTTATTAAAAAATTATTGACATAAAATAATAAATTTGTTATTATAAAAACAAATTATTATGGACTTTCTAAAAAAGAGTCTTGACAAAGACTCTTTTTTTATTTAAGAAGTAATAGATTATGGAAAATAAAGAGATAAAAGATAGGTTAATTTTAGAGATAAAAAAAGATATAGAGATTTTTCTTGCTGAATATAATTTTAAACTTGTTGATATAGAAATAAGAAATGAGAAAAAGAGTCCTATTTTAACTATATATGTTTATAGTAGTGAGGATATGAGTGTAGATAGACTTGCTTTTTTAAATAAAAAGATAAGCAATGGTTTACTTTCTACTATAAATCAAGAATTTATAATTGAAATATCGAGTCCTGGCATAAATAGGGTTTTAAAAAATATAGAGGAATTTGAAATTTTTAAAGAAAAAGAGATGAAAATTTTAACAAATGAAGATCAATATATAATTGGTATATGTAAAGGTATATTATCTAATAATAGATTACTTATTTTGTCAGAAGGTAGAGAGATTTTTATTGATATAAAAAACATAAAAAAAGCAAAATTATTTGGATAATATTTTGTAAAGGAGTATTATATGATATTGGATTTAGCAAATTCAATTAGGGAAATTCATAATGAAAAGGGTATAAGTGAGGAATTAATATTATCAACCATAGAGCAGGCATTAAGAAAAGCGTATGAGAAATATTATGGAACTACTGAAAATCTTGTAATTAGAAATGATGATGAATTTGTTTTATCTATTTTTTCTAAAAAAGAGGTTGTAGAAGATGTAGAGGATGATCTTTTTCAGATTTCATTAGAAGATGCGAGAAAGATAGATAAAAAGGCTGATGTAGGTGATTTTGTTCTTGTACCTGTTAATCCTGAAGAATTTGGAACCATAGCAATAAATTCAGCAAAGCAGATAATTTTACAAAAATTAAAAGAGATAGAAAAAAATGCAAAATTTTCAGATTTTAAATCAAAAGAGGGTGAAATAATCATAGGATATGTTCAGAGAATTAAAAATAATAATATATATGTAGATTTAGGCAAGATTGAAGGTATTTTACCTCAAAAAAATCAGAGTCCATTGGAAAATTATCAGGTAGGAGATAGAATTAAATGTCTTGTCGAAAGTGTGGTTAAAAATAAGAGTGGAAATATTAATGTAATACTTTCCAGAATAAGTCTAGATTTTATTAAAAAATTGCTTGAAGTAGAGATACCAGAAATATATGAAAAGATTGTTAATATTTTCAAAATTGTAAGAGAACCAGGATACAGAACAAAAATTGCCGTATATGCAAATAAGGAGGAGATTGATCCAGTAGGTGCATGCGTAGGTCAAAAAGGTATAAGAATTCAGAATCTTATAAAAGAGTTGTATGGAGAGAAGATTGATGTTATAAAATGGAGTATTGATATAAAAAAATTTATAGAAAATGCTTTAACTCCTGCGAAAGTAAATGATGTAATAATAACAGAAGAGAGTGATAAAAAGGCGATTGCAATAGTGGATGATAGTCAACTTTCTTTCGCTATTGGAAAAAAAGGTTTAAATATTAAACTTGTAAATGAACTTACTGGTTGGACAATTGATGTAATAAGAACAGAAGAGGCAATAGAAAGAGGCTTAATAAGAGATGCAAAGTCTGACGCTAAAAAATTATTTAAAGATGAAGAGAATGAAATAGAAGAACTTGAATTGCCATTTAATATTAAGCAGGCATTGTATAATAATTCCATATATAAGATAGAAGATTTAATAGAATTTAGGGATATAGAAGATATAGAAAAATTAGATGGTTTTGATCATGATATGGCTGTATACTTAAAAAATTTTATAGATGAAAATTTTGAAATAGTAGAAGAATCTGATACAGAAGAAATAATAGAAGAAGGGGAAGAACAGGACGGAGTAGTTTATTATGAATGTCCAAACTGTGGGGGTAAAATTAGAGAGGATCAGACAAATTGTCCAAATTGTGGTATAGAGATAGAATTTGAGGAAGAGGAAGAATAAAAATCTTTTGTTTTAACTTGACAAAATTTTTAAAAAGTATATAGTAATTTAAAGATAGATTCATTTTATTTTTTGGAGAAAATATGGAAGAAAAAGAAATTAAAGGAGAATTAATTAAAAAAGAGAATGAAAGTTCGAAAAAAACAGTTGTTGTAAAGAAGAAAAAAGTTGTTATTAAGAAAAAAATTTCTCATAAAGATGAAGAGTCAAAAGAGATCGATAAATCTGACTCTATTAAGGATATAGAATCCAAGCAAGATATCATAAATGAATCTATCACTAAAAAAGAAGTTAATGAAAAGGAAAAAGAGAAAAAGGATTTTAAGAATAAAGAAGAGAAAAAAGATATAAAAAATTTTAGATATAGAGATAAAAGAGATAGAGAAGAAAAGAAAGAGGATGATAAAAAGAAATTTGAGAAAAAAGAAATTAATTTTGAAAAAAGAAAAATATTTATAAAAAAGAATGATGAAAACAAAAAAGATTCTGGTTTTAATAAAAGATTTAATGATAATAAAGATTTTAATAATAAGAGCAATATTTTAAAAAATATTACAAATAATCAAAATCAAAATCAGATATTACCAATTAATGAAAAAGATTTAGCAAGAAAAAAAATAAATCAAAAAAAATACGATAAAAAAGAAAATTTTATATCAGAGGAAGAAGAAGAAATTTCAAAGGCTTTTCTTATAAAAAAGAAGGAGAAAGCGGCTTTAAGTGCTGTCCCAGAACAGATAGATATAATTGATGTGATAACAGTTAGTGATTTAGCAAAGAAAATGAATTTGAAGGCGAGTGTCATCATTTCTAAATTAATGGAATTAGGAATGATGGTTACAATAAATGATAAAATAGATGCAGATACAGCAAGTATTGTTGCAAGTGAGTTTAATTGTAAGGTAAATGTTGTATCTTTATATGAACAGACTGTAATAGAAGAAGAAAAGGTTGACGAATCTAAATTTAAAAAAAGGCCGCCTATTGTTACTATTATGGGGCATGTTGATCATGGTAAGACAAAATTATTAGATGCTATAAGATCAGCAGATGTGGCTTCTCATGAGGCTGGTGGTATTACTCAACATATTGGTGCTTATACAGTTAAATTGGATAATGGTGAAATGATAACTTTTTTGGATACACCGGGACATGAGGCTTTTACAATGATGAGAGCAAGAGGCGCTCAGGTAACTGATATAGTTGTTCTTGTGGTAGCAGCTGATGATGGGGTCATGCCGCAGACAATAGAGGCTATAAATCATGCAAAGGATGCAAAAGTTCCAATTATTGTGGCTATAAATAAAATTGATAAACCAGAGGCAAATCCAGAAAGGGTAAAACAACAGTTAACAGAATATGATTTACTTCCAGAAGAGTGGGGTGGACAGACATTATATTGTAATGTGAGTGCATTAAAAAAGATTGGAATTAAAGATCTATTAGAAACCATTATATTACAGGCTGAAGTAATGGATCTAAAAGCTCCTTATGATGTCAGAGGAAAAGGATTTGTCCTTGAATCAAAAATAGATCATGGTAAAGGTGTTGTTGCCACTGTTCTTATTTTAAAGGGAACATTAAGAGTTGGAGATTCTTTTGTTGCTGGAATATATGCTGGTAAGGTTAGAACCATATACAATGATAAAGGTGAAAGAATTAAAGAGGCATATCCTTCTATGCCAGTGGAAATAACAGGTTTTGATAATGTTCCTAATGCGGATGATCCTTTTGATGTAACAGAAACAGAAAAAGAGGCAAAAATTATAGCATTAAAAAGACAGGAATTAAATAGAAGAGAAGATGCAAAATCTTTAAATAGAATAACATTAAAAGATTTACTTTCACAGAAAAAAGAGGGTGAAATTCAGGAGATAAAGGTAATAATTAAGGCTGATGTTCAGGGATCTGTTGAGGCAATAAAAGATAGTCTTGAAAAATTGAGTAATAATGAGATAAAATTGATAACAGTTGCAGCAAGTGTTGGTGCAATTAATGAGAGTGATGTAATGCTTGCAAAGGCAAGTAAAGCTATAATTGTAGGATTTCATGTTAGACCAAATCCCAAGGCAACTGCTTTAGCCGAGAAAGAAAAGATAGAGATCAAAAGATACAATATAATATATGATCTTATTGAAGATATTAAGGCTGAAATGGAGGGTTTAATAAAACCAGAACTTCAGGAAGAATTAATAGGAACAGTTGAAGTAAAACAGGTATTTAAAATATCAAAAGTTGGAACTGTCGCAGGTTGTGTTGTATTAAAGGGAAAAGTTAAGAGAAATTCTTTAATAAGATTAATAAGAGATGATGTTGTTATCTATTCTGGAAAAATATCAACCTTAAAAAGATTTAAAGATGATGTGTCGGAAGTATTAGAGGGTATGGAATGTGGAATCAGTATTGAAAATTATAAAGATATAAAAGAGGGAGATATAATGGAAGCTTACGAAATAAAGGAGATATCAAGAAGTTTGAGTGATGTAAAGAGTGATTCTAATAAATAGGTAATATTTCTATATAGAGGGTTTTGTTAAATGAAATATAGAATGGATAGAATAAAAAATTTAATAATTCAGGAGATAATGAAGGCGATTACAAATGGAGTTGTAAAAGATCCAAGAATTCCTAAAATTTTAACAATAACTCATTTAACTCTTAGTAAAGATTTTCATTATTGTCATGTATATTTTAGTATGATGGGATCTAATTCAGAAAAAAAAAATGCTGTTATTGGTTTGAATAGTGCTAAGGGTGTTTTGCAGAGGATAATAGCAGATAATATTAAATTAAGATATACACCATTGCTCGAATTTAGATATGATGAAGCTGCAGAAAAAGCTTTTAATGTTGATAGGTTGTTGTATGAATTATCAGAAGAGAGAAAAAAGAAAGAGAATATTAATAATCCAGAAAATATAGAATAAGAAGATCTTTTATTTTAATGATTTTCTAATAAAATTTAAAAATGATAGAGAGTGGCTTAATACTTGTAAATAAACCAGAAGGGATTACTTCTTTTGATATTATTCTTAGAATAAGAAAAATAATAGGAGTTAAGAAAATAGGTCATTCTGGAACTCTTGATAAAGAGGCAGAAGGCTTAATGCTTGTCTGTTTTGGTAAAGCCACAAAAATGCTTAATTATTTAATAGGGCTTGATAAAAGATATATTGGGCGGATAAAATTTGGTTTTCAGACAACAACAGACGATAGGGTAGGGGAGATCATTAATAGATATAATGGGGATATCTTTTTTGAAGTTATAAAAGAAAAATTAACTAAATATATAGGAAAAATAGAACAGACTCCCCCAAAATATTCTTCATTACATATAAATGGAGAGAGAGCATATAAGTTAGCGATTAAGAATGAAAATTTTTGTATTCCATCAAGAATCATTGAAATATATGAATTGAATATCATTGATTATAAAAATAATGAATTAACAATTGATATAAAATGTTCTTCTGGTACGTATATAAGAGCAATTGCAAGAGATCTTGGAATAGATACTGGCTATTTTGGTTATTTATCTTATCTTCAACGAGTTGAAATAGGCAACTATTGTTTAAAAGATGCATATTCAATTGAGGATATAGAAAAGGGTAATTATTGTATAATTAAGCCAGAAGATATACTTTATATGTTTGATAAAATAGAGTTAAAAGAGAATTTTTTTTCTCATTTTAAGAATGGTGCAAAATTATCTTTAAATTCTTTTAAGCAGGATATTTTAGAAAATAAAATATACAGGGTTTTTTGTAATAATATTTTTTTGGGATTAATAGGTTATTCTAACAGCATTTTGAAATATGAATTTGTTTATTAACTATGAAAATTTATAATAAAATAAATAAAAAAATAGATAAAAAAAAGAATGGCATAATCTCAATAGGTTACTTTGATGGTGTCCATATTGGGCATGAAAAAATTTTGAAAGAATTAGTAAGAATTTCAAATGAAAATAATCTTGAAAATTATGTTTTGACATTTGATAAATTACCGGTTAAGAATAGCCTAAAAAATATTCTTTTATTAGAGGATAAAATAGAGTTAATAAAGTCTTTAGGTGTTAAAAATTTAATTTTATTAAATAGCAATAATGGAATTTTTAATATTAAGGCAATAGATTTTTTATATATTTTAAGAAAAAATTTTAATATTAATAGTTTTTTAATTGCAAAAGACTTTCATTTTGGATTTAAGAGAGAAGGCAATGAAGAATTAATTAAGGCTGAAAATTTTAATATTTATAGGGTAGATCCAGTTATTTTTAATGGAGAGATTGTATCTACTTCGCTTATTAAGAATTTTATAATTAAGGGAGATGTGGATAAGGTTGTTAAATTGATGGATAGAAATTTTTATATTAAAGGCATTGTAAAAAAAGGAAAACAACTTGGAAGAAAAATAGGTTTCCCAACAATGAATATAATTGTGAATGAGATTATTTTGCCACAAAGTGGATCATACATAACAAAAACCTATATTAAAGATAAAGAGTTTTTTTCAATGAGTTATGTTTCTGATAATCTTGTGGAGACATATTTAGTTGGTTATAATGAATTTAAATATAACTTTAATATAAAAATAGATTTTTTTAAAAAGATAAGAGATAATAAAAAATTCAATTCATTAGAAGAGTTAAAGATTCAATTAAATGAAGATTTAGAATATTTAAAAAATTATTTTAATATAAGTTAGAAAATTTTTGACAAATTTAATATTTTTTGATATATAATTACAATTATTTTAGATTTTTCATAAAAATTTTTAGTGCGAATATTTTTTACAGGAGTGTTAGATGTTAACAAAAGAGTTAAAGCAAGAGGTAATTAAAAAATATGGCAAATCTGAAAAAGATACAGGTTCACCAGAGGTGCAGATTGCTTTATTAACAGAAAGAATTAATTATTTAACAGAGCATTTTAAAACTCATTCAAAAGATTTTCATTCAAGAAGAGGACTTTTAATGCTTGTTGGTAAGAGGAGAAGGCTGCTTGACTATTTAAAGAGAGAGGATATTGAGAGATATAGAAAGATTATTGAAGAATTAGGTATAAGAAAATAGTCTTATTTTTTTAGAACTCTTATAATCTAAAAGATAGAGAAGGGGGATATCCCCTTCTATTTTATTATTTGTGAAAGAGATAGTTTATTTCTTTTAAATAAAATGGATAAAATATGTTTAAGTTAAATCTCAAAGAAAATGTGGAAAAAATAATTCTTGATAATGGTATCACACTCTTGCTTGAAAAAATGGATTATGTTAATTCAAGTTCAGTCGGTTTTTTCTTAAAGAGTGGTTCAAGAAATGAAAAAGATAATGAGAATGGATATTCACATTTTTGTGAGCACATGATTTTTAAAGGGACAGAAAGGTATACAAAAGAGGATATATCAAGATATTTTGATGAAATGGGCGGATATATAAATGCATATACAACCCATGAGACAATTCTTGTGTACAATAAGATTCCATATTTCAATATTATGGAGAATATAAATATAGTTACGGATATGTTCAATAATTCTATTTTTGATCAAAAAGAACTTGAACTTGAAAAAAATGTTATATTAAACGAAATTAATTCAACAATGGAAGATCCTCAAGAAAAAATTCATGAAGATTTTATGTTTAATATTTTTAAAAATAATCAGTTAGCCAAACCTATTATTGGGAATAAGGATTCTATTTTAAATGTAAGTAGAGATAATATTTATGAATTTTATAAAAACTATTTTTCTAATGAAAATATTATAATATCAGTGGCAGGAAATTTTGAAAAAAATGAAATAATAGATTTTTTTTCTAATGTCTCTTTCAGAAAAGGTATAATTAATAGTAAGAGTAGAGCAGTTCAGAATATAAAGGGATATGATTGGACAATTATGCATTCAGAACAACTTCATATTTTAACAGGCACAGCAAATTTTAATTGTGATAATGATATTGATTTTTTTAAATGTGGTCTATTTAATCTTATTTTAGGTGAATCAATGTCTGGAAGATTATTTCAAAAGTTAAGAGAAGAATTGGGATTATGTTATTCAGTTTATAGTTTTTTTAATAAATTCAAATATGAAAATCTTTTTGGGATATATCTCTCTATTTTACCGAAAAATATTGATATAACAATGAAACATTTATCAGAAATAATAAAAAATTTAAAGAGGAATGGCATAATAAAAGAAGAACTTGAAAAAGCAAAAAAACAGAAGATTGGGGAGTTAATTCTTAATTACGATAATATTCAAAATAGGATGAAGAGAAATGCCTTATTGGAGATAAGATATAAAAGACATCTCTCTTATGATTATATTATAGAGTTGATAGATAAGATCACTGTAGAAGATATCAATAATTTAATAAAAGAGATTTTTGTTAAAGAAAATTTTTTTACTCAATTTTTATATAAGAAAAAGTTAAAATTTACTGAAATGGACTTTTAATTATGAAAGAAGCAGTTAATATTAAAATAAAATTATTAAATCAAAATGCTAAAATACCAATAAAAGCAACAGAGCATGCAAGTGGCTTTGATCTATTTTCAGCAGAAGAGGCTATTATTAAACCAAAAGAATTTAAGGCAATATCCACAGGTATTGCTATTGAGATGCCCCAATATATTGAAGCACAAATAAGGCCAAGAAGTGGACTTGCAATGAAGTATGGTATTACTGTTTTAAATGCACCAGGGACAATTGATTCAGATTATAGAGGAGAGATAAAGGTAATCTTAATAAATCATTCTAATAATGAATTTAAAATAGAGGTAGGCACAAGAATAGCGCAGATGGTATTTACTGAAATTATAAAATCAAATTTTCAGCAAGTAGAAAGTCTTAATGAATCAGATAGAGGAGATGGTGGTTTTGGCTCCACTGGATTACAATAGATTTATTCATCTTTAAGATTTTCGGATATAAGTCCAAAAAATGATTTTTCATCTTTATTAGAACTATAAAACCATCCTAAATGATTAAGACATTTATTACACATTGCAAATTGCCAGCTAAATCCATCAAACCAAGAAAATTGTTCGGTTTTTTCACCAGTTACAAAACATCCTTTTGCATCAGAATAACAATTTATATTATACATAATTCCAGATGGATTTACAAATGTATGATTTACAGAATTATTTATTGATATCTCTTTTGATGTATCTGTTATTTTATTATTACAGAATTTACATAGAATATTTCTTTTTTTCTTTTTTTTAGAGAATTGTTTTAATAATGACTCTCTCTTTTTATTTAATAATTGAAATATGACAAACATAAAGAAATTATATCAGAAAAATTATTTAATTAAAATATTTTTTATTCTAAAAATTTAATTCTGATCTAACTTTATAAACTAAAATGTAAAATTCTCTCCAAGATATAACTTTCTTACCATTTGATCATTAACAAGCTCATAAGAACTTCCGGATCTAAATATATTTCCAAGATTTATAATATATGCTCTATCGGTAATTTTTAATGTCTCTCTTACGTTATGATCAGTAATTAGTACTCCAATATTTTTCTCTTTTAAACCAGCAATTATGTTTTGAATGTCTGCAACGGCAATTGGGTCAACTCCAGCGAATGGCTCATCTAATAGTAAAAATTTAGGTTTTAATACCAATGCTCTTGCTATTTCTGTTCTTCTTCTTTCTCCACCAGATAAAGAATAAGCCTTTTGTTTAACCAACCTTGAAATTCCTAAATCATTTATAACTTCTTCTTTTCTTTGTTTTTTTTCACTATCCGGAATATCAAGAATTTCAAGAACTGCATCAATATTTTCCTCTACTGTTAATTTACGAAATATAGATGCTTCCTGAGAGAGATAGCTTATTCCTAATCTTGCTCTTTTATACATCTGTAAGAATGTAATTTTATGATGATCTAAAAATATGTCGCCTGATGTTGGCTTTATAAAACCAACAATCATATAGAATATTGTAGTTTTTCCGGCCCCATTGGGACCTAAAAGGCCAACTATTTCGCCCTGTGACATACTAAAAGATGCATCATTTACAGCGACTTTTGTGCCAAATCTTTTTATAAGATGCCTTACTTCAAGAATAGATTTCTGATTCTCAGATTTTAGATTATTCTCAATTCCATTATAACTTAAATCCAGATCCATTTCAATTTTCCATTTTTGATTAGGATATTATCAAAAAAAAATAATTTTGTCATTATTTTTTATTTCATTTTATAAAACAAAATGAGCAGATTTTAGTTATATAAATATTTTTTTATAGAGTATAAATAGTTATAACATTTATTAGGTTTACAAAAATTGAAACTCAGTAAAAGAGAAATCGTAAGAGAAATATGTTAAATAGCGGTATAGTTTAGCGATGGGGCGGGGGATATCTTGTCCAATTTTCTTTACCCTCACTTTATTTCTTCTCATGCTTTCTATCTCATCGCTTACTTTCTTTACAATATTCATAAATTCCTCTTCTCCATATTCTTCAATCCCCTCAAAATATACCTCCAGTATTTCCCTTATTAGTGTCGCCATAC
>DAONLM010000104.1:0-10382 GCA_035406685.1 Spirochaetota bacterium
CCATTAAAGTGTCTTAATTTTATGACGCCTTATGAGGTTATAAAATATGCACTTCTTGATTGAATCGGTGTTATCTTTTCTATCTTTAAATTGTTAATTTTTTCAAACAGATTTTGATTTAAGACAAAATCAAACTCTTTCATGCTTACACCTCCTTTTTATAAAAAAATATTTCTATATATTAATCACAAAATTTTTGAAAAAATCCTTTACAAGTTTTGAAAAAAATTTAAAAAAAATTACTTAAAAATAAAATTACCTCTTATTTACGGATTTTTTTTATCTTTAACTTACTTATGTTTTATTTTTGCTAAAAAAATTAAAAAAATATAAAACAATAAAAATTTTTATTGCAATTTAATTAATTTTATTCTAAAATTATTCTAAATGAATAGAAAAAAAATATTTTTTGACAATCCTAATTTAAAGGAGATTTTATGAAATATAGAATATTTTATGCAATATTTTTAATTTTTGCTGTTAGTTGCTGTAAAAGTTCAATTGATAATAATTTAGATAATAGTACAGGAGGTAATAATATGTTAGATAAATATGCAAAATTATGGGAAGAGGTTTATTCTTTTGAAAATAAAGGATTGCCCAAAAGTGCAAAGGAAAAAGTAGATAAAATATATGAATTAGCCAGAAAAGAGGAAAATTCTTCTCAAATTATAAAGTCAATTATTCATATAATGAAATATAGAACTGAATATGAGGAGGAAGCTCTTATAAAAATAATCAAAGAGCTTGAAGAGAGTGCTGATAAATACTCTTCCCCCTCAAGAGATATTCTTTATTCTATAATGGCAGAACTTTACTGGAATTACTATGAGAATAATAGGTATAAATTTTTGAATAGAACAGAGACAGAAAATTTTGAACAAAATGATATAAGATATTGGGATTTAAGAAAACTAATATCAAGAATTAGTGAGTTATATTATAAGTCTCTTGAAAATAGAGAACTTCTAAAATCAAAAAAAATAGAAGAATATAAAGATATTCTTGTAGAATACACCTATACAAGAAATAGAAGACCCACTCTATATGATTTTTTAATCTGGCGAGCAATTAGTTTTTTTGCTAATACAGAGACCGGACTAACAGAAGCAAGTTATAAATTCGAACTAATGGATGATTCATTTTTTGATGAGCCTCAAAAATTTATTAATCTTAAAATAGAGACAGAAGATAAGGATTCTTTTAAATATAAGACTCTTTTATTATATCAGGATTTTTTAAAATTTCATATAAACGATAAAGAGAAAGACGCTTTATTTGACGCAGATCTAAATAGAATTATTTTTGTAAAAAATAATTTTGTAAAACCTAATAAAGATCAACTCTATTTTAATGCCTTAATTAAAATGAAGGATCAATATAAAAATACACCATTCTATACAGAAATAGCCTATCTTATTGGTGAATACTATTTTAATCTTGGTTCTAAATATATACCTGAAATTGCAGAAGATTATAAATGGTATAATAAAAAAGCAGTAGAGATAATAGAGGAAGCTTTAAAAAAGTATCCAGAATCAATAGGTTCTCATAATTGTGAATGGCTTTTATCAGTGATAAATACAAAAGAACTATCATTTGAAAATGAGAAGGTATATGTGCCAGAAAAACCATTCTTATATTTGCTAAATTATAAAAATGTCAATAAAGTCTATATAAAAATCGTAAAGGTTGATAACTATTTAGAGAAAGAGATTAGTGATGCTAATAAATTTATTAGAGAATATAGTTCTAAAAAAGGAATTTTTAATGATGAGATTAATTTAATAGATGATAGAGATTATAACAAACATTCTGTTGAGTTAAAATTGCCCTCTTTAAAATCTGGTTATTACTATATATTTGCCGGAACAGATAAAGAATTTAAGTTAGAAGAAAATGCCGTATGTTACTCTTCATTCTGGATATCAAATATAAGCTTTATAGAAAATAGAAAAAAGGATAGCAGCATAGAACTATATGTAATACATAGAGAAAATGGGGAACCATTGCCAGAAGTAAAAGTGAATATTTATGAAAGTAAATACAATGATATGCTTAGAAAGTATGAGATGATTAAAACAGAAAGTTATATAACAGATAAAAATGGTTATATTGAAATTCCAAATAAAGATAATAAATACAGATATATATATTATGAATTTATATATAAAGATGATAAATTTTTTAATGATAAATATGTATATCAAAATAGTTACTATGGTGAGCAAAAAGGAAAAGTAACAAAAACTTTCTTTTTTACAGACAGATCTATTTATAGGCCGGGTCAGACAATATATTTTAAAGGATTGGTATTAACTTCTTATGGTAAAGAGAATGAGATTGTCCCTAATAAAAATGTGACAATTCAGTTTTATGATGTGAACTGGCAATTAATAACAAGTATGGATTTAAAAACAAATGAATTTGGAACATTTAATGGGAAATTTATAGCACCAACCGATAGATTAAATGGTATAATGACAATTTATAATTCTGATGGATCTGGGCAGATAGGAGTCTCAGTAGAAGAATACAAAAGACCTAAATTTGAAGTGAGTTTTGAACCAGTAAAAGAGAGCTTTAAAGTAGGTGAAAAGGTAAAAATTACAGGTATTGCAAAGGCTTATGCTGGTTTTTCTATTGATAATGCAAGTGTTAAATATAGGGTTGTTAGAAAGGCAAGTTTTCCATACTGGTGGTGGTGGTGGAATCCGCCAGTATCTGATATGGAGATAGTAAATGGAACAGTTAAAAGCGATGAAAATGGCAAGTTTATTATAGAATTTGATTCAATTCCGGACTATTCAATCTCACCAGATAAGATGCCAGTTTTTAATTACTATGTATATGCAGATATAACTGATATAAATGGGGAGACTCATAGTGCAATTGGTGTAGTAAGGGTGGGTTATGTTGCCTTACAGGTAAATACAGATATCCCTGATACTATTTTAAAAAAAGAGATGTTAAAAGTTAAAATTTCTACTCTTAATCTAAATGGAGAATTTGAACCAGCAAATGGAACAATAACAGTATCAAAATTAAAAAATCCAGAAAAATATTACAGAGAGAGAATGTGGAATAAACCTGATAAATTTATTCTTAAAAAAGAAGAATTTGAAAAAGATTTTCCATACGATCAATATAATGATGAAGCAAATTTTTATAAATGGGATAAAGAAAAGATTGTCTTAAATACTAATTTTAATACGAATAATAGTGATACAATTGTCCTAAATGATATTCAAAATTGGGATAGTGGGAAGTATATATTTGAGTTAAAAACAAAAGATAAATATGGAAAAGAGATAATATATAAAAAATATTTCACACTATATTCAACAGAGGATAAAAGATTGCCATTTAAAAATCTCTTTTTTATCTCGGCAATAAAGAGTGAAGGTGAACCAAATGAGAGTGCAAAATTTGAAATTGGAACTTCAGCAGAAAATATGAATCTCTATTATTTTATAGAGTCAAATGGTAAGATCATAAAACAGGAAAGGCTTAATTTATCAAATAGTAAAAAAATTTTTGAGATCCCAATAATTGAGGAATACAGAGGAGGGATCTTTGTCCATTTTTTTACCATAAAGCATAATAGATTCTTCTATTCTAATAATCCAGTCTATGTTGGATGGAAGAATAAGCAATTAAAAATAGAATTTGAAACATTCAGAGATAAACTTCTGCCCGGTGAAAATGAGGAATGGAGAATTAAAATTTCTGGATATAAAAAAGATAAGGTTATGGCTGAAATGGTCGCTACTTTATATGATGCTTCGCTAAATGCTTTTAAGCCTCACTACTGGAATTTTTATATTTATCCTTATAACTATTCAGAATACTATTTTAATGGTAATTATAGTTTTTTAAAAATTAATTCGTTTTTTTATGAATTGAACTGGAATAAATATCTTTACAAATCAGAGATTATCTATGATTACCTTAACTGGTTTGGTCTCTATTTTCAAGAAGATTATTTTCTTTATAAAAAGTCAAGAAGAAAAAGTGATGGATATACTAAATCTAAAAAAATGTCAGAATCAGAACCAGAAGAGGTCAAAATGGATAAAGAAGAAAGCTTGCCAATGGCATCAGATAAGGATAAGTCAAAAACTGATAATAGTAAAAAAGATAAAAATGGTAAGGATTCTACTGCTAATAAAGAAGAACAACAACAAAATGTTCAGATAAGAACAAATTTTAATGAAACGGCATTTTTCTATCCCGAGTTAAAGACAGATGAAGAGGGAAGAATTATAATCTCTTTTAAAATTCCGGATAGTCTTACAAAATGGAAAATGTTGGGGTTTGCACATACTAAGAATTTAGAATATGGGCTAATTGAGAAAGAACTTGTGACACAAAAGGATCTAATGTTAATGCCAAATATGCCAAGATTTTTAAGAGAAAATGATAAGATCTTTCTTGCAACAAAAATTTCTAACATAAGTGATAAAGATCTTGAAGGTGTAGTAACACTTGAATTATTTGATGCAGAGACAATGAAACCGGTTAATGAAAAATTTAATAATAAAGAATATCAAAAGAGGTTTATGGCAAAAAAAGGTCAGAGTGATGTCGTATTCTGGGAGGTGAATATTCCACAAAACATGAATGGTATAACATACAGAATAATAGCAAAATCTGAGAATTTTTCTGATGGCGAAGAGTCAATACTTCCAATTCTTCCAAATAGGATGCTTGTTATTGAGAGTCTTCCTTTGCCTGTAAGAACAAAAGGGACAAAAGAATTCAAAATGGAAAAATTAATTTCTGCAAAAAATTCCAATACTTTAACTCATCAAAGTCTAACACTCGAATTTACATCCAATCCAGTATGGCTTGCTATTCAATCTTTGCCTTATCTAATGGAATACCCTTATGAGTGCAGTGAACAGATTTTTAGTAGAATCTATGCAAACAGTATAGCTCTTCATATAGCAAACTCCGATTCTCGAATAAAAGATATTTATGAATCATGGAAGAATACAGAAGCATTAGAGTCAAATCTTGAAAAGAATCAAGAGGTAAAAAATATTTTACTCGAAGAAACCCCATGGGTAAGAGATGCAAAAAATGAAAAAGAGAGAAAAAAGAGAATTGGTATTCTATTTGATTTAAAGAGAATGGATAAAGAGTTAGAAGATGCTGTTAAAAAAATTTCAAAACTTCAACTTGGTAATGGAGGATTTGCCTGGTTTTCCGGGCTTCCGGATGATAGGTATATCACCCAACATATTATTTCTGGATTTGGTAGGCTAAAAAAATTAAATATTTCTATTTCTAACAATTCTAAAATAAAAGAAATGAGTGAAAAAGGTGTGAAATATCTTGATGATAGGATGAGAGAAGATTATGAGTATTTAATAAGATATAAGATACCTTTAAATCAGAATAATTTATCATATACGACAATTCACTATTTATACACAAGAACTCTATATCCAGAAATTAATATTAGTTCTTTTAATAAAAAGGCTTATAATTACTGGCTTGAGCAGGCTGAAAAATATTGGCTTGATTTTAACATATATTGTCAGGGAATGATTGCAATTGTTATGTTTAATACAAATAAAAAGAATGTGGCAAACAGAATAATAGAATCTTTAAAAGAAAGATCTTTAACAAGTGAAGAAATGGGAATGTATTGGAAGGATAATAAAGCTGGATACTATTGGCATGAGGCTCCTATTGAGACACAATCATTACTAATTGAGGCTTTTAACGACATCACAAAAGATACAAAGATTGTTGATGAAATGAAAGTCTGGCTTTTAAAACAAAAGCAGACTCAAAATTGGAAAACAACAAAAGCAACAGTGGATGCCGTATATTCATTAATATTGACTGGCAGTGATTGGATAAAAGAGGATAGGCTTGTTACTATTAAATTAGGAGATGTTGTTATTGATCCAGCAAATGATAAAGATATAAAGCCAGAAAAAGGGACAGGATATTTTAAAAAGAGTTTTTCAGCAGAACAGGTTACAGAAAATATGGGTAATATAATAGTTAATAAAGATTTTGAAGGGGTTAGCTGGGGGGCTTTATATTGGCAGTATTATGAACAACTGGATAAGATAACGCCTTATGAGACTCCTCTTAAATTAAGGAAAAAACTATTTGTTAAGAGAAATACGGCAAAAGGTCCTGTAATAGAACCTGTTGAGAAAACAAAATTAAAAGTAGGTGATGAAGTTGTTGTTAGGATTGAATTAGAAGTTGATAGAAACATGGAATACATACATTTGAAAGATGCAAGAGCGAGTAGTCTCGAACCAGTAACAGTTATATCTACATATAAATATCAGGATGGATTATGGTATTATCAGGTTACAAAGGATGCCTCAACTAATTTTTTTATTCCATGGTTAGCAAAAGGTAGTTATGTTTTTGAATATTCATTAAGAGTAACACATAAAGGAGAATTTTCAAATGGCATAACAACGATTCAATGTATGTATGCCCCAGAATTTAGTTCTCATTCAGAAGGGGTTAGAATTAAGGTAGAATAATATTAATTTTTGTTTATAATAAAGTTAAGATTTATTAAAAAGAGGGTGGAAGGATATTTTTATAACTATTAGGGTATATCCTCTTTATAAAAAATGGTATATATGCCTTAATAATATAACGGATATTTCTATAAAAAGTAAAATAGGACATATGTCATAGCCTGAAGGGATATATTTGTAAAATAACAATTATTTCTCATAAAAGGATTGTGATATATTTTATCGTAGTAGGGGAGTATATTTTATAAAGGGGGATATCTGTATGAGACCAAATAAAATTTTCTTTATTTTTATTTTTTTAATGGTTTCTTATTTTTTAATATCACGAGATTATACTTATATTGATGAGTATGCTTTAAGAGCACCATCCACAGAAGATATGGAGAGTCTTGTGTCATATCTTATTAAACCAGCCAGTGATGACTTTGAGAAAGTGAGAGCAATTTATTTCTGGATTACTCATAATATCTCTTATGATGTACATGCTTTTTTTTCAAATAGAATTCTTGATACAAGTGCTATAAATGTTTTTTATACAAGGAAAACCGTGTGTGCTGGATATGCAAATCTTTTTCAGGAATTTTGCGATATTGCAGGTATTGAATGCGTAACAATAATAGGCTTTGCAAAAGGCTATGGATATGTTGCTGGAATGGTACCAAAAAAATCCAATCATGCATGGAATGCTGTAAAGATTAAAGGCAAATGGTATCTAATTGATGCTACATGGGGTTCTGGTTACCTTAATGGTAATTCTTTTGTTTTTCATTATACAAACCTATATTTTCTTGCAGATCCAAAAATCTTTATAAATGATCATTTCCCAGAGGAGGAAAAATGGCAACTTTTAGATAAACCTATTGACAAATATCAATTTGCATTGCGAGAACCACCAGCAAGGTATATTTTTTGGGGTAAAATGTATATTGATGGAAATGAAGAGGATATTCATATTGTTCCAGATGAAGAAGAAAGAAGAGAAAAAGCCATAAATCAGACAGCATGGGAAATTTCAAGCGGAATATTTTTGAAGTGTGGAATGACATTTTTTATTAAGTATTTAAATAACAATTTTTATTCTTACTATTATGGGCAAGATTATCAGTCTTCTATTCAAAGCCATTTTTCATTTGGATTGGACGGAGATATTTTTTATTATCCTTTTAGTTTTTTTGGTTTTGGAGTGAATTTTCAGCCGGCATGTGATCTCCTTTTAACCTATCGTTATGGCTATGGGGAGCCCAATTATATACTTCTTTCATCAAGGATAAAATTGGCTACTAAATTCGGGGACATTTATACTCGACACTTTTCTCTTTTTGAAATAGGGGTAAATATCTCTAGAATGTATTACCTAAATCCACTATGTCATGGTGGATCGTATAGCCCAAATCAGGATATCCGTATAGTGGGTCCTTCTATCTTTCTTGGTTATGATAATGTTAAAAAAAATGCATTCCATTATACAGTTGGCTTCTATTATGAAGCACTATATTTTATTGATAAAGAAAAAAAGAGCGATCCAACAGAAGCATGGAGCCATACCATAGGGATTGAAGGAAGAATTGGCATGGGACATTTAGGTAAAATTAAGAAAAGATAAAAAATCTTTACTTTTAATTTTATTTTAGAGTAGATATTTTATTAATTTATGGTTATATTTTATAAAGAAAAGGTTTATGGTTCAAAACAGATAATAAAATATGATATTAACGAGTGAGATGTGATGAATTCTTGTGGATTTAGATTTATAAAAAAATTTTTTATTTATTGAAAATATACTTTTTTTGTTTATTTTATCAATTAACAACTTAATACACACATACTCGTTAGTAGCAAAATGAAATATAAAGTTTTGCATGTTTGTGAGAAGTGCCATGTTAGATTTTTTACCTTCATGGATTATTTCCAGAAGAATCAGGATATAATATTTCAATCCATAACTCTCCTAAAGATTTATCTAATAATACACTCCATTGATTAGTTTCTGATCTGTTTTTCAAATAATAGAATATTTTATTATTGTTAAATAATATCCTATTTTCTTCTTTTAATAAAGTAACAAATTCAATAACTTGATTTTGATCATTTTCAAATTTTTTAAAATTATTCATAGAAATAAAATTTTGAATTTCATTTTTATCTAATATAAGAAATTTCCCTATTATTACAAATTCGCCATTATTTACTATTTGAATAGCTTTTAATTTTTTGGGTAAGGCAATTTTAGTAATTTTTTCTATATAATTATAATTAATACTACAATCTGTATTAAAAAATAATGAAATAATTATAATAAATCCTAAAATGAATTTTATTAACCCAAGTTTGTCATGTAAACCTCCAGATTATATTTAAAAAACACGTTTTTAATCCTGGTATTCCACCTAAAGCCCTACGCTAAAAGAATCTTTACGTAGATCCAAGCGTAGCAACTCGTTTAGATAATTTATATGTCGTTATATAATCTTCACTCCTTTAGATAAAGATATGTAAGTCTTGGATAAAATTTATGTTTCATATAAAATTCAATAACTGATTCATGTCCTTCAGCAACTGAAACCATAATTTTCTTGCAATTATTATACTTTAACCATTTAACGGCATTTTCTAATAATTGACTACCATAACCGCTTTTTCGATATTTGTCTTCAACAAATAGCGAATCTATTTCACCATTGTCATTTTCGATTGTTGAAATGCAATAACCTATAAATTTCCTTTGATTTTCAATTACTTCTATTCGTATTTTGTTATCATCGATTAAATTAAACTTTTCACAACGTTTTTCAAATGTAAATTTTTCATAGTGGTCTTTGAAATATTTTGAATCAGTTAAATGTATTTTATTTAATTTCTCCCATAATTCTTTTATCATATTCAATTGATTTTTACCGATTATCTTAAAATTAATAATCATAATTAATTTATCACCCCCCAAGTTGTTAATGGCACATAACATTTCAGGTCCATGTAAAGTTGCCTTAGCGCACTCAAGAAGGCAATTGGGTAAAATCTAACTTGTCCAACCATAAATGCTGCATACTCACTGTTGTGAGATGAGTTGCCATTTATTAATTATTCAATATTCATTCTTTGCTTAATAAATCTTATTACTAAACCTAGCAAAAAACTTAAAACCAAAGTCATAACTGATATAGGAATTAAAGAAAAAGGCTCTTTCCAACCAATAATAATCGCACAAGGCAATAGTACTAAAAAAGCCGTAATAATACTTCCGATATATGTAGGAATTTTATAATTATATAATGAGACAAATAATCCAATAACTACCCACATCGAAAAAGCAGAAATATTTGCATCCCAAGTTAATTTTTGTAAAATCATTGGAATCACATCAATAATTCCTATTAATGATCCAACAATAATGCCAATTATCATTTTTTTCATTTTTATTTCCTCTACAAATTACTTTGTTTCTTGTCAACTTTCGGGAGTATAGATTGAAATATTCATCTATACAAACTCTGAAGGGGCAACCAGAAATTTTCAATTCTTAATAAATTTTTTCATTTAACAATACCCAATCTTTCAAAGATGTTTAAAATCTTTTTCAAAGTTCCATTATTATTCGCTAAATGTCAGGGTTTCTAGTAAATACCGTCTACTCTTTTCCATATTTATATTATACTAAAAATTTTTTAAAATGCAAGAAAAAATAAAAATGTGCTATTTCGAGGTGTGATTTCATTTTTAGGCAAAATTTTTTTATTTTTTTTCTAAAACTTGTAAAGGATTTTCTCAAAAATTTTGTGATTAATATATAGAAAATAATTTTTTGTTAAGGAGGGTTTTATGAATAATATTCGTAAGATTTTAAAAAATTATAATTTTGAA
>DAONLM010000105.1:0-10342 GCA_035406685.1 Spirochaetota bacterium
TTACAAAATCCTCAATTTTTTCTATTACCTCACTCTTAAATCTATCAAACCATACCTTTCCTCTTATTTTTAATCTTTTGTTATATCTAACAGCGAATGTTCCCAGTAACCACTGCATTATTTTTGATAGATTTTCCCCTCTTTTGGGTCTTATAATAAAATGACAGTGGGTATAAACAAATACGAAATTTAGAAGAGAGAATCTAAATTTCTTCTTTGCCTGTTTTAAAGTTAATAATAGCATTTCGCGGACGAAGAGGGGCTTTAGTTCAGGTCTGTCCCTGTTGATTGTGCAGGTAATATAATAGCTAGCCCCCTTTTTTAGTATTCTATTTCTCCTCATAAAAAATCCTCCTTGCTTTTAAAAAAGTATTTCTATATATTAATCACAAAATTTCTTAGAAAATCCTTTACAAGTTTTGAGAAAAAATTTAGTTTTTTTGAAAAAAATTAAAATGAGGGACAGACTTATAAATTTTTTATAATTATAAAATTAAAATAGGGACAGATCTGATCTATACTTATCATAATGTTAAACTATTTTTCATATAGATCTCAATAGCTTACAAATTAAAAGTTTGTTAGTATACATAAGAATAAATTAGTATCCAAATACGATATATCTTTATCATAAAAGAAACAAAAAATAATTAATACCAAGAGTATTTTATTGAAACCAAAATAAGATTAATAAACTAAAAATCATATCAAACACTAATATAAAATATTTTTATTTTCTGATAGTTATCTTAACTAATTATTTTGAACTACCTCCTCCCAATTTGATAGAGTTCTTGAATTGTAAATAACTTGTTAATAATTTGAAAAAATATTAATAAAAAGTGAATTTTGTTTCATTTTATATAAATTATAATGTAACTTGAAGATATATAATGAAGTTACAATAAATTTAATCTCTATACTTAATATTATGAAATTCAATTATTAACATTTTAAAAAAATAGTTGTGAATAACTTGTTAATATCTTATCACTATGGCATTAAATCTGTTAAATATAAATAAAGTATAGATTTAATTGATTAATAAATGCTTACTCCAATATTTATTAATAACTAAATACAACTCATGTGGCAATCGTCGTTTTTTATCCCCAAAAGATTAGCCCACTTATCAACCTCATACTTTTTATTGACATATATTAATAAAACAGAATAAAAGTTTTAAGGTTAAAAAATATAGTAAAAATTTCAAATTATATTACACAAATCTCTGCTTTATAATTTTTTTTATGATCTTTTTCAATGATACAATTTAATTTATTATTTTCTTGAGTCAAATTAAATTCAAAAGTTAAACAAGAGTCAGAGTATTTGCAATTCCCAGAAAAATTAGTATCAATGAAGGTCGAAGTATTCTTCTTACAATCAAAAATTAAAAAAATTAATAAAAAAATAAATATTTTTTCATTATTGTGCCCCGAAAAAATTGTATATAATTTTATAATTAATTCTGTAAATTTTTATATCAATATTTTTCAAAGTTAACCAAATTTTTACCTAAAAATAAAATCACACCCTATAATCTCAATTGGTGATAAAATTTTTGTTAAGAATTTTTTTAGAATTCCGATTTTGATAATAAGGCGCCAAAGACAAGGATGTCTTTGAAATTTTAGAATCAAGGAGGATTCAAATGATTATTAATCACAATTTAAGTGCGATGTTTGCCAATCGCCATGTAAAGTTTAATGATTTTGAATTAACAAAAAATTTAGAGAAAGTAAGCTCTGGGTTTAGAATCAATAGGGCAAGTGATGATGCCAGTGGATTAGCAGTATCTGAAAAGATGAGATCTCAAATCAGAGGTCTTATAAGAGCAGAAAAGAACGCAGAAGATGGCATTTCACTGATTCAAACAGCAGAGGGATATTTGCAAGAGTCTCAAGATATTATCCAGAGACTAAGAGAGTTAGCAGTTCAGGCTGCAAACGGCGTGTACTCAAGTGAAGATAGAATGTATATTCAGGTTGAGGTAAGTCAGTTAATTGATGAAGTGGATAGAATTGCTTCACACGCCCAGTTTAATGGAATGAACTTGTTAACTGGTAGATTTGCAAAACAGGGTGCAATGAATATTGTCACTGGCAGTATGTGGCTACATATAGGAGCTAATATGGATCAAAGAGAGCAGGTATTTATCGGTACAATGACTAGTCAGGGATTAGGTTTAAAGAATCCAAGCGGATTGCCACATACAGCAACCTTTATTTCATTATCAAGCCCAGATGCTGCAAATTCAGCGATTGGTACACTTGATATGGCACTTAAAATTGTTAACAAACAGCGTGCCGACCTGGGAGCATACCAAAATAGACTTGAGCATGCTACAAGAGGCTTGTTGGCAGGAGCTGAGAACTTGCAACACGCAGAATCCATTATAAGAGATGCTAACATAGCAGAAGAGATGGTTCAATATGCAAAAAACCAGATTTTAGTTCAATCTTCAATGGCTATGTTAGCACAAGCAAATCAAAAACCACAAGCAGTCTTGCAGCTTTTACGGGGTTAATATTCATAATTGTTCCCAGGGGGAATCCTCCACTAAGTTGGTGGAGGATTTTTTTTATTAATTTTTTTTTTATAAAAAAAATAAAAAAAATACTTGAATTTTCTAAAAATATTTTGTATAATAAATAAAAAATATTAAAGATTTTTTTTATTATACCGATTAATAAGAATGAGAAATTATATAATAAAAGGGGGAAGGGGTAAGATAAAATAATTTAAGAATGTTTTTTGTGGGGGCAGAGAACATTCTGATACAAAAAGTAAAAAAGATAATTCGTGTGAATTATCTAAAAATAAAAACAGGTAAGGATTACCTGGTAAACTAAGTTTCATGGAGGAAACAAATGATTATCAACCACAACATGTCATCTATTAATGCTAACCGTGTCTTGAAGTTTAACAATGTTAATGTTACAAAAGACATGGAAAAACTTTCATCTGGCTTAAAAATTAACAGAGCTGCTGATGATGCCAGTGGATTAGCAGTATCTGAAAAAATGAGAAGCCAGATAAGAGGGTTAATCCAAGCAGAAAAAAATGCTGAGAATGGTATCTCTTTTATTCAAACAGCTGAGGGGTATTTACAAGAGACTCAGGATGTTTTACAAAGAATAAGAGAGCTAGCAGTTCAGGCATCAAATGGCATCTACACTGATGAAGACAGAATGTATATTCAGGTAGAGATCAGCCAGTTAGTCGATGAAATCGACAGAATTGCATCCCATGCTCAATTCAATGGTATGAATATGCTTACCGGTAGATTTGCTAATCCAGTATATGGTGGAACACCCACAGCAAGTATGTGGTTACACATTGGTGCTAATATGGATCAAAGAGAAGAGGTATTTATTGGCACCATGACAAGCCAGGGATTAGGATTAAAAGAAGCTACCGGTTTACCACATGCAGCAAAGCCAACTTTTACACTTTCAACACCAGATGGTGCTAATATGTCAATCGGACTCATGGATATGGCATTAAAGAAAGTTAATAAGCAAAGAGCTGATCTTGGTGCATATCAGAACAGATTAGAGCATGCAACAAAAGGCTTATTGATAGGGGCTGAAAATTTACAGGCTGCTGAGTCAATTATTAGAGATGCTGATATGGCAAGTGAAATAGTTAATTTCACAAAGAATAGTATTCTTGTTCAGTCTGGTACAGCTATGCTTGCTCAGGCTAATGCTAAGACTCAGTCAGTATTACAATTATTAAGATAATTAAGATAAAATATAAGTTCTTTGAAAGAAAAATAGTTTGGATTGCTCTTCTTGGATGACAGGTAGTTAATGGGCGTCGCCTCCTATGTAATAGGGGGCTATGCCTGTTTATTGATAACAGAAAAGGGCGCATTTTTTTGTGGTTTATTAATGTTATTCAATAACAGAACTACTTGTTATTTCCGAATGAGTCGGAAATATAATTATTTTTTAAAAAATTCAAGGAGGGTAATTTAATGATTATTAACCATAACATGTCAAGCATTAATGCCAACAATGTTTTAAAATTTAAGGTGAGAGATGTAGATAAGACAATGGAAAAACTCTCATCTGGTATGAGAATAAACAGAGCAGGTGACGATGCTTCTGGATTAGCAGTATCAGAAAAGATGAGAGCTCAAATAAGAGGTCTTAATCAGGCTGAGAAAAACATCCAGAATGGTGTATCTTTCATTCAGGCTACTGAAGGATACTTACAGGAAACACAGGATGTTGTTCACAGAATAAGAGAACTGGCTGTTCAGGCTTCCAACGGTATTTATACTGATGAAGACAGAATGCAGATTCAGGTTGAAGTTGATCAATTAGTTGATGAAATCAACAGAATCGCATCTCACGCTCAATTTAATGGTATGAATATGCTTACTGGTAGATTTGCTAATGCACAAAAAGGTGGAACACCTACTGCAAGTATGTGGCTCCATGTTGGTGCAAATATGGATCAGAGAGAGCAGATAATGATTGGAACAATGACTTCCGATGCTTTACTTAAGACTAAGGAAGAGAAAGTTTCAATTGCAAATCCAGGTGATGCTAATATGACAATTGGTAAAGCAGATATTGCTTTAATGAAGATCAATAGTCAGAGAGCAGATCTTGGTGCATACCAGAACAGATTTGAAATGGCACAAAAGGGTGTTGCTATTGCTGCTGAAAACTTACAGGCTGCAGAATCCATTATTAGAGACGCTAATATGGCATCAGAGGCTGTAAACTTTGTAAAGGATAGTATCCTTGTTCAGTCTGGCACTGCAATGCTCGCTCAGGCTAATACAAGACCTCAAACAGTTTTAAGATTGTTGGGTTAAAATCTGGCTTATTTTTCAAATGCGCCCTTTTTCTGAAAATATCAAGAATTAATAAACCACATTTTATTAAAAACCCTCTTCTTAATGTTAAATTAAGAAGAGGTGCTTTTTTTAAAAAAGAACTGGGGGGAAGAGTTACCTTAATTTAAGGAGGTTATAAGATGATTGGAGACATTGACTATTTATCTTCTGACAAGTATAATTCTGTTATTATTCAAAAAAATATAAGAGAAAGAAGGAATTATAATGGGGAGACTCTTTCTAAAGAAGAAATAAAGGAGATTGTTCAAAAACAATCGCCAGACATTGATATTGAAAAAATTTTAAAATCAGTAGATCAATTTAATGCAATTACTTCCTCAAATGAAAGAGTGGAATTATATTATAATAAGGATATTAATAGAGTTATAATTTCAATTGTTGATAAGGAGACCGATGAGGTAATAAGAGAGATCCCCTGTAAAGAGATTCAAAATCTTGCAAAGTATTTAAGAGAGGAATTGGGGAATCTTTATGATAAAAAGGCTTAATTAAAATTTTAATAAAAAAAGAGGAATAAGAGCCGATAATTTTTGGGAGGGATATTTTAGATGTCGGATAGTGCTTATATACCAGGACTCACAGATAAATATAAATCAAGTGAAGCCATAAAGAAAATAATGGAGCCAAAATTAAAAAAACTTGAAAAAATGGAAGACGAAAAAAAGGCTCTTGTTGATGAAAAGAATTTATGGTCAGAGTTAAAGACTAAATTTTTATCCCTTCAAAATAAGGCAAAAAAACTTTATGGATTTGAAGCGCCTTTTGATGATAAGGTTTCCCAATCATCAGATCCAAATGCCTTTTCTGCCACAGTAAAAAGAATAGCAGAAATCGGTGAATATAGAATAGAAATTTTAAATAAGGCAACACCTCATAAGATCGCAAGCTCTTCCCTTTCAAAAAACTATAAGGTCCCTAGTGGTGAGTATGCATTTTCAGTTGATAATGAGAAATTTAAATTCTATTTTGAAGGTGGGACAATTGATAATTTTTCAGAGGTAATTAAAAAGAATGCTAAAAATATTTTAAAAAGTATTGTTGCTAATGACACAAAGACAACTCAGGTTCTGGTTTTAGAGACAGTTAAATTTGGAGAGAAAAAATATATATCTTTTGATAATGAAAAAACAAAAGAAGTATTTAGAGAGATGGGTTTTTTTGAAGATGTAAAAAGTTATGAAAAGGAATTCAATTTTGAAAAGAAAAACCTAATAAATCAGACTCGTTCCTCCATAAATCTTATAGATAATATTCTAAAATTAGAGACTAATGATAAAATTAAATTCAATCTTCCAGAAAAGGTTGACTATAGAGAGCACCTTGTTATGGAAGTTGATATGAGAGTTGATGTGATAGACCCTTCTAAAAAGCCAAAAGAGGAGATACCTACTGGACCAAACTGGACAAGAGAGGGGGATATCTCCATTTTCGATATAAATATAGAAGGTGAGACCCTTATTTCTAATGTGCCACCTTATACAAAAAAAGAGGAGGATAAACCAAAAAAGATTGTTTATGATGATCACTATCTTGAGATAATTACAAACAAAAGAACAATAGATCTACCAGAATTAGATGTAAATGAGACAAAAAAAACCTTAAAGTTTGATATGAATACAATCTTAAATGATGATGAGACAATTGTCGCACTGGTATTTAAAAATTCAAATACCTATAAAAAACTCGAGGCATCAAACTTAAAATTTTATGATAGTGAAAGTATAAAAGGGGTAAGATATAAAAATGAATTATCAAAACCAATGGATGCAACTATAAAAATAGATGGGCTTATAGTAAAAAGAGACACCAATACAGTTGATGATCTTATAAAAGGGGTTACTATAAATATTTTTGAAAAAACCAATAAAGAGGAGAGTTTAAAAATAGATAGAGACTATGAAAAAATAATAAATACAATTAATGATTTTATTACAGAATATAATCAGATCTTACAGTATGTTAATAATGAAATAAATATAGAGGCAAAAGAGTATAGAGATAAAGAAGATAAGAAAGACATGGGAGAACTTTCAAACGATTCTGGTCTTAAAACTTTTGCCTCAAAGATAAGAATAATAATGATGAATCCATATCCTACCTCTTTTGGTAAAGAGATATCTCTTTTAAAACATATAGGGATATCCACTAATGAGACATCAAATACCTTAGATGTTACAAAGTTAAAAGGATATCTTGAATTAAATAGTGATAAATTAATAGAATCCATAGAAAAATACCCGGAAGGTGTTAAACAACTCTTTGGTTATGATACTGATGGGGATGTAATAATTGATTCTGGTGTTGCATTTGAGACAGAAAAATTACTCAAATCATATACATCAAAAGATATAGGTTATTTTGATTCAAAGACCAGAGTTATCAATAATCAGATTCAAAGACAGACTCAGGATATTGAGGATTATAAGAAGAAACTGGCAGAAGAGGAGCAAAAGTTAAAAGAGCAATTTTATAAAATGGAAAAGGCATCAAACGAACTGGAAGAGAGCAGAAAAAAATTCGATAATCTGAATAAATAATTTTTAGATCTTTAAATTTATTTTATTATTCTTAATAAAAACAATATAAAAATGCGTAGAATAGTAGGAATAATAGTAGTTATTTTAACGGGTTTGCTTTTTTGTTTTATAGGTGGTATAGATATATTTCCCTATCTTTTTTTTTATAAAAAAAGTAAAGGAATAGTTATTGATATAGAAGAGATAGAGAGAGAGGATTCATATGGCGTAATACATATCTATTATCTTCATACTATAAAATTTTTTATAAATAATGAAGAATATATTGGAAAATTAGAATTAACAAAAAAATATAAAATTAATGAAACAATCACTTTTAAATATAATCCAGAAGATCCTCCAACAATACAAAAAGGGATCGAATTAAGCAGTCTTATAACCTTTTTGCTTGGAGTTGCCTCTATTGGTTTTTCAATTTATTTAATATATCAATATCTTGATTATCTTAGTAAATAATTTTCTATTCTCTTATATTACCACTCGTATCAACACTCACAATACAGGGATGAAACTTATTGTTAATATTCATAAATCTACCACCTAATAATAGAGTATTGCCATCCCTTATCATTGTACAAATATTAGACTCCATATTAATAGTAAAATCTGAAAGAGTATTGTTAGAAGTGTTAAGAGTAGCAAAATAAGATCTATCTTTGCCAAATATTTTATTAAAAGAACCAGATATATAAAGAGTATTATTATATAAATAGAGGCATTCAATAGTAGGCGACCCACTACTATATTGTAAATCTGGATTAAAACTTGTAATGAGTGTATTATTATCTATATTAATAGCTGCAAAACTTTTTATATTTTGTCCACCTATAATGTCAAATTCCCCACCAACATATAATGTTGAGCCAGATATTACTATGTTATTTATACTTCCAGAGGGACATTCTATATTAAAAGAGGTAAGAGCCCCACTTGCAATATCAAAAGAAGCAAGAGATTTTCTTGTCTCTGTTCCTATCATCGTGAATTCTCCACCAATATATAATTTATTATTATAAGGGTATATTTTAAAAACACCTCCATTGACATCTGGATTTCAGTCTGTAAGAGTAAGATTAGATAGATCAAATGAGGCAAGACGATTTCTCGGGGTAGAGTCTATATCTGTAAAAAAACCACCAACATATATTTTATTATTAGCAATTGCAAGTGAAAAAATACTATTATCAAAAGAAGGATTCCATCCTGTTAATTGGCCAGTAGTTAAATCAAATGAGGCTAACCTTTCTCGAGATTCGCCGTTAATTATGAGAAAATCCCCAGCCACATATAAGTTATTTCCGTATAAAATAAGATCTCTCACATTATCATCAATCTCTGGTGCCCAATCTGTTGGTAAACCACTCTTTAAATCAATACTGGCAATTCTACTTCTCTTTTTTACATTAATTGAATAAAATTCTCCACCAGCAAAAAGAGTAGTCCCATTTATAGCAAGACAATTTACAGCACTGTTCATCTTAGGGTTAAAAGAGGTAAGATTACCAGTAGTTATATCAAAAGAGGCAAGATATTCTCTTGACTCTGCTCCTATTTGGGTAAATTCCCCACCTATATATAGAGAGTCATTAGAAACAACCATTGCTCTGACAGAGGAATTTAATTCTGATGTAAAAGTTGTGATTATATTTCCAGTACTTAAATTGAAGGCAGCAAGTCTTTTTCTCGGATAAACCCCGCTCATGCTTTGAAATCTACCGCCAACAAATAAGGTATTATCTGATTTTGCAAGAGCCATAACACTATCATCTGGCGAAGGAGACCATGGTAACAAACCCCCAGTAGTTATATCAAATGCTGCAAGATATTTTTTTGTATTATCCCCACTTATTGCTGTAAAATATCCCCCCACATATAGAGTTGTTCCATTAATTAAAATATCAGATACAATACTATCTGGATCTGGTGCCCATAATGTTGGATTCCCAGAAATAGTATCAACAGCGGCAAGATATTTTCTTGTCTGGCTATTTATAGAAGTAAAATATCCTGCTAAATATAGAGTATTACCATAAAGACAAATATTTGTAACTCTTTCATTAAGATTAACATTAAAATCTGTTAGCTTACCTGTTTTAATATCAATAGCGGCAAGATATTTTTTTGTTTCACCATTTATGGTATTGAAGAAGCCACCAATATAAAGTATATTATTTGCTAAAGCCATTCCCATGACAGCTTCATTTATATCAAGATTTAAACTATCAATAGTCCCATCTTTTTTTAATCTTACCAGATATTTTCTCTCTGTATTTCCTACTTTTGTAAATTCACCGCCAATAAACCAACCACCATTCCCATCTGGTATTACACAATTCACTCTTTTATTAATTCTTGGCATTTTACTCAAATCGAGTGCTGATTTGGATGTTGTGGTATTTATAGGAACCCCATAGCCAGTTACAGTACCAATCTTGGTAAAAGAACCCCCAATATAAAGCCTCTTATTCTTACTATCATAGGCACTGGTAATAACATTATTATCAGCAGTATAACTAATTTTTAAAACAGTGGTAGGAGTTGATGTTGTATTATCCTGTGGATTACAATCTGCCCCTGTAAAAAAAATGACAACCATTAGACTTAAAATAAAATAATATAATTTTTTGATATTCATAGTTTGCTCCCTTTTTTAATAAAATTTTATTTGTAAAAAAATAGTATGATTTAATTATATCTCATTTTTTATATTTTTCAATGTTTAATTTTATTTTTAGATAAAATTTTTTATTTTTTTGTTAAATTTTGTAAAGGATTTTCTCAAAAATTTTGTGATTAATATATAGAAAATAATTTTTTAAGAGGAGGTTTTTTATGAATAATATTCGTAAGATTTTAAAAAACTATAATTTTGAGCATGAGTTACACATAGTTGTTAACTCAGAAATGAAAAAAAGACTTGCATCTA
>DAONLM010000106.1:0-10321 GCA_035406685.1 Spirochaetota bacterium
AATGGTATAAGGATAAGGATGAGAGGATTCATCCAGATATCCCCTTTTATATCGATCAAGAAGTATATTATTACCTTGTTTTTGGCACAGATTTTTGTCTAAAACAGATTCAATTTTTATAAAGACTGGCATTCTTTTAAACACATTCTTTTTTTATTACTCTTTCCTAAAATCATTCTTAGCATAACTCTGCTTTTAACAAACCACTATACTTTAATTTTCTGACAAAGTAAAATTATTTTAGCATAAATTTTAAATTAATAACTATTCACTTAATTATATGTGTATTCTGAGTAAACATCTTATCTGGATTAAGTTTTAAAATGAAGATTTTTGTAAAATTAAAAAAAAATAGCATAAAAATATAAAAATAAAAGATTGACCTTTTTATACAATTTAGTTAATATATATTAATTTTTATAGAATTATTGTTTTAATTTTGAGAAATTAAGAGATTGAGGGTGGTATGGATATAGAGAATGATTTGAATATTTTGGCACAACTTGAAGATAAAGAGATTAAGAAAAAAGAGAGATATGAACATAAAATTGAGGAAGGTGAAGTCTGCTATAAGATTAAATTTGATTATAATAATTGCTCTAAGATTTGTAAAATAAAGAATGATAATCTGAAAAATGGTGATATGGTAATTGTCCCAACACCTTATGGAAATGAGGTTGGTATTATTTTTGGTAAGGTAACTGATAAGGATGATATTGCCACTCAGGATGAAATTTTAGATGTGGTAAGAATCGCCACTGAAGAAGATATAAAAAAGTATAATGCCAATAAAGAGAAGGCTAAAAAGGCTTTTCCTATTACTTTACAGAAGATTAAAGAGCATAATCTTGAAATGAAATTGATTAATATTCACTATTTTTTAGAAGAACCCAAGATACTTTTTAATTTTACATCAGATGGTAGAGTTGATTTTAGAGAACTTGTAAAGGATCTTGCAAGTATTTTTAAGACAAGGATTGAATTAAGACAGATTGGAGTCAGGGACGAATGTAGAATAATGGGTGGCTATGGTCATTGTGGAAGGCATTTTTGTTGTTCAAATGTTTTAAGTGATATTGAGCCAATTACTATTAAGATGGCAAAAGAACAGAATTTAACTCTTAATTCTTTGAAAATAAGTGGGATATGTGGTAGATTACTCTGCTGTCTTGCTTATGAATATAATACTTATTTAAAAGAAAAAGAGAAATTTCCGGAAATAGGTGCAAGAGTGAAGATTGATAATGAGCAATATGAGGTTTCTGAAGTTAATATTCAGACAGAGGATATAAAATTGATTTCTCAGGATCAAAAGGTTATATATATAAATTTAAATAAACTTAAATATGATCAATTTTGGAAAATATGGACATTAAAATAGGAGAGAGAGATGCTAATAATACCAGCAATTGATTTGATGAGTGGTAAATGTGTTAGGTTAACAGAAGGGGATTTTAATACTCAAAAGATCTATGGTTGTGATCCGGTTGAGTTGGCATTGGAATTAAAATATGCTGGTGCGAGAAGACTTCATATTATAGATCTTGATGGTGCAAAGACCGGTAGCTCATTAAATAGAGATATAATAAAAAAGATCAAGAAAAAGACAGGGCTTATTTTGCAGGTAGGAGGTGGAATACGAAAAGAGGAGGATGTAAAGGATCTTATATTTGATGGTATAGATCATTTAATATTAGGGACAGTACTAATTGAAAATATAGAGAAGGTAAAGGAATGGATAGATGAATATGGTGGGGATTATTTTTTAGCAGCAATAGATGTAAAGAATGGTTCTGTTTATTCTCATGGGTGGCAGAAAAATGAAAATATTAGCCCAATTGATTTTGGCAAGAAATTATTTCAGATAGGGATAAAAGAGGCTATCTATACAGATATCTCAAGAGATGGTAAATTAGCAGGTCCAAATATAGAAGAGACAAAAAAATTTAGCAATGATAGTGGTTTAAGAGTGATAATTTCTGGTGGAATAAGCTCTATGGAGGATCTTAGAGAGGCAAAGACTTTAATATATTATGGACTTACCGGGATAATTGTAGGTAAGGCTATGTATGAAGGTAAGGTTGATATAAAAGAGGCTATTAAACAATTTCAGGATTAAAATATGTTAAAGGTAAGAATTATACCCTGCCTAGATGTTGATAAGGGACGGGTAGTAAAAGGTATAAATTTTTTAAATCTTGTTGATGCTGGTGATCCTGTTGAGTGTGCTAAAAGGTATACAGAAGAGGGAGCAGATGAACTTGTGTTTCTTGATATTACTGCGAGTTCTGATTATCGAGAGACAATGATAGAGACCATAAGAAAGGTTAGTGAGGTTACTTTTATACCTTTTACTGTTGGTGGCGGAATAAGAACAGTTTCAGATATGGAAAAAATTCTTAAGGCCGGTAGTGATAAGGTCTCTATAAATACTTCTGCTGTTCAGAATCCTTCCTTAATTACCGAAGGGGCAAAAAATTTTGGTTCTCAGTGCATTGTGGTTGCCGTTGATTCAAGAAAGGTAAATGGTGTGGATAAGGTTTTTACTTATGGCGGAAGAAATGAGACTGAATTAGAGGTTGTAGATTGGTGTAAAAGGGTAGAAGATCTTGGTGCTGGAGAGATATTATTGACAAGCTGGGATAGAGATGGGACAAAAATGGGATTTGATGATGATTTGCTTTCAAGAGTTACATCAAGTGTGAAGATTCCTGTTATTGCTTCTGGTGGTGGTGGTAAAAAAGAGCATTTTCTGAGTGCTGTTAAAAAAGGTGGGGCGAGTGCCTTACTTGCAGCAAGTGTTTTTCATTTTGGTGAGATTAAAATAATGGAGTTAAAAAAATATTTACAAGATAATGGTATAAATGTGAGAATGGATGTATGAGGGTATATCTATGTCTAAGTATGATTGTATAATAATTGGTGCAGGTCTTGGGGGGCTTACCGCTGGTGCAATTCTTGCAAAAAATGGTAAAAAAGTTTTAGTAATTGAAATGCATAATAAAGTTGGTGGGTTTGCTACAAATTTTATTCGTAGAGATTATATGTTTGATGTTTCATTGCATAATTTTGGACCTCTAAAAGAAAATATTGTTGTTAATAAGGCATTTTTAGAACTCGGGCTTTATGATAAGATAAAATATATTCAGTATGACTATTTTCAGAGACTTATTTTTCCAGAGCATAATATAGTTATAGAAAGGCCAATACAAAAATACATAGAATATCTTGTTAAACTATTTCCATCAGAGGAGAATGGAATTAGAGAGATTTTTAATCTGATGATTGATATAAAAAAGGAATTTGATGAGATTGAGGGGCTTGATGTTACAATAGATAAGTTGGAAGAGGTTTATCCAATGCTTCCTATAAAATTTCCTCTTCTTGTTAAATATGTAGAGACTACATTTGGTGAACTTCTTACAACTCATATAAAAAATGAAAAATTAAAAGGTATAATAGGGAATTTATGGTGGATATATGGAGTCCCACCAGATAGACTTGCAGCCATTCTTTATTCTGTGCCCACAGTAGGATATTATAATTATAGCGGTGGTTTTATAGAAGGAACATCTCAGAGATTATCCGATATATTAGCCGGGATCATTAAAGAGAATAATGGAGAGATAAGACTAAATTGTGATGTTAAAAAGATAATTATGGAAGGGAATAAGGCTATCGGAGTAATTACAAAAGAGTGTTCAGATTTTTATGCTGATGTAATAATTGCTAATTCGAGTGCTTATGAGACATTTGTTGAACTAATGGATGAGAATGAATATAATAAAAGATTCAGAAAAAAAATAGCAAAATTAGAACTCTCACTTTCAGCAAATCAATTGTATCTTGGGCTTAATTGTGATGCAAAAGATATAGGGATAACAGATCATTGTATAACAGTGTTTGAGAGTTATGATATGAATGAAAATTTTCAATGGATAATGAATGGTGAATATGATAAAACATTTTATAGTTTGACTAATTATTCTTTATTTGATAAGAGTTTAACAAAAGAGGGTAAAAGTGTAATCTCAGTGATGAGTCTTGATCATATTAATAACTGGGCTAATTTAAGTAGAGAAGAGTATCGAGCAAAAAAGGAGAGAGTAAGTAATATAATAATAAATAAATTGAAAAGAAGATTTCCTGATATTGATAAATACATAGAGGTTCAAGAATTTGGAACACCAGTAACAATGGAGAGATATACAAGAAATCCTCAGGGTGCAATATATGGCTCTTCTCAAATTAATTCTCAATCCGGGGTGAACAGATTGAGTTACAAGACTCCATTTGAATCTTTATATCTTGTGGGGGCTTATGTATATCCTGGTGCTGGTTACTCTTCTGTGATAAGTTCGGGATATAAGGCTGCAAAAGAGATTTTAAAAACATTTAAAGGTTAAGTTATGGTAAAGAAAGAAAAGTTATTTAATGATAAAGTATTATTTAAACACTATATTTTTTCCATAATAGGTTATACTTCTTTTATTTTTGTAAATTTGATTTTATTTATTCTTTCACCAATTATTTTGTTAATATCTTTTATTTTTTTTGACAGGGATAGAATTCTTTTTTCTTATGCTATAAAATTTTTCTATTATGTTTTTTATTATCTTAATATTCCACAAAGACACTATTTTGACTTTAATGGGATGAAATCACCAAAAAAGGGGCAAAGAAGAATCTATGTTATAAATCATGCCTCAATATTTGATGTAATATTCATGTCTATTTTACCAGGAGCAATTAAATCTATAATGAAAGAATCTTATACAAAACTACCTCTTATAGGATGGCTTTCGATCTTATCTGGAAATATTATTTTAAAAGAAGATTTTGGGACCGGAGAACATTTTGATTTTTATGAAAGGGTTAAAGAAAAACTTGAAAGAGGGGTTTGCCTTGCAATATATCCAGAAGGAACAAGAAGTAAGGATGGAAAGATCGGTAAATTTTATGAAGGGACATTTAAACTGGCATTTGATACAGAGGCCAATCTTGTTCCGGTAGTTTTTGACTCATGGAATATTATTAGACCCGGCGCATTCTGGATAAGAGATGTAAAGACTGCTGGTAGAATTTTAAATGAGATTAGATATGAAGATATAAAAGATTATTCTTATAAAGAGGTTGCAAAGGTTATAAGAACAATTATGATTGAGGCATTGCTTGAGATAAGGGACAAAAGAAGAGAAAATGATAAAAAATATTATAGAAATGATAGTCAATTTTTAAAGATAGATCTGGAGATGAGAGAGGAACTCGAAGATTTTAAAAAAAAGATTAATACTGAACTTTATAATAAATTAAGAGGTATAAAATGAGAATAGCAGAGATCAAAAGAGATACTAACGAGACAAAGATAAGATTAAAATTGAATATTGATGGAAATGGGATGGCAAATATTGATACTGGATTGCCCTTTTTTGATCATATGCTTGTATCTTTTGCAAAACATTCTAAATTTGATCTTGATTTAAATGTGAAGGGAGATATTGATGTTGATTATCATCATACAATAGAGGATACTGGAATTGTTTTGGGTAAGGCTTTTAATAATTCTTTGAATGATAGATCTGGCATAGAGAGATTTGGTTATTCTTATGTACCTCTTGATGAAGCTTTATCAAGGGTAGTTGTTGATATAAGCGGGAGACCTTTTTTATATTTTAATGTGAATTTTCCAAGAAGTGATGATGGGAGTAACATCAATCCATATCTTTTTGAGGAGTTTTTTAGAGGATTTGTTAATAATGCATTAGTTACACTTCATATAGATTGCATAAGGGGAAATAATTCCCATCATATTATTGAGTCGATTTTTAAGTCTTTTGCGAAATCTTTATTTTTATCATCAAGAATATCTGGTAAAGATATCCCGAGTACAAAGGGGGTATTATGATTGGTGTAATTGATTCTAAAATATGTAATATATTCAGTCTTACAAATATGTTAAAAAAGTTAGGTGCCTCTTATATGGTAATAGATGAGAATTTTAAAGAAAATTTTAATAATTTTGATAGATTAATTTTGCCCGGGGTGGGAGCATTCAATACTGGAATGGAAAATTTAAAAAAATATAATTTTCTTGATAAAATAGTCTCTTTTGCCAATAGTGGTAGATATATTCTTGGGATATGTCTTGGTATGCAACTTCTTTTTGAAGAATCAGAGGAGTTTGGTATATATAAGGGTATTGGTTTAATTTCTGGCAGGGTTGTTAGAATTAAGACAGATATGGTGCTTCCTCATATGGGCTGGAATGATGTAAAGATATTAAAGGATTCCCCTCTTGTAAAGGGGGTAAGGGATCAGGCAGATTTTTATTTTGTTCATTCTTATAGAGTTGATACAGAAGAAAGATATATCGTTGCAATAACAGAATATGGTGAAAAGATACCAGCAATAGTTAATAAAGATAATGTGTTTGGCACTCAATTTCATCCAGAAAAGAGCAAGAAGTGGGGGGAGATTGTATTGAAAAATTTTATTGATTTGAAATAGTGGGATATCTGGCTATTATACAACGGATATCTTTAAAATGAGATGGGATATCTGTTGTAATAATAGGGGGATATCTGAATGAAAGTTATATATTTATATTAATTAATTGTTATTTTAAATGATATTTTAGAAGACGGAGTTTTTGATGGAGAAAAAAAATAAGTTTAAATTTATAGATATCATTTTTTATGTTGTTCTTGGTATTTTAATAATATTTTTATTACAGGGAAGAATAAGAAATTTTATACTTGCAAAACAACTTATAGGTAAAGAGATAAATTTTTCTTCCATAAAAGATATAAATAATGAAGAGTATAGCTTGCAGACAGATAAGGTTGTGGCTCTTGTTTTCTGGGCAAGCTGGTGTAATCCATGTATTTTGGAAATTCCAGTACTTAATGATATATATAAAAATATGAATGATAAAGTCTTAATACTTGCAATTAATTTTACTGAAGATACTGCTACTATAAATGCTGCAATTAAAAAGAGCAATATTTTATATCCAGTAGTTGAGGATAAAGAGGGTTTTTTTTCTTCGTTTTTTAAGGTAAGATCAATCCCAACAGTTGTGTTAATTAAAAATAAAAAAATTGTTAAAATAAAATATGGATATTCTCCATTTTTAAAAGATGATATAAAAAAGTTTTTCAATTAATCTTTTCAATAAAAATGTTTAATTTGTATAAAGTATTAAAAATGTAGATTTTCTTATAAAAATATTTTTATTTTTTGACAAAACTCTTTAAAAAAATTATAATTTATATGAAGGCTTAATTATGAGTAGCAGTGATAAAACAATTGTCCCTATTAATATCTTTAATGAATTAAAATCAAGATACAAGTCATTACACCGCAATTTTACTATCGTAGGTTCTGCATTAAAAAAGAGTAGAATAGCCTTTAAGAGATTATTGAGAGATTATATAATTCTCAAAAAAAGATATATAATTTTAAAGAAATATTCTACAAAAAAGGTAAATGAACTCATTGAAAAAATAAACATAGAAAATTTTGAGTTAATATTTGATCATAATAGACGACTATTAAAAGTCTCTGAAAAATTTCTTGAAGAGATAGAAATGGATCAGAATGAATTTGCTCAATCTTTTTATGTGGATATCCTATTTGAAAAATTTCTGCCACAGCCAGTGAAAAAAGATTTTAATGAAAAAGGCGAAATAATTATAGAAGATTTTCAATTTCCTATTATGATAAAAAATTATCAGTTTGAGGATGAAACTCATATTCATCCATACATCTATTTTAAAATGAGCGGCAAACTAAAGTTTGATCAAAAGTCAAAATTATTTTTATATTTCTTAAATGCTGAGAATATCTCTTCCTCTGTTGAACTTGCATATTTTCAGAAGACAGATTCATTAATCACAACTCTTTCAATAACAAATTTTAATCTATTAAAGGCAAAAAAGACTATAGAAATGCATAAGATAATGCTTATATTTTTGACATGTTCAATTATAGAACCATTTAATAAAGAGACATCAATGCATCTTGAAAAGATAAGAACAATAACAACATATCTTACTGCTGAGTGTAAAAGACTCGGATTAATAAAGCCAGATAATTATGATGTTGAAGAGTATATTAAAGATATTAATTATACATCTGTTTTACATGATATTGGTAAGGTAGGAATCCCTCAGGAATTACTTACAAAAGAGACTCCTTTAACAGAAGAAGAAAAAGCAATAGTAAGGCAGCATACAAAAATAGGAGCAGAATACATTCATAAGATAATAAGAGTTTTATTTGAGGACCCACAATATTCTCTTTATGTTGATTTTCTAAGAGTTCCTTATGAGATATGTCTTTATCATCATGAAAGATGGGATGGTAAAGGTTACCCAGAGGGGCTTTCTGGGGAAGAGATCCCAATATCAGCAAGAATTGTCTCAGTTGCGGATACTTATGATGCCATAAGAGCAAATAGAGCGTACGATGCTTCAAGAAGTCATAAAGAGGCTATGGAGATCATTAAGAGGGAGAGTGGAAAACAATTTGATCCAAAGATAGTGGAGGCATTTCTAAATATTTCTCATATCCTTGAACAGATAGATTATTAATTTTTTTATTTTTTTAGAATAGAAAATATTTTTTTGACAAATTATAAGAAATTTTATATACTTAATTTAATAAATTTTATTTATGCTAAATTAAATTTATAGTGAGGCATAAAATTAGAAATATAGGGGTTTAAAATGGGATTTAAATTAAAAAAGGCTATTTTTAAAATTGATTGTAAGTATCCTAATTGTCCATTTGATGCAGAATTTACAGTTACTCAGAATTTAATGGGCATAACAGAAGAAGATGTAGAAAATGAGGCAAAGAAACTTGCATTGGGTATGGCAAGAATAAAACATGATTCAGTTTATGGGACAAAGCATAATCTTACAAACCCAACAGTAAAGAAACTCTCTGCAATTTATGAGGCAATTGGTTCAAAGAGTTCAACAATTGTAAATCAGTCTGAGGCTGTAAAATATAAGGAGTATAAACAGGGGGAAACTATCTTAAAAAAAGGAGACATTGCTACAACTATCTGTGAAGTAGTAAAAGGTTATGCCTATGTAGATAAAAATCCAAATCATAAATACAAACCAGGTGATAGTTTTGGGGCTGCAGCCTTATTAGTAAATCAGACAAGAACAGCAGATATTATTGCTGGTGAGGATAATACAACTATTGCTTTTTATAATTTACAGGAGTTAAGTAAAAAGGATCCAAGAAAGGCAAAAGAACTTTATACAGAGGCAATGGAGGATATTTTTAATATTATAAGAGAGATGGAGGACCTTGTGGATAAGCTTGAGAAAGAGCTCGAAAAAGAAAAGATGATAAGTGAAAATAGAAAGGCAAGAGTTGAAGAACTTGAAAATGAATTAATAGAATGCCAGAGAACAATTGCTGAGATGAAGGGTAAGGATAGTTTTAAATAGATATAAGAAATAGGATTTAATATCTGAATATAAAAATTATAAACGCTTTTTGATATAAAGATATACCTGCTGTATTAAAAGGCAGGTATATTTTTTTATGATTATAAAAGAAAAATTATATTAGAAAAAAAATATAAAATGATGTATAATATTATTATGATTATATCTTATAAATAATAAAAGGGGGTAGATATGAAAATAATAGCAATATTTATCTTTGCTGTTTGTTTTAATTTGTTTTCACAGGATTTTCAGACAAAAGATGATAATAAGAAATTTCTAATAATAGAAACAGAGGGACATACGTCCAGTATTTCAAAAATAGAGATCACACCGGATAACAAAGATATAATCACAGTATCTTATGATAAAACTATAAGAATATGGGATTTAGAAACCGGCCTTTTAAAGAGAACATTCAGAGGTTATATGAGTGATGGAGCACGAGGGATGCATTACTATATGTCTTTGAGTCCTGATGGGAAAATGATTGCTACTGGTGGCTGGTTGTATGGTGATTATGATGGTGATCCTATGATTGGTGCAATTAGAATTTATGATTATAACAGTGGAAAAATAGTAAAAGTTTTGACTGGTCTAACAAATGTTGTTAATGCGTTAAGTTATTCTCCAGATGGAAAATATCTTGCTGCTGGCAGTGGCAATGGTAATGTTATTATATGGAATACAAAAGATTATAAAGAGTATTTTAATAATACTTTACATTCTAATCCCTGTTATGGGATTGCATTTAGCCCGGATTCCAAAATGTTAGCAACTGTTTCTACTGATTTAAGTGGGATTTTAACACACATGGTATCCCCTTGCCATAATCTAACTAGCTAATTGCT